>CAZNRY010000041.1:0-19797 GCA_964575675.1 uncultured bacterium
GACCGGGACGCCGGAGGCGTTAGGGGAATTCCGGTCCGTGGAAATCCAGGCTAGTACAACTCGATCCCGGATGTGGCCACGAGATACGCAGGCTGTGGACACTCGTGGGCCACCTGGCCTTCGTGCTGGGCTTTCTCTTCGTGGCTTGCCTCCTCGGATCTCTCCGGGAGAATCTCGTTAACGACCCCCTGGACGACGATCCGCCGCCCCTCGCAATCCGTAGGGACGAGGATCGAATGATCGAGGCTGCGCGCGAGGATGGATGAGCCGTCAGCCGCCCGTACCTCGACCCAACAACCGCTCCCCTTGCAGACCTTGCTGACCGTCCCCTCAAGGCGGACGGTCTGGCCCACAAACTGCGCAGGATTCGTGGAGAGCTGCGCAATCGAGACCGGCTCTGTGACATCGATCGGCGAACCAGCTTTCAGGGCGGGCTTCTGACCCGCGCAGCCGAAAACCAGGCCGAGCGCGACGCAGGCGAGCGCGAGACGGGGGTAGAGGCAAGTTGTCTTCATGGACCGGTGATCTCCTTCTTACGTGATCGCGATGTGCCCTGCGATAGGCGGGGTTCCGGTGGACTATGCGGATTCTAAACCTGATTCTGGATTCAGAACAGCCGTACGCCACAGCTGTCCTTCCCGAAAACTCGATCTCTCTCTGACCTCAGGAGTCGCGGCACCGTCGACCATTCCGCCTTGTCCCTTGCCAGCCCTCCTTCTCGCCCCGCTCCCCCGGCAGATCCGCTGAGTCATCATAAGCGAACAGACGTGCGAGGATCTCCGCGGGATCGCCCCTCTTCTCGAGCGCGCGGTTTACGAGGGGGAGCCGGAGATGGTCGAACATCCCCCGCGCGGCGGCTTCAGTGAACCGGAGGATCGATTCGTCGTAGCCCGATTCGCCCCTGCCCGCATTTCTCACCAGCATTCTGCTGCAACGGCGCATAGGGCCGCACCTGCTGCGCCGCGCTCGCTCGGCCTCCTCGGCATACTGCACCGAGTATGCCTGCGTCGTCCTCGCATCGCGCGACTTGCATCTCCGGCCCTCTGACGCCGTTTCGCGACGAACGGTGGTGAGAAGTGCGGGCTAGTGGTTCCGATCAGCCCTTGACGAAGGGATTCTGCCAAGGGGATCGGGGAGCGGGGTGGCAGCTTTTGGTTCTGGTGACCTACCACAATCCGTTGCCGGGGGCGCTCCTCGGGTTTTCGGGACCGAGAGGCAGCGGGGTGGGCAAGCCGTAATTACCTCTTGACGATCGCATACACATTACCCCAGAATAATATGCTGCCAAGAAGGGAGGCACCGGCATGAACCTGCTCTTCTTGCTTATTGGTTGTATAACTGGTTACGTTGTCCATGGGGCCGTTGAGAAAAGAAGGGCCGGGCTCCAACTTGCTACGGGCGGAGCAGCTAGCCTGATCGCGGAGGATTCCTTTGGAATGCGAAACTCCTCGAATTGGGACGATGACTTCTACGGAACCGAACCCGAGTTCGACCCCGAGGCACAGGAGTACGCGATCGACTAAGCCCGGTCGTTCCAAGACCGCCTGGTTTTCTTGACTGCGGACGGAACCAGCCGAGGCAGGGACCCTAGGCCGTTCGGAAGGCCCCGGTGTGAAGATGCCCTGACCACATCATTAAGTTCCTGCATCCAGTGAATCAAGCAAATCAATCCCTCTCCGGCCGTAACCCACATTCGAAAACCCAGTTGTAAGACCCCGGCGAGTCAATTGCTGCGCCCAATCCGGGCGGAATCCCTCCCAAGAGCGGTCTCTTGTCCAGTCCTGAACCACCCGCCGGGCGGCTGATGGCTGAGAATGAAGACCTTTTCGTCTTGGTCGGGCCGATAGCTCCTACCCTCCGAGGTCCCGTGGGTGGACTGCAAAGAGCCTCGCCGAGAGACTTTTCTTGACTCATCTGGGCCAGCATACGTAACATACTTCTCGCAGGAAACATGTAACGGGGTTAAACAAATGCCCCGAGCGTCTGTCCATCCAAGATTGCCTGGCGGGCCGCGGACAGCAGACACGGCAGAAGACGGGAAGACTTTTTTCTCCTTCTTGCGGAGTAGCCATCTCTTCTCCTCGGCAGTCCGCGAAACCCTAGAAGCCCTCCCCCTCCGCGAAGCGACGCCCCTGCCGCTGACGCTCCCGCATCTCCATCTGCTCCGACTGATGGCCGGCGACGGTCCTCACCGGCTCGGGGCTGTGGCCGGATTCCTCGGGATCAGCCCTCCCGCGGCGACGAAGAACACCGACAAGCTCGAGAGTCTCGGACTCGTCGTTCGCACGCCGTCGAAGCGGGACCGAAGGGCGACGCTGTTGACCTTGAGCGCGGCGGGACGCCGCTTGATGCAGGAGATCGACCGACGGAAACTCGGTCATCTCGCGCCGATACTCGAAGCCTTCGATCCCAAGGAGATCGAGGTGTTCTCCCAGCTTCTGGAACGTCTCGCCGTGACCCTGCTCGCGAAGGGCGACCTGGCGGGAGATTGCTGTCTGCGCTGTGCTGCATACATCGAGAAAGGCTGTTCGGTCGCCCGCACCTCTGGGGGATGTCCGTTTCAAGACGATCGGTCCGGCCTCGCTGAAGGAGAGGCGGCCGCGAAGTCACGGGGACGGACCGTCCGGAAACCCACAACACGATCTCGCTCTGCCATGAGGGGGCCGACACAAGGGAGTGCTCCATGAAGTACTGGCGGAAACCGCTTGATCTCGACTCGATCAAGATCCCGCTTGGCGATGTGCGGATCATCATTGATCGATGCAAGGGATGTGGGTTCTGCGTCGAATACTGCCCGAAGGGCGTGCTGGTGCTGTCAACCAGGTTCAACAGCAAGGGCTACCACCCGCCCGAGGTCTTGAAGCAGGGCGAATGCGTCAACTGCAACCTCTGCGAGATGATCTGCCCGGACTTCGCGATCTATAGCGTCCTGGTCACAGATGGGGACGATCCCGCCACCGTGGCCGAATCCTCGGGGACGGCGTGAGCCCTACCTGGTGACACAGGCGCGAAGGGAGGACTGGACTTGAAAGCGGATCCTTCAGGCGTTCTGACCGGCTCTCACTACCTGGACGGAGACTTTGCATGCGGGGAGGGAGCGATGGCCGCGGGCTGCCGATTCGTTGCCGGCTACCCCATCACGCCCTCGACCGAGGTCGTGGAGCGCATCGCGCGGAGGTTTCCCATGATGGGGGGAACGTTCATCCAGATGGAGGACGAGCTGGCCAGCATGGCCGCAGTGATCGGAGCATCATGGACCGGCACGAAGTCGATGACGGTGACGAGCGGGCCCGGCTTCAGCCTGATGATGGAGAACATCGGCCTCGCCGCGATGATGGAGGCACCGTGCGTCGTCGTCAACGTGCAGCGGGGCGGGCCCTCCACCGGCCTGCCCACCATGGTCGGCCAGGCCGACATGATGCAGGCCCGCTGGGGTTCCCACGGCGACTACGAGGTGATCGCCCTCTGCCCCCAGTCCCCCCAGGAGGCCTTCACGCTCACGATTGACGCGTTCAACCTGGCCGAGCGCTTCCGCGTGCCGGTCCTTCTCATGATGGACGAATGCGTCGGCCACATGACCGAGAAGGTCGTGATCCCACGCGCGGAAGAGATCGATGTCGTGCCCAGGGTCCTCACCGCGGAGCCGCCGGATCGGTATCTGCCCTACCGGGTCAACGGCCGGTCGGTTCCCGAGTTCGCGCGAGCGGGCGACGGCTACCGGTTTCACACCACCGGCCTTACGCACGACATGCGCGGATATCCGGCCATGAACGTCGAGTGCCAGGAAAGCTGTGTCCGGCGCCTCATCGAGAAGATCAAGAACCATGCCGAGGAGATCATCCAACTCGAGGAAGATGGGATCGCCGGGGCGGAGGTGATCGTCGTGGCCTACGGGATCACCGCTCGCGTGGCCCGGATGGCGATCGACCGCGCGAGGGAAAAGGGGATCAGGGTCGGATTCCTCCGGCTCATCACTGCCTGGCCGTTTCCGGAGAAGCGGATCCGCGCACTCGCGCATGAAGCGAAGGCGTTCGTTGTCCCGGAGATCAACTACGGACAGATGGTTCTGGAAGTGGAACGCGCCGCCGCGGGGCAGGCCGCCGTCGTTTGCGTTCCGCACGGCGGTGGGGCCGTCCACGATCCCGAGAGGATCGTCGAGGCCATCCTGGAGGTAACGAGATGAGCAGGTCAGCGAACGCGACGCAGGTTCGTCCGGAAGAGCACCCGATCGCGCCCTACATCCGGATGGATCGGATGCCGCACATCTGGTGTCCGACCTGCGGCATCGGGACGGTGGTGAAGTGCTTCGCTACGGCCCTTGAGGAAACGAAGGTCGACCTCGACAAGGTCACCATCGTCTCCGGGATCGGCTGCACGGGCCGGACCGCGGGTTACATGAAGCTCGACGGATTCCATACAACCCACGGCCGGGCCATCCCCTTCGCAACGGGTCTGAAGCTCGGCCGACCGGAGCTGCTCGTGACGGTCTTCTCCGGCGACGGGGATCTTGTCGGGATCGGCGGGAACCACTTCATCCATGCCGCCCGGCGCAACATGGACCTTCTGGTCATCCTCGTGAACAACTTCATCTACGGGATGACCGGCGGGCAGAACGCCCCCACGACCCCTATGATGGCGAGGACCTCCACGATGCCGTTCGGGAACTTCGAGAGGCCCTTCAACCTCCCGCACCTCGCGGCGAGCTGCGGGGCGACGTACGTGGCCCGCTGGACCTGTCTCCACGTGAGACGGATGACCAAGTCGTTCAAGGAGGCAATCCAGCGCAAGGGATTCCGCTTCATCGAGGTCATCGCACCCTGCTCGACCCTCTACGCGCGGCTGAACAAGCTCGGCACGGGCATCGACCTCATGCGCTTCTACCACGACAACGCGGAGATCCGCCACGGGGCCGACACGCGGGAGGTCGACATCGCCTTTCAGGAAAAGATCGTATGCGGGAGGTTCGTCGACCGGACCCTGCCCACCTTCGGCGAGATGATGGACGAGCACTACCGGAAGACACTCGGCGACAGGTATGTTCCGATGCCTCCCGAGGGAGGTTGGATCCATGACTAGGACGGAGATCCGCATCACCGGGTTCGGCGGCCAGGGCGTGGTCCTCTTCGGCTACGTCGCGGGACGGGCCTGCGCCATCGAGGCGGGGCGCCACGCCACGATGATCCAGAGCTTCGGACCCGAGGCACGGGGATCGGCATGCAGCTCGACCCTCGTCGTCTCCGATACCGAGGTCCTCTACCCGTACGTGCGCGGGACGGATTTCTTCATCGCCATGTCCGGAGAAGGATACGGCAAGTATGCCGATGAGCTGAAGGATGGCGGCACACTGGTCTACGAGAAAGACCTCGTCGATCCGACGTCCAAGAAGGGGCAACCGTCCTTCGCGATCCCCTCGACCCGGATCGCCGAGTCCTTGGGGAAGTCGGTCGTCCAGAACATCGTCATGCTGGGATTCTTCGCCGCAGTGTCGAGGATTGTTTCACGGGATGAGATGCGTTCCGCCGTGAAGGGTTCCGTGCCTGCCGGCACCGAGGATCTGAACCTGAAGGCCTTCGATGCTGGCTGGGCCTACTACGAGGAGCAGTATGGAGAAAAGACGGTCACAGAGAAGACAACGACAGCCGTCGGAGGAAACGTTGGGCAGAAAGGCTGATCCTGCCGGGCGACCCCGGGGTGGACGCACGAGCCCCAAGGGGAAGGTGGCTCCCGGCGTCCATTCGCCGGCAAGGGCGCCGGAGAAGATGGCCCTGGTCATCGGTGGTGGGATCGCCGGGATCCAGGCGGCCTTGGACCTGGCCAATGCCCGGATCCGTGTCACGCTGGTGGAGAAGTCACCGTCCCTGGGCGGCCGGATGGCCCAGCTCGACAAGACGTTCCCCACCATGGACTGCTCGATCTGAATTCTCGGGCCCAAGGCCATGGATGCCGGTCGGCATCCCCTGATCGAGGTCCTGACGAACTCCGAGGTGGTCGGCTGCGAGGGTGAGCCGGGGAACTTCCGCATCCGGATCCGCCGGAACCCGCGCTTCGTCCGTGAGGATCTGTGCACGGCGTGCGGGCTCTGCGCCGAGGCGTGCCCGCAGATCGGTGGTAACGAGTTCGACGTGGGGCTGAAAGCCCGCAAGGCGATCTACCGGCCGTTTCCCCAGTCGGTCCCGGCGACGTATACGATCGACCGGGAGACCTGCATGAACAAGAAGCTCTGGGTCTGCGATCGCTGCATGCGGGCCTGTGAGGTCGGCGCCATCGATTTCGACATGCTTCCCGTTGAGACGGAACGCGAGGCGGGCGCGGTCCTGGTCTCGATCGGGTTCCAGGAGTTCGACGCGCGGCGCCTCGGCAACTACGGCTACGGCCGCTTCCCGAACGTCATCACGAGCCTCGAGCTCGAGCGGATGCTGAACGCTTCGGGCGTGACCCAGGGGCATGTCGTGCGTCCCTCGGACCGGAAGCCACCCCGGAGGATCGTCTTCGTCCAGTGCGTCGGCGCCCGGGGCGAGGGCGGACATCCCTACTGCAGCCGCTTCTGCTGCATGAACGCAATCAAGGACTCGATGCTGATCCGAAAGCACAATCCGGACGTCGAGGAGATCACGATCCTCTACACCGACATTCGGGCGTTCGGAAAGGGATTCGATGATTTCGTCCAGAGGTCCCGGGACGAGGGGAGCGCCACGTATCTCCGGGGTCGGCCGGCCAAGATCGACATGCTCCCGAAGGACGGCACCCTGGAGGTGTTCGTCGAGGACACGCTCGCCCGCGAGCAGAGGCGGATCCAGACGGACTTGGTCGTCCTCTCGGTAGCCGCGGCTCCGAACGACGGAGCCGTGGATCTTGCAAGGATCCTCTCGATCGGGACCGATTCCTACGGCTTCATCGCACGGGAGGATCCCGCCATCTCCTCCGTGGAGACGACGCGCCCGGGTGTCTTCGTCTGCGGGAGCGCGGTGGGACCCCAGGTGATCCCCGACTGCGTGGCCCAGGCCTCCGCCGCCGCCGCCCGCGCGGAGCTCTTCCTCTCGGGGCACCGGATCGAAAGGACGGAAAGGCCAGTTGAGCCCCTCGATCTCTCCGGCCCGCCCCGCGTGGGGGTCATGATCTGCCACTGCGGGTCGAACATTGCGGGAGTCCTCGACATAGACGACCTCGCCCGATACACGGCACCCGTCCCGGACGTCGTGGTGGCGAGGGCCCACCTCTTCGCCTGCTCGGCGACGGGCCAGCAGGACCTCGTGGACATGATCCGCGAGCACAACCTGAACCGTGTCGTGATCGCCGCCTGCACACCCCGCACCCACGAGCCGATCTTCAGGGATACCTGCGCGCGAATCGGGTTCAATCCGTTCCTCCTCGAGATGGTCAACATCCGCGACCAGTGCTCGTGGGTGCACGCGAAGCACCCGCGGGAGGCCCAGACGAAAGCCCGGACGCTGATCCGGATGGGCGTCGCCCGGGCGCGGAGGCTCGAGCCCCTGCAGGAAGGACAGGCGCCGATGACCCGATCCGCCCTGGTCATCGGGGGCGGGATCGCGGGGATCCAGACCGCCACGGACCTTGCGGTCCAGGGATTCCCGGTGACTTTGGTGGAGAAATCGGATCGGCTGGGCGGCCGGCTCGCGGAGCCAAATCTCAAGTCCCTCTATCCCACGATGGCCCCGGCCGCCGGAGTGCTGGCGCAGAAGCTCGCGCGCCTTGAGGAGAGCGGTGCCCGCGTTCTGCTGAACACCGAGGTCGTGAGCGTCACCGGGTTCGTGGGCAGTTTCGAAGCGCGGCTACAGGGCGCATGTGAGGAGACGCTCCGCGCCGGCGCGATCGTCCTCGCGATCGGGGCGGACCTGTACAAACCGGACGGTGAATACCGTTGTGGCGAGTTTGCGAATGTGATCACCAGTGACGAGCTGGAACGGCGGTTCTTTCACAATAACGGCCGGCCCCTTATCGACGGGGAGATGCCGAGATCGGCCGCCTTCATCCTGTGCGTGGGTTCCCGCGATCCCGAGTCGTTCACGGGATGCTCGCGGTACTGCTGTCCGACCGCCATCAAGCAGGCGATCCTCCTCAACCGCCAGGGGGTCGACACCACGATCTTCTACCGGGACATCCGCACGATCTCGGCGGGCGCGGAGGAGATGTACCGCGAGGCCCGCGGGATGGGGGTCCTGTTCGTGCGGATCCCGCCCGGGCAGAAGCCGGAGGTTCTCGGAAAGGATCGTGCACAGGCCGTTCGGTGCTTCGACGACCTCCTCGGCCGGACGATCGAGGTCCCGACGGACCTGGTCGTCCTGAGCGTCGGGATGCGCCCGCGGCAGCCGGAGACGGAACGGTTCCACGACATGCTCAAGGTCAGCGTCGGATTGGACGGCTTCTTCATGGAACGCCACCCGGAGCTGGCGCCCGTCGAGACGGTGGTGGAAGGGGTGATGCTGGCCGGTACGATCCAGGGCCCGAAGGATATCACCGACACGGTCGCGCAGGCCTCCGCCGCAGCGGCCAAGGCCGCCGTCTTCCTGGCCCACGAGACGGTGCGGCTCGATCCCACGGTGGCGGTGGTCGACGAGACGCGCTGCCGCGTCTGCGGCACCTGCATGGAGATCTGCCAGTTCCGCGCGCCCCAGCTTGTGGAGGTGTCCTTTGGCAACTTTGCCGTCCGCATCAACGCCTCCGTCTGCAAAGGATGCGGAACGTGCGCGAGCTGGTGTCCCTCCGGAGCGATCGCGGCGAAGCATTTCACCGATGGCCAGGTCAACGCCATGATCGATGCCCTCCTGGCCGAGGAGCCCGCTTCATGAACGCGAGACCGGAGGATCGCCGGGCCGCGCGCGCCGGTGTGAATGGATCCGTCTGGAATCCGAATATCGTTGTCTTCGCTTGCAACTGGTGTTCGTACGCGGGGGCGGATACGGCGGGAGTATCCCGGATCCAGCAGCAGCCTCACTTCCGGATGATCCGGGTCATGTGCTCCGGCAGGATCCATCCCGGGTTCGTCCTGAGGGCGTTCGAGAAAGGGGCGGACGGGGTCATGGTTTCCGGATGCCACTTCGGGGACTGCCACTACATCTTCGGCAACTACAGGGCCGTCGAGCAGTTCGAGAAGACCAAGAGGATCGTGAAGCTCCTGGGTCTCGAGGACGGACGGCTCCGGCTCGAATGGATCAGTGCCGCAGAGGGGGGGCTTTTCGCGGAGGTGATCTCCGGGTTCACGCGGGAGATCCGCGAGCTCGGTCCCAGTCCTCTGGGCGGAAGGAGACAAGCGGCTTCGCCGCAAGGAGCGCTGAAGGATGCGTGATCTCGCCACCATCGCCAGAAAGACGCGGGCCTGGGCCTGCTACGACTGCGGGAAGTGCACGGCGACCTGTCCCCTGACCCGTGCGGGCCGGAACTACAGTCCGCGCCGCCACGTCCTCGCCACCGTCCTCGGCCAGCAGAGGGAGATCCTCGAGGACGGGACGTTGTACAGCTGCCTCACCTGCAGCCACTGCGACCAGCGGTGCCCCGCGCAGGTGAACTATACCGATCTCGTCCGCGAGCTCCGCGCGCTCGCCTTCCACGAGGGAATCGAGCCCGACTGTCCCCACGGCGGTGCGCTCCAGTCGGTCATGCGGGTGATGGCGAGAGGGCAGACGGTGCAAGACCGCTTGAGCTGGCTCACCGACGACCTGAAGGTCCGTCCAAAGGAAGGCAAGGTGTTCTACTGGACCGGCTGCACGATGTACTACGACGCCTTCTTCCAGGACCTGAACGTTGCGACACTCGGCGGAACCCGCGCGGCGATCCGCCTGCTGAATCGTCTCGGGATCGAACCCGTCGTTTCCGCTGAGGAGCGATGCTGCGGCCATGACCTTCTTTGGAGCGGAGACGAGGCGACCTTCGAAAGCCTGGCGCGACACAACGTGGGTCTGGTGGCCGAGAGTGGGGCGGAGCTGGTCATCACCTCCTGTGCGGAGTGCCTGCGCACGTGGGTCTCCGATTACCCGGCGTTTATGAACGGCCGAAACCCCCGAATCCTGCACTTGAGCGAGTTCCTTGCGGAGAGGCTTCCGGATCTGACCCTCCGCGCCGCCGCGGAGCGGCGGATCACCTTCCAGGATCCGTGCCGGCTGGGGAGGCACCTGGGGATTTACGAGAGTCCGCGAAAGCTACTCTCCTCCGTTCCCGGCGTCACCCTGATCGAGATGGGCCGCAGCGGCAAGAACGCCGTCTGCTGCGCGGGCGGTACATGGTCGAACTGCGATCGGTTCGCGAAACAGATCCAGGTGGACCGCCTGCGGGAAGCCCGGGCGACGGGGGCGGAGCTTCTCGTCACCGCCTGCCCCAAGTGCCAGATCCATTTCAAGTGCGCCATGAAGGATCCGCGTTTGGGTAAAGAGATAGAGATCGAGATCCGTGACGTGGCCGAGCTGGTGAGCGAAGCGCTTGCCTAGCCCACGGGCGGCCAAGAACAAGAGAACGCCCAGGAAAGGAAGGCGAGAATGACGTCCGAGCATACGTCCGAGCAGCCTCGCGTCGGCGTATTCGTCTGCGATTGCGGGCTCAACATCGCGGGAGCGGTGGACTGCGCCGCCGTGGCGGCCCACGCCGCAACGCTCCCCGGCGTCGCATGTGTGGTGCGAAACAAGTACACGTGCGCCGAGCCGGGGCAGAACGAGATCCGCGACGCGATCCAGAAGTACCATCTGGACCGCGTGGTCGTCGCGTCCTGCACGCCAAGGCAGCATGAGCCCACGTTCCGGCAGTGCGTCCAACAGGCGGGCATGAACCCGTACCTCATGGAGATGGCGAATCTTCGGGAACAATGCTCGTGGGTCCACGCGGGGGACCGCACGGGGGCCACATCCAAGGCGAAAGACCTGGTTGCGAGCGCGGTCGCCCGCGCCGCCTGCCTCCAGCCTCAGGAGGAAATGGCCGTCCCGGTCACGAAGACGGCCCTCGTCATCGGGGCCGGGGTGACGGGGATCGAGGCCGCGCTGCAGCTTGCCGACGCGGGACACCGGGTTGTCTTGGTCGAGAAGGAGCCATCCATCGGCGGGATCATGGCGCAGCTCGACAAGAACTATCCCACCATGGACTGCTCGATATGAATCCTGGGCCCTAAGGCCATCGATGCCGGTCGGCATCCAAGGATCGAGCTACTGACCTGGAGCGAGGTGGAGGAGGTCTCCGGCTACGTCGGCAATTTCAGGGTCAAGATCAGGAAGAAGGCGCGCTATGTGGATCCCAAGCTGTGCAATACGTGCGGCGAGTGCGTCAAGGTCTGCCCCGTCGTGAAGCCCGACGAGTTCCAGATGGGCCTCTCCTCGCGGAAGGCGATCCACATCCCGTTTCCGCAGGCTGTCCCCTGCTCTTACATCCTGAACATGGACGACTGCCTTGGGAACAACCCGATCGCCTGCGGCAAGTGCGCCGATGTCTGCGAGAAGAAGGCGATCAACTACGACGACCGGGACGAGGTCATCACACGGGATGTCGGAACGGTCATCGTCGCGATCGGTCTGGACGTCTACGACCCGACCGAGATGGACGAGTACGGGTACACGCGTTTCGAGAACGTCATCACTTCCATGGAGTTCGAACGGCTGATCTGCGCCGGGGGGCCCACGGCGGGCCACTTCGTCCGGCCCAGCGACCAGGAGCGACCAAAACGGATCGGTTTCGTTCAGTGCGTCGGTTCCCGGAACCCGAAGATCGGGCGCCCGTACTGCTCGAACATCTGCTGCATGAACACGATCAAGGACACGCTGCTGCTCGCGGATCACTATCCCGACGTGAAGAACGTCGTCTTCTACCAGGACATCCGCGCCTTCGGCAAGTCGTTCGAGGACATGTTCCAGCGCTCCAAGGAGGCGGGGACCCGCTACGTCCGGGGCCTTCCGGGGGACGTCGAGGAGGACCCGCGTACCGGGAACCTCGTCGTGACGGTGGAGAACACGACCACGGGGCAGCTCGAACGCCACGAGCTCGAGATGCTCGTCCTCTCGGTCGGTGTCCAGCCTCCGAAGGATGCCCCGAAGATCGCGGGCATGCTGACCCTGTCGACGACCTCGGACGGTTTCTTCATGGAATCCCATCCGAAGTTGAAGCCGGTGGACACCCCGACGCGCGGGGTCTTCCTCGCCGGATTCTGCGAGAGTCCCAAGGACATCAAAGACTCGGTCTGTCAGGCCGGAGCGGCGTCCTCGCGTGCGGGGGCGCTCTTGAACGCCGGCCAGGTCCGGATCGAGGCGATCACGAGCCGGATCGACGAGAAGGCATGCAGGAAGTGCGGGCTCTGCGCGCCGATCTGTCCCTACGGCGCGATCCAGTGGCGGAAGGGGGAGGTCGCGGTCGTGATCGAGGCGGCCTGCGCCGGCTGCGGATCGTGCGGTGCGACCTGCCAGTACGGCGCCGTCACGATGCGCCACTTCACCGACGACCAGATCTTCGCACAGATCGGCGCGATCCTCGCCCGGGAGCCTGAGGAGAAGGTCTTCGCCTTCGCCTGCAACTGGTGCTCCTACGCAGGGGGCGACATGGCGGGGATCTCGCGGATCCAGTATCCGGCCACGAATCGCGTCGTGCGCACGATGTGCTCCGCGCGCGTCTCCGAGGAGATGGTGCTCGAAGCGTTCCGTAGCGGGGCACCGGTCGTCCTCGTCTCCGGATGCCACTACGCGGACTGTCACTACATCAACGCGAACCGGCAGACGGTGAAGCGCGTGCAACGACTGTGGGACAAGCTGGAGAAGGCCGGGGTTCGCCCGGAGCGGCTGCAGCTCGAGTGGATCAGCGCCGCTGAGTGGCAGAAGTTCGCGCGCGTCATGCACCGGCTGGAGGAGTTGCGCCGGACGGTGACGAAGGAGGAGATCGAGCACACGCGGAAGGCGCTGGCACCGAAGCAGCCACCTGCGGCGAAGCAGGAGGCTCAAGAATCCGTGGCCACGTAGATCAGGGCCCGCGGAGGTCACACGGAGGTCAACGATGGGCGGCACCCTCGAGGCGTTGCGCTGCATGATGTGTGGTTTCGAGTACGAGGAGACGGTTGAAAAGGGGGAGGACAAGGAGCGCACGTGTCCCAAGTGCCGCTCCAACAGCATCCGGCACCTGAAGAAGAAGAAACCTGCCATGAAGGAGTGACGGGTGGAGGCATGATGATCGACGATGACGGAGGCACCGTGCGGGTCAACTTCGACTTCCGCCGCGATCTCGCGAGGAAGGTCGAGGGGAACCTCGCGAGCTACTGCTACCAGTGCGGCGCCTGCGTGGGGGACTGCCCGTCCGCCACCTATGGCAGCGAGTTCAATCCACGGGAGATCATGCTGAAGATCCTCTACGGTCTCGGCGAGGAACTCCTGAAGCGCGACTCGATCCTGTGGCAGTGCACCAACTGCTACAACTGCCACGAACGCTGTCCCCAGGAGGTGAAGCCGGTCGAGGTCATCATCTCGCTCAAGAACATGCTCGCGGACCGCGGGATCTACCCGGAGGCGGTGGAGAAGGTGATCCGGACCTTCGAGACAACGGGGAGGACGACCCCCCTCTCCTCCGCCGTCGATCGGCAGCGGTCCCAGTACGGGTTGCCTGGGCTGCCGGCTGTTCCCATGGAGGAGATCCGGATGCTGCTCGAGGCATCCGAGGCCGCGTTGCAGACGACCGGGCACAGGGAACAGAGCCGGCCGGCGCAGCCGGGAAACGGGAAGAAGCGCCTCGCGTTCTTCCCTGGTTGCTTGATCCCCGCCCGCTATCCCGCCATCGAGTTCGCGATCCGTCAGACAATGGCCAGGCTCGGGATCGAGGTCGTCGACATCGAGGGAGCCTCCTGCTGCCCTGATCCGATCTACTTCAAGTCCAAGGACAAGCTCGCGTGGCTCGCCGTGGCCGCCCGCAATCTCTCCTTGGCGGAGGAACTCGGTCTCGACGTCTTCACGAACTGCTCTGGTTGCACGGCGACGCTATCGGAGACCCGTCACCTGCTCGAGGACCCGGCCTTGCGTGAGAAGACGAACCGGCGCCTCGGACGGATCGGCCGGGAATACTCGGGCGATAGCCGAGTGCGGCACATCGTGACCGTGCTGCGGGATCTCGTCGGGTACGACGCGGTGCGGGAATCGGTCGTTCGCCCTCTGCACGGCCTCAAGGTCGCCATCCATTACGGTTGCCACCTCCTGAAGCCGAGCCGGATCATGCAGGTCGACGACCCCAACGATCCGCGCGTCCTAGAATCCCTGGTGTCGGCGCTCGGCGCGACGCCGGTGCGTCATCGCAACTGGCACCTCTGTTGCGGCAAGGCCTGCCAGGAGGAACGGATCACATCGACGATGATGCGGGATCTCCTCGGAGCCGTGCAGGAGGAATCAGCGGACCTGCTCTGCCTGATCTGTCCCACCTGTTTCGGCCAGTTCGATTTCGGCCAGTACAAGGTAGCCCAGCAGTTCGGCGAGAGCTTCCAGACCCCGCCGATCTACTACTTCCAGCTCCTGGCTTTTGCCCAGGGAGTCCCCTACGACTCGCTGGGCCTGGACCGGCAGCGCTTCAAGCCGGAGTGCCTGCGCCGTTTCGAGGACACGGCTCCACAGGAAGAGGACAGCACCCCATCGACCCCGCCATAGATCGAGTCACGATCGCGCAGGACGTACTTGGGTGGATCCATCCACGGGAATGCCTCAACCATCTGCTGGGCCGTCCATCGGGCCGTCGGGTTTGCGGTGTCGTTGAAGTGTAGAAGTCGCCTCCGGTCGCGGGCGAGCAGAAGGAACACGAAGAGGGCCTGATTGCGGATGGTCGGTACGACGAAGAAGTCGACTGCGACTATGTCTTTGATGTGATTCTTCAAGAAGGCGCGCCAGGTTGGGGAGGGTGGCTTGCGAGGACGGACCATGTAGTGCTCAACCGGCAGGACTACGGCGTATCGTGGAGCAAGAGTCTCGACACCGGCGGGCTCGTCGTCGCGGACGACGTCGAGATCGCGATCGAGGCGATCAAGGCGAAGTAGCCTGCGCGCGATAGCGGTGCCGTGCGGACTCGAGAGGCGGTCGTTGGGCCGCCTCTCTTGTTTGGTTATCGAGACCCGCGTTTCCGGACGAGCGCCGTCGTTCGGCTTGAGGAAGTCAGAGCCGTTGCGCCAACATGCGAGCGATACCCGTTCAAGGAGGCGGTTATGAACGACGAGCGGTCACCCCTATGGCCGTTCTTCACCCCGTATCCGCGGTTTGCTCGTGCCGCTCTTGTGTTTTTTCTCCTTTCCGCCTTCGTCGGCCCGGCGAGCGCCGTGGCGGACCTGCTCGACAGGGCGAGCGATCCCGTTATTCCGGGAGGGGCCGCGCTCGATCGGCTTCTCGGCGTCGACCCGGATCGAATCGTGGCGTTTGAATACTCGTTCATCACCGGCATCGTGGTGGTGAGCAGCGCCGACAGGCCGATGACTGAAGCGTCTTGTTCCTGGGCCGCGTCGACGAAGCGCTTGGGCCGGACATTGGTGCCCAGGTCGATCACGTCGAACCCGGCTCATCGCAGCATGCTGCCCACGAGGTTCTTACCCATATCGTGAAGGTCGCCGTGCACGGTGCCGATCACGACCCGGCCGGCCACGGGCAATCCGTCGCGCGCCAGGAGAGGCTTGAGGAGGTCGACACCGACCTGCATGGCGCGCGCCGCCAGCAGCACGTCGGGCAGGAAGATATCCCGGTCTCTGAACTTGCCGTTTTCGCACGCCCATTCCTGCCGATTCAAGTTGGCATGGGTGGACGTTCGCCGGTCCAACGGGTCTGCGCGCCTGCAAGTGCGCGAATGATCGTCATTCTTGATGCTGTGTCGTGGATTCGACGATCAACGAGACTGACTGGGAGAGAAGCACGATTGATACCAGACCCGCCCGGGCGGCCTCACCGTTCGGCCAGACCTTTCGTGAGGCTCCGCCGGCCGACGCGATCCAGCAGATAACCAAGGCGCTGCGCCACGATCTCCTCGCCGGGTCGCTTCGCAGTATCGCGCGGTCTCTTCGCTCCCTGGCCGAGAAGTCCCTCGACGAATCGTCCTGCGTGGCTGGATTCTGCAGTCTTCATGTCGGTTGCAGATCCCAACGCCATGCGCAAAGACGCGTAACCGGATCGTTCAGCCCGAGGTAGGCTCTTCCTTCGGGACGTTTCGGCAAGGGAGGGAACCCTGTTGGAGTTTCATCCGATTGGCAACGACGATCAGGTGCAGCAACGAAAGCCTCCCTCATGATCGAGAAGCCACCGCTTGCGCTCGACGCCGCCCGCGTAGCCGCGCAGCGAACCGTCGGAGCCGATCACTCGATGACAGGGGATCACGATCGAGATCGGGTTCGCCGCATTCGCCGTGGCGACCGCGCGTGCTCCCGTCGGGCGGCCGATCCGGCGGGCGAGTGATCCATACGAGAGGGTCCGTCCGGCCGGAATCTTCCGAAGAGCCGACCAGACCTTCTGCTGAAACGGCGTGCCCCCC
Source organism: uncultured bacterium (assembly GCA_964575675.1). Taxonomy (GTDB): domain Bacteria; phylum Eisenbacteria; class RBG-16-71-46; order CAIMUX01; family VGJL01; genus CAZNRY01. The sequence continues at coordinate 16,456 of CAZNRY010000041.1, forward strand.
GGATCGACGGCGACGGCCTCGAGTGCGTCCGCAGTGCCCTCCAGGTAAGCCTTGATCCGATTCGTAACGCCTGGTATCCGGTCGACCCTATCGAACTCCACGGATCCGAATCGCTGCTCGAGCCTCCGGCGCGTCTCGTCCCATCTGTCGGCGAAATCGAGTGCGCAGACGCCATCCTTGCCGGCGACGACGCGCACCGCGCCGACCGGCGTCTCGATCTCGGAAACCTTGAGTCTCATTCCTCATCCTCCTTGTTGAAGGGTCGACCACAAGTAGATCGACGCGTACGAGCGCCAGGGCCGCCATGCCTGAGCGAGAAGGGCAACCTCCCGATCGGTCGCCGGGCCCGCGCCGCGCGCGAGGGCTTTGCGGAGCCCCAAGTCTCCAGGGGGCATCACGTCGGGATCCCCGAAAGCGCGCATCACGATGTATGAGGCCGTCCATGGTCCGATTCCCGGGATCGCCAGCAGGCGGGCCATTGCGTCGGTTGGCTCGCCGGGCTCATCGAAATCAACCGGACAGTCCCGTGCCGCGACGGCCAGGGCGCGGATCGCCGCCGCGCGCTGCCCCGTCAGCCCCACTGCGGACAGATCGGCGCGCGCGAGGATCTCCGGCGATGGGAACAGGTGCGTGATCCAGGGCGACTCCGCAATCTCGACGGGGATCCCGAAGGCCCGCACGAGCCGGCCCGCTTGCGTCGAAGCCCCCTTGACCGTGACTTGCTGCCCGAGGATCGCCCGGATAGCCAGCTCGAAAGCGTCCCAGGCGCCGGGCAACCGCATGCCTGGGTGCGCGCGTACCGCGGGCGCCAAGAACGGATCCCGCGCGAGATGCCTCATGATCGGAAGTGGATCGGCCCCGAGGTCGAAGAGTCGCCGCGCGCGCTCGGCGATCCGAGGCAGCTCGGCCGTCGCTGGGACCCTGAGCCGAACTACGAGATGCGATTCACCGGGCGCCCGCGACACCTCGATCGAGCCGGGCGAGCCCCCGGCCGCAATCGATCGCCGGTAGGTGTGATCGTCTACGGCTTCGACGCCGGGAATCGCCCGAGCCCGCAGAAAGCGCAGGATTGCATCCCAGTCATAGGGAGGCCGGAACAGGAGTTTGAGGGCCAGGGCGTCGTTGATAGATCGCTTCCTCGATCGGGCTGTGTCCTTCCGAAGTTGCCCCGGCGGTCTCCCGAATGCCCGACGAAGCGCGGTGTTGAAGCGGCGGACGCTGGAGAATCCGGCGCAATGCGCCAGCTCGACCATCGGAAGATCCGATTCGTCGATCAACTTTCTGGCGAAGTGGACCCTGCGCGTCTGGGCGATCGCGACGGGAGAAGCGCCGAGATGCTCATCGAAGAGCCGCCGCAGGTGTCGGGCGCCGACGCCGAGCCGGCCCGCGAGATCATCGACGCTTCCCTCGTCGAGCGCCCCGTTCGCGATGAGCCTGAGCGCGCGCGAGACGGTTGCCGACGTGCCGGCCCAGGCGGGGGTCCCCGGAGCGGTATCGGGGCGGCAACGTAGGCACGGCCGGAAACCTGCCTGCTCCGCGGCGGCAGCGCACGCGTAGAAACGGACGTTCTTCTGCTTGGGGGTTCTCGCGGGGCAGACCGGCCGACAGTACACGCCTGTCGTGAGCACGCCGGTGAAGAACCGGCCGTCGAAGCGCGGGTCTCTGCTGAGCACCGCCCGGTAATAGATCCTCGAGTCCATATCCATGGCTTGAAGCTATCAGGAAGATCGGGGTGGGACTCGCCATTTTCGGACATGGCATCGCGGGGCCCAATCCGGTCCGCGCTCGCTGGAATCCGGCCGGGGGACCGGACCATCTGGCGGTCCGTGCCCCGGTCGCGGCCCAATCGCTCACTGCGTCCGCCCCGAGTTCGTTCCAACTCCGCCCCGCCGCCACTCCAGCTTGCTTTCACGCTCCACGATGTGAGATGGTCGCTTGTTTCGCCACGACCGGGCGGGGCGCTTGGCCGCCGGCGACGCCGCCTCGATGCGCAGATGTCTCTCATGGAGGGTAAGGAACGTGTTGCTTCAATCGGCCTCTCTACGGAGCGGATCTCGGAAATCGAGTGTGGCAGCGACGCTGCTTCTGGCGGCCTTTTTAGCCGCGATTGCAGTCGGGACGGCCGGCGCCGACCGCCGCCACTTCTCCTGGACCTACGAGCCGCAAGTGCTGAAGCGTGGAGAGGCGGAGCTGGAAGGCTACACGACCTTCACTGCCGATCGACTCAAGCAAACCCGCGGGCGGACGGCGGCCGAGATGCAGCTCGAACTCGAAACCGGAATGACGGATAGATTCGATTTCGCCGTCTATCAGGTCTTCGCCCAGTCTCCCGGGGAGCCCTTCTATTACGAAGGGTACAAGCTGCGGTTTCGCTACCGCGTCGGGACCGACGGCCGCCTCTCCGCAGCCCCCGTCGCATACGTTGAATACAAAGGCCGGCCGGATTTCTCGACCGAGGCGATCGAGACGAAGATCATCCTCGGGCGGGATTTAGGCGCACTCCGGCTCGCGTTGAATCCGGGGCTCGAGATCGAACAAGAAGATGGAGATTGGGAGGCGAGACCTGAGTATGCCGCCGGATTGACCTGGCGGTTCAGCGAGATGGCGAGCTTCGGCGTCGAGGCGAAAGGCAACGCGGACGCCCATTCCGTGGGGCCGGTGATCGGACACGGGGTCGCGGGGTTGTGGGTCACGCTCGGCTCGCTCATCCGCGTCAGCGACGCGGACAAAGGGCCGGAACTCCAGACGAGGATGCTGCTCGGCGTCAAGGTGCACTGAGCGCCTTCGCCTGAATCGCGATCATCTTCGGCCTTGCGGTACGCCGGAATGGGCCTGAAGCACGGGCGCTTGTCTGACGAAATACGGTCCATCCCCGCTCGCGCTCGCGGGGCCGTCCCAGTTTCAGTGATGAATCGTGATCGATCCGCTCCCCGTGTCGAGTTGAACCTTGGCTTCCCCGGCTCCGAGGACGAGGGCGGCTTCGGTGCGTTCCAGGTGTTGGACCTTCGCCCCCGAGACATCGAGATGGATCCTCCCGGCGCCCGTGTCGGCCGTCAGCGTTGCCGATGCGTCGGCGGGAAGCTTAAGGTCGATCGCTCCGGTTCCGGTGTCGAGGCGATACGGGCCCGCTCCCATCCGATCGAGCGCGAGTTCGATCCTACCGCTACCCGTGTCGATCAGGGCCTCGTTGGCCTTGATCGAACGACCGGTTACCTCTCCCGACCCGGTGTCGATCTTGAGCGCCGCGCACTCGACCCCCTCGGCATCGACAGATCCGCTGCCCGTGTCGATCGAGATCCTTGTCCCCGAACAATCCGAGAGCGTGACGCGGCCGCTGCCGGT
>CAZNRY010000041.1:19807-24229 GCA_964575675.1 uncultured bacterium
GCGAGGGCATCTGGTCGGGCAAGCTCAGGGTCGACCAGGTCCTGGTCCGGGATCGGCAAGGCCAATGGCTGGGGCTGCGCAAGGTGGCGGTCGACTGGTCGCCGCTGGCGCTGTTGTCCAAGACTTTCCGGGCCGAGCGGGTTGCTGCCGAGCGTATCGAACTGGCGCGGCTGCCGCAGGCCGATCCGAAGGCAGAGCCGCAAAACACTGGAGCTACGACGCTGCCGGTGTCGATCGACAGGCTTCCCTTGATGCCGGCGGCATCCACGTTGCCTGATCCGGTATCGATCTCGATGTCTCCCGTGATGCCGCGGGCTTTGATCGGGCCGTTGTGTGTGTTGAGCTTGGCGCTCCCCGTGAAACCTTCCGCGACGATCGTCCCCGCCCCGTTATGGATTTCGATTCGTTTTCCCGCGGGGACCTTCACGAGCACGTCGGCCCAGACTTGGGTGCCCCCGCCGCTGCCTCGAATCTCGACCTTCCCGCGCCGGTGTTCGGGAAGGACCCATTTCGTCCAGCTTCCGGTCCCGAACCCACGGGCTATCCGGATCGAGGCATTCGATCCACTTCCCATCGCCGGGTAGATGAACCGGTTCTCGTGGGCGAAGGGATACTGGACGCAGAGCCTTGCGGCCTCGCCCTCATCGGTCTCGAACTTGACGTCCTTGACCGCTTCGGGATCGCCCTGAACGACGACATCGATTTCGTAGGCAGGTCCCGCTCCTCCCTCGACCCGGATTTCCCCGGCGAGGTTGGCGACGACAAGTGTCTTCCCGGAAAGCGTGAAATGCTGGGCAGTCCCGGAGAGGGCCGAATCGCCGGCCGCCGCCTCCCCGAACGCCAAGACCAGCGCTGCCGCAACCGCAAGGATCGATAGGGGGATGGCTCGAATCCTGGTCATCGTGGTCCCTCCTCCGGCGGTCTTCCGGAGGTATGGAGGGGCTCCGGGGTGGGACCGCACGGCTTCCCTACGCGCCGCAGGGTGGAAGGGTTGCCTTTCTCACCACGCAAGAGGCGTAGATCAACAGTCGCCTCGCCTCAGGCTTTCTCCGGGTTCATCCCAGACCTGCGGCCGAAGGCGACCGCACCGGGACTCTACGGAAATCCCGGTTGACATTCGTGTCACGGGGGATTTCCATGAGGCCGCCCCTCATCCTGGGGAGCGTGGGGCGATCCTGGGCGCTGCGGTCGACCTTTCCACCAGCACCGCACCGACGAGATCGATCCCTCCGCGATCGGCCACAATCGAGAAGGAGCCACAGATGAGCATGACCGGGCCGCGGTCTCGCACGATCCCCAGCCGCTGTAGGAGATCACGCCATCGCACCATTGTCCCGCACCTCGTAGTGGTCCTCTTTCTTGGCCTCGTCCTGCCTTCACATGCCGGAACCATCCGGCGCGTCCCCTCCGAGTACCCGACGATCCAGCAGGCGGTGACGGCGGCCGAGACCGGAGACTCGATCCTGATCGCTCCCGGAACTTACACCGGCGAATACAACCGCGGAACCAGTGTGAATCAGGTTCTCTTCATCCGAGGGGAGGGAGGCGCCGGTGCGGTCATCATCGACGCGGAGAACGTCTCGACCGGCATCAGCTTCACCAGTATCTCGGCACCAGCGCCGCTGCTCCAGGGGGTCACCGTGCGCCACGGGAATCCCTACGGCGTCTACATCTATGATGCCTCTCCGTTGATCCTTGATTGCTCGATCGAGGACTGCGCCTCAGGGATCGCCCTCTTCAAGTACAACGGGCAGATGCTCGGAACCACCGTCAACGGCTGCTCGGCGAACGGCGTGAAGATTACGACGGGCTCTGTCTGCGATATCCGAAACTGCGAGATCTACGACAACGGCGACGGCTATGGTGCCGGCGTGCAAGTGATCAATGCTTCCCCGACCTTCGCGAACTGCTCGATCCGCGGCAATAGCACCACTTCAAGCGACGGGGGAGTCTACGCCGAATCTTCGACCGTCACCCTCTCGGATGTGATCGTCAGCGGCAATCACGCCACCGATTTGGGTGGGGGGATCCGCCTTTGGCAGGCGACGCTAAACCTCAGTTATACGACCGTCTCCCGCAATTCCGCGGGAACGAGTGGAGGAGGCGTCTCGTCCTATCAATCGACCGTCGACTTCGATCACTCGATTCTCTGGGGAAACTGCACGGCGACAGCCGGCTATGAGATGCAGGTCGATTCCGGCAGCAGCGCCCACTTCGACTGCAGCGCCGTCGATCAGGCGGGAATCATCAACGACGGCGGGAGCATCGTCTATGAGACGTCGACGATTCTGACCGATCCGCTCTTCTGCGACATGGGTTCCTGCGCTGACGTTCCGACGACGGACGGGGATTTCCACCTCGCCCTCGCCTCCCCATGCGTCGGCGGCCCATGCGGCTACGTCGGCCACTTCAACGCGGCTTGCGGGGAGACGCCGATCCTACCGAAGTCATGGGGGTGGATCCGGGCATCATTCCGGTAGCTCACGCACCTGACGCAGGCTCCTCGAGCGTGCTCTGGGGTCACCTCCCATAGGGCCAGTGCCTCGACACGCGATTCGGCAATCAGAAAATGAAGTCGGTCGAGAGGAAGCTCGACCGGCGATTCCGGACGATCTCGGTCAGGAGTTCCTTGTTGAGCGGAACGCCCTTGGCCGCGACGAGCGTACGGATCGTGAAGACCCGCAGCGCGTCCGAGATCGAGAGCGTACCTTCCGCCGAGTCCTTTCGCCCCGTGAACGGGAACGAGTCGGGTCCGCGCTGGCACTGGCTGTTCAAGTTCAACCGGCAGACCTGATTCACCAGCGGGTCGATCAGCCGGGCGATTTCGGCCGGATCGCGTCCGAAGAGGCTCGCCTGCTGTCCAAAGTTGGACTCGACGATGAAGCGGATGGGCTCATCGATCGAATCGAAGGGGACGATCGGGATCACAGGGCCGAACTGCTCTTCATGGTAGACGCGCATCTTCTCGTTAACCGGATAGAGGACCGCGGGACGGAATAGCGTGGCCTCGGATGCGCCGCGGGAGTTCACGACGCCCGCGCCGGACCGGGCAGCGTCCTCGATGAGTTCCCGCAAATACTCTGGCTTTCCCGGCTCGGGTAGAGGCGTGATGACGACGCCGTCCTCCCATGGCATTCCGCAGGGGAGAGCGTCCACTGCGGCGGAGAAACGCTTCACGAAATCGTCCGCGATCTTGCGATGAACGAAGAGGATCTTCAGCGCCGTGCAGCGCTGTCCGTTGAATGAGAGTGTACCGAGAATGCACTCGCGCACCGCGAGATCGAGGTCGGCGTCGGGAAGAATGATCGCCGGGTTCTTCGCGTCCAGTCCGAGCACACAGCGCAGGCGGTGCGGGCGGGGGTGGAGTCTCTTCAGTTGATCGGCCACCCGGCTCGTTCCGATGAAGGCGAGGACGTCGATGCGCCCCGAGCTCATGAGCGGGGGGATGATCTCCTGCCCCTTGCCGTAGACGGCGTTGACGACGCCCGCCGGGAACGCGTCGCGGAAAGCATCGAGGATCGGGCGGAAGAGCAGGACGCCGAGTTTCGGAGGTTTCAGCACGACCGTATTCCCCATGATCAGAGCGGGGATCAGGGTCGTGAAGGTCTCGTTCAACGGATAGTTGAAAGGCCCCATGCAGAGGACAACGCCGAGGGGCGCGCGCCGGATCTGCGCGATGATCCCCTCCTCGATCGCGAATCGCGAGGATGCGCGATCCAGGTCCTTGACCGCCTCGATCGTTCCCTGGATGTACTCGATCGTCCGGTCGAATTCGCGGGCCGAATCGGCGAGCGACTTGCCGATTTCCCACATGAGCGAACGGATGATCTCGTCCCGGCGTCCGCGCATGCGAACCGCGAAGTCATCGACGCGGCGGATGCGCTCGGCGACCGGCATCGTGGGCCACTCCCCGCGGCCGCTATCGTAGGCGCGCGCGGCGGCATCGAGCGCCGCAACCGACTCTTCGGCGCTGAGGAGGGGGTAGCGCCCTAGGGAGACCCGACGAGGACCTTCCGCTGTCGACACGCAAACAGGCGAGAGGACTTCCTGCATCGCGCCCTGCCACCTTAGGATTTGGCCGTCGATCAGATACTCGCGCTGATCGCGAGCCTCCGGGACGCGAATTGCCTCCGGAATCGCCGATTCCTCCGGGAAAAATGAAGCCGCCGCCCCGTTCATCGCCATCGGGTGAAACCTCCCTCGGGGAGCTCGTCGCCGCGACGAACGCCTTCGTTTCCTCGACTGATCGCGTCCGGACACGCTGCGGCAATCCCTGCGCCCGCAGGAATCGTGGGGTCTCGCGTCCTTCGGAGCAAAACCCCCTTTTGGCCGCACTGGAGTTGCCGCCCGTCTCCGCCGTCCCCCCCGCCGCTTGCGCTCATCTTCGCCGGCCCCTGAGCTATTGGCCAACCCCCCGCGGAA
>CAZNRY010000042.1:0-23459 GCA_964575675.1 uncultured bacterium
ACGCGCCGAGGGCGGCCGGGGGCGCTTCTACGTCTCCCTCGGTCGAGGGTTCTAGCTCCGATCCACGGTCGGGCTCCAATCGGGGCCGATGTTCTTCAATCTCTTTCGCCGGCAGTGGATGAAGCTCACGGGGCTCGCCCTCGCCGCCACGATCTCGGCGGCCGCCATCGCGCTGCTCGCGGGCAAGCTGCTGAACGTCACCCTGCGGCAGCTGGAATCATCCTCTTCCTTGCGGGAGTCGGCACGCGCGCGGGCGGTAGCTTCGTCCACACCTTCATGACGCAGGGTGTGCTACTGCTCTTCTTCGGCGCAGCGATCACTCTGTTGTCGACCCTGATCATCATCTTCGTGTCCAACAGACTGCTCGGCTACGACATGATCTCCACCTACGGAATCCTGGCGGGGATCCACACCCAACCCGCCGCCTTGGCCTTTGCGAACACCCACACGGGATCCGAGAGTCCGAACGTGAGCTACACGGCCGTCTATCCGATCGCTCTGATCCTCAAAATCGTTCTCGCACAAGTGCTTGTGGGATTGTAGGCCGTCTGCCGCCACCCTGCCAAAGGGCCCAATTTTCCCCCTGCCGCACTCCGCTCAACCCCCCGGAAGCTAAGGCTATGGCCCTGGGGCCCCGATAATTCCGCAGAGACCCGAGACGTATGGGAATACACCAGGAGCGGCGATGACCGGCGGATTCATTTCGGAACAGATGGACTACATCTCCTTCCTCCACGGACTCGCCTTCGTTTTCCTTGCCATGAATGCATGGCGGTTGAACTGGCGGGGAGGAAGTACGACTCCATGGGGATGGCTCGCCCTGTTCGGTCTGCTGCAAGGTCTAGCCGGGTGGGCGGAGATGCTGGTACTGAGCCTCGGGGACAGCCGGCTGTACGCGATCCTCCGGCTTCTCCTGTTGGTTTCCTCGTTCGCCTGTCTGCTCGAGTTCGCGAGGCGCAATCTCGGCCTCGAAAGCGGCAGACGGTTCGGGTGGGCGTGGCTTCTCGTCCCGCTCGGCCTGACGGCGGCGGGAGCCGGCGCGGGCCTGGATGGCGCGAATGTCGCGGCCCGCTACAGCATCGGGCTGCCCGGGGGAGTCCTGGCGGCCATCTCGATCTGGCGGAGGCGCGCACAGCGTCGAGAAGAGCGCCTGATCTACTTCTCGGCCCTTGGACTCTGTCTCTATGGGGTCACGGCGGGCGTCATCGTGCCGAAGATGCCGTTCTTCCCAGCGTCGGTCGTCAATCTAGACTCCTTCACAACCGCCACGGGGATTCCCATTCAAGTCGTCCAAGCACTATTGGCCTTCCTCGTAGCCGGCGCCCTGTGGTACCGCTTCGGCCGCGTCCAGACGGCCACGCCCCGGATGCGCGGCGCGCGCATGGAGCAATGGGTCGTCGCGGTCCTTGCGATCGTTCTGTTCGGCGGTTGGATGGGCGCCAAGTGGGTTGGTAGTAGAACGGATGATCAATTGAGGAGCAGCCTCCTCGGACGGGGCCAGACCGCGGCTGCGGCCATAGATGCATCCCGCGTGAAACGGCTCTCCTGCACGATCTCCGATCTTACCTCTCCCGACTACCAGGCCCTGAACGAGCAACTCATACGGATGAGGTCCGCCAACGCCGATTGCCGCTTCATCTACCTGATGGCTCGCACGGACAGCTCCGTCGTACTCATGGCCGACTCCGAGCCGGCAGATTCCCCTGACTTCTCGCCGCCGGGGCTGGTCTATGACGAGGCGAGTGCGGCCTTGATCGGCGCCCTCCGGGACGGGCAAGCGATCACGGAGGGTCCCCTTCCCGACTCCTGGGGGGTCTGGGTGAGCGCGCTCGTACCCATTTGGAGCCCTCAGTCGGGAGAGGTGCTCGCGATCCTCGGCCTCGACGCTGCCGCCGAGGACTGGGCGCGCTACATCGCGAGCGCCCGTCTCACGCCGATCCTTGTCACACTCCTTCTCTCGCTGCTTCTGACCGCGTTCTTCGTGGCGGCGCAGGGCGCTCGCGAAGCGGCGGCCAGGATCCGCGAGTCCGAGGGCCGCTTGAGCGCGGTCATCAAGAACGCCAAGGACGCTATCTACATCATGGACACCGACGGGCGGTATTTGCTCGTGAACCCCGCGATGGCCGAGCTCGTCGGATTTGAGCAGGAGGACGTCCTTGGGAAGACCGATCGGGACTTGCTCGATCCGAAGACCGCCGCCCATGTCCGCGACATCGACGAGCAGGTCTTCAAGGGGGCCGTGGTCGAGGAAGACTCGACCAGGGTGCTTCAGGGAATTGAGCGAAGCCTTCATATCATCAAGGTCCCGGTTCGAGATGGCGCGGGACGGATCATCGGCCTCTGCGGGGTGGCGCGCGACATCACAGAGCGGAAGCGGACCATGACGGAGCTCGCCTCGGCCAACGCCAGCCTCGAGGAAGCCGTCGCCCACGCGAACGAGATGACGGCCGCGGCCGAGAGGGCGGCCCGCGTGAAGGCCGAGTTCGTTGCGAACATGAGCCACGAGATCCGCACCCCGATGAATGGGGTGATCGGAATGACGGGCCTTCTCCTGGACACCGAGCTCAATGCCGAGCAGCGGGATTTCGCGCGGAGCATTCGAAGCAGCGGCGAGGCGCTCCTGAGCCTGATCAACGACATCCTGGATTTCTCCAAGATCGAAGCGGGCAAGATGCACCTGGAAACGGTCGAGTTCAACCTTCGGACTTTGATGGAGGAGACGACCGAGCTCCTTGCTCCCCGCGCGCACGAGAAGAAGATCGAGCTGGCATGCCTTGTCCCGCCTGGAATGGCGGAAAACCTCTGCGGCGACCCGGGCAGGATCCGCCAGATCCTGACCAATCTCCTTGGAAACGCGATCAAGTTCACCGAGAGGGGCGAGGTGATCGTCGAGGCGAGGGTGGTCGAAGAGGCGGAGCATCAGGTGCGGATCCGTCTCTCAGTTCATGACACCGGGATTGGGATTCCGAGCGGCAAGCAAGCCGCGATCTTCGAGAGCTTTACCCAGGCGGATGCTAGAACGACGCGCAAGTACGGCGGCACCGGTTTGGGGCTTACGATCTCCAGGCAGCTCACAGAGCTGATGGGAGGGCGGATCGGACTCCGGAGCGAGCCCGGCAAGGGAAGCGAGTTCTGGGTGGAGCTGCCCCTCGAGAAGATGGAGATCGACTCGACGAGACGGCGGCATCCTTCGAGCCTGAGCGGAATGCGCGTCTTGATCGTCGACGATCACGAGATGAATCGCCGCATTCTGCGGGGGCAGCTCAGCGCATGGGCCATGCGGCCCGACGAGGTCGAGAACGGAAGCCAGGCGATCGCCGCGCTCAGGCGGGCGGTGACGACCGATCCTTTCCGGGTCGTCCTGCTCGATCTTCAGATGCCGGAGATGGACGGCGAAGAGACGGCTCGCGTGATCAAGGCCGACAGTACCCTCAGCCACATTCCGCTCATCCTCCTCTCGTCCGCGGGCGCGACCGGACCGAGTTCGGAGATGAAGGCGAAGGGATTCGCCGCCTGGGCGACCAAACCGGTGCGGCAGTCGCAGCTCCTGAATGCCCTGGTGACCGTCTTCGGATGGCCGGCGGCGGAGGAGCGCCGGGTGCCGGGACGCCAGCCCGCGGCACTGCAGGAGAGGCCGCTGGAAGGCATGCGCGTCCTCGTGGCCGAGGACAACACGGTCAATCAGAAGGTCGCCCTGCGGATCCTGGAGCGGCTGGGATGCCGCGCGGATGCGGTGGCCAACGGGGCCGAGGCCGTGGTGGCGATCGAGAGGATTCCGTATCACGCGATCCTGATGGATTGCCACATGCCGGAGATGGATGGCTACGAGGCGACGGCGGAGATCCGCCGCAGGGAGTCTGGCGCCGATCGGCACATGCCGATCATCGCGATGACGGCAAACGCGATGCAGGGCGATCGCGAGCTCTGCATCGCTGCAGGTATGGATGGCTACGTCGCAAAGCCGGTCAGACCGGAACATCTGCGCAACGCACTGCTTCAGTGGTTCGAAGGGAGGAAGGTGATGGCCGTTTCCGAAAAACCCGAATCGTCCTCGGGACCGCCGGCCCTGGACGTTGGTCGGCTCCGCGAGAGCAGCGGCGACGATCCGGTCTTCATGCGAGAGTTGCTCGACGAGTACTTGACGACCCTCGAGGAACGGGTCGCCGAGCTCGAGGGCTCCGCCCATGCCGGGGACGCGGCGAAACTGAGATTCCAGGCCCATGGTCTCAAGGGTACAAGCCGGACCATGGGTGCGGCGATGCTCGGCGATCTGTTCGAGCAGATCGAACAGTGCGCGGCAGATGGCAATCCAGCGGGAGCGCAACCCGCGATAGCGCAACTGACGCCGGAGGTCGATAGGCTTCGGGCCGCGGTGGCGACCCTTGGACTGGAGGAGGCTGCCTGATCCTGCTTGACTCAGCGCGCGCGAGAATGTTCGTCGGCCGCTGTACGGGGACCGCGGGGCTCGCCATGGCAGCAGGTTCGGCGACCGGGACCGCCCGGGACCCGCCGATGAGTTCGATCTGATCGTGAACTACAGCAGGCCGCTCGCTTGAGCGCGGGCGAGTACGGCGAACCGTTCGGTTTGCGGAACACCGAGGTTGGGGGCGGACTCCGTTTCAGCGTGGGATCGACGAGCCTGACGCCGCGCGCCGGATACGGATATGCGCCCGCGGGCCCCGAGGCGGGGGGAAGTCGGTTCATCGGAGGGTTCTCTGTAGCGTTTGGCGAATAGACTGCTGGTCTTCCCACCGCTTCCGCAGGCGCTCGCCTGGCGCATCCCGCCACGCGCGTCTGCCCGCGGCTCGTTCGCCATGTCCCTTCGCGCGACTGCTCCGGCGGTAGACTGCCACGGCCATAGCGCCGTTCTTGCCCCGCCTGCGCTCTGGCGTCGCGCTACGAGACATGGCTGCACGCCCGCGGGCAGCCGACCTGAACGCTACCGAATCGGCGCACCGCTCGCTCGCCGCTGTGGCCGCCTTTCCTATACAGTTAACCGGAAAGGGGGCATCCATGGGGCAGAATCGAATCGAGAAGATCGCCGAACGTTTCGCGGTCGGTCTTCCGGCCGGCTACCGCGTCCACGCAGGGGATTTCATTTCTGTCAGGCCGTTTCACGTCTTGACCCATGACAACACGGGCGCCGTGATCCCGAAGTTCCGATCGATCGGCGCAGCGAAGGTCTTCGATCCCTCCCAGCCGATGATCGCCCTCGACCACGACGTCCAGAACGTGACCCCCGAGAACCTGGCGAAGTATGCGGCCATCGAAGCCTTCGCGCGCGAGCACGGGCTCGCCTTCTTTCCCGCAAGGAGTGGCATCGGGCACCAGCTCATGGTGGAAGAGGGATTCGTTCTGCCCGGTGCGTTCGTCGTTGGGTCCGACTCACACTCGAATCTCTACGGGGGGTTGGGCGCGCTCGGCACGCCGGTCGTCAGAACCGACGCCGCTGCGATCTGGGCGACGGGGGAGACGTGGTGGGAGGTGCCGCCGGTCGCCCGGGTGACCCTCACCGGAAGCCTGCGGCCCGGCGTCACGGGAAAAGACGTGATCATCGCCCTGATCGGCTTCTTCAACAAGGATGAGGTCCTGAACCACGCGATCGAGTTCGACGGGAACGGCATCGCCTCCCTTTCGATCGATCAGCGCCTCACGATCGCGAACATGACGACCGAGTGGGGCGCGCTGGCGGGCATGGTCCCGTATGACGCGAAGACCCGCGAGTACCTGCTCGGCAGGGCGGAGGTCATGGCGCGGCGTGGCGATCAAGCCCCGCGCCTAACGCGGGCGATCATCGACGAGCACGAGGGAAAGAACCCCGTCGCCGATCCGGACGCCTTTTACGCGAGGGAGTTCGCAATCGACCTCTTGAGCATCGCGCCCCACGTGGCAGGGCCGAACGAGGTCAAGCTGATCACGCCGGTCGCGGAGATCGAATCGAGGCGCGTGAAGATCGACAAAGCCTACCTTCTTTCCTGTGTGAATGGTCGCCTCGAGGACCTGGCCGATGCGGCGCGGGCGATCGAAGGGAAGAAGGTCGCCGAAGGCGTGAAGCTCTACGTCGCCGCAGCCTCGGCGACGATCGAGGCGGAGGCGAAGCGACGGGGGTACTGGGGGACGTTGATGAAGGCCGGAGCAATTGCCCTGCCGCCGGGTTGCGGGCCATGCATCGGCCTCGGGGAAGGCATCCTTGCCGCGGGGGAGGTCGCAATCTCGGCGACGAACCGGAACTTCAAGGGGCGGATGGGCGCGGCGGATTCTCTGGCCTACCTCGCATCGCCGGCCGTGGTCGCGGCGTCGGCCGCTGCTGGCTACATCGCCGGGCCGGAACCGGCTTCGTCCGCCACGCCGGCCGGCGCGGCAGAGATCTCCGGCGAGATGCGGGAGAACCGGCCTTGCGAGATCGAGCCCGCACGCGTGACGATCCGCGAGGGATTTCCGCGCGTCATCGAGGGGATGCTCCTGCTCGTGCGCAAGGACAACCTCAACACGGATGGGATCTACGGGAAGGAGTACACCTACAAGGACGACCTGACGCCCGCCGAGATGGGGAAGGTCGCCATGTTGAACCACGATCCCAAGTTTCAGGAAATCGCGCGGGAAGGCGACATCCTGGTCGGCGGGTGGAACTTCGGGAGCGGCTCCTCTCGCGAACAGGCGGCGACAGCGCTCAAGCATCGGGGGATTCCTCTCGTCATCGCGGGCTCCTACTCGCAGACGTACAAGCGCAATGCCTTCAACAACGCCTACATCGTGATCGAGTGTCCCCGTCTCGTGGCCGACCTTCGGGATCACTGCGCGGCCGACGAACGGCCGACGGTCCGCACCGAGTGGAGAGCGCGGGTCGACTTCGAGTCGAGCCGGATCGAGGTGGACGGCAAGGCGTATCCGTTCGCCCCGCTGCGCGAGGTCGCGCAGGAGCTCGTCGCGCTGGGCGGATTCGAGGCAGTCCTGCGACGGAAGCTCGGGACGGCTGGACGAAGGTAGGCGGTATCTCTTGCAGGGCAGGGCGTCGACCCGTCCCGAAACGCAAGGCCCTTGTGAACGATTCGAACGTGTGAGGGCTGCATGAACGATTCGGGTGTGTCGATCTCCCTTCTGACGATCGCCGTCACGGCACTCTGCAGCTTCGCAGGGTTCGCGTCACGCCGGACCGCACGCGACCTCGCCGAATCGCCCTGGGAAATCCTCCACGACGGCCGCTGGTACCAAATGTTCACGTCCGGTTTCCTGCACGTCGACCTCGGCCACCTCTTCATGAACATGTTCACGCTCTTCTTCTTCGGCCCGCCGGTCGAACGGATTCTGGGCGGCAAGGGCTTCGCGATTCTCTACCTTGGGAGCCTCCTCGCCGGGAGCCTACTTACCCTTCTCCTCTATCACCGGGACCGGGCCTACCGCGCCCTTGGAGCATCGGGGGCGGTGACGGGGATTGTTTTCGGGTTTGTCCTCTTCTATCCGACGGCGCCGCTCTACATCTTCTTCATTCCGATCGGGATTCCGGCGTTCCTCTTCGCGGCCGGCTACCTGGCGATCTCGATCATCGGCGCTCGGACTCGCAGAGGGCGGATCGGGCACGCGGCGCACCTGGGGGGAGCGATCGGCGGGGTCTTGCTGACGATCGCCCTGGAGCCGAGGGCGGCCGCGGTGTTTCTCTCGCACTTCCGGTAGTCGTCGTCTGACCGGTGCGGGACGAATTCCTCCGGCTCACCGATGACCATGCGCTACGCCCCCCCCCTGAGCCCCTAATGGCCGGCGCCGTCGATGCCCGCCTCAGGATGTTGGGCACCCATGTGCTTGATGATCCGAGCCTCGTTGATGAACACGACCTCCTCGGCGATGTTTGTCGCCAGATCGCCCACCCTCTCGAGGTTGCGGGCCACCATGATCAGATCCATGCAGGTCGATATGGCACCCGAGTCCTGGTTCATCATGGAGACGAGCTGCTTGAACACTTGACGGTTAAGCTCGTCCACCTTGTCATCCCGGCGGACGAGTGAGCGGGCCGTCGCCGCGTCCTTCCGGGCGAAAGCGTTCAGCGTGTCTCGCAGCAAACCCGTAGAGACCTCGGCCAGGAGCTGAAACTGATCCGGCAACTTGGCGGCCGTGTGGGATGCCAGCCGGATCACGTTCCCCGCGATGTTGACCCCATGATCGCCGACCCTTTCGAGGTCGTTCGATATCTTCAGGGCCGCGGTCAGAAACCGCAGGTCGACCGCCATCGGCTGGCGGAGTGCAAGAAGGTCGATGCAACGCTGCTCGATATCGAGCTCCATCTCGTCGATCGCCCGGTCATCGGCAATGACCTGCTCCGCCATCACTGGATCGCGCCGGTAGAGGGCGTCGATCGACCGGCGAACGAGCTCCTCCGAGCGTGCACCCATCAGGACGATCTGCTCCTTCAGCGAGACCAGCTCTTCGTCGAAGTGCCTTACCAAGTCTTCCCCCAGATTCCCTCAACTGCACGGCCCCTCAGTGGTGGCCGGGCCGATCAAGTTTCATGAGATCGGTCCCCCAAAACAGAGGACCAGGACTTCCGGTCCACCTGGAGAGGGGCGACCCTATCCGAACCGTCCCGTGATGTAGTCCTCGGTCGCCTTGACCCGTGGATTCGTGAATAGGCGGCGGGTCACGTCGTATTCAATCAGATCACCGTTCAGCAGAAAGGCGGTTCGATCCGAAACCCGGGCTGCCTGCTGCATGTTGTGGGTCACGATGACGATGGTGTACTGCGACTTCAGGAGCATGATCAGCTCCTCGATGCGGCTCGTCGCGGCGGGATCGAGTGCTGACGCGGGTTCGTCCATCAGGATGACCTCCGGCTCCACTGCGAGGCAACGGGCGATGCAGAGACGCTGCTGCTGGCCCCCCGACAGCTGGAGGGCCGAACGGCGGAGAGAGTCCTTCACCTCGTCCCAAAGCGCGGCTCTGCGCAGACTCTCCTCAGCCCGGGCTTCCAGCTCGGAACGGTTGTTGAGACCGAGCATCCGGAGCCCGAAAACGACGTTGTCGAAGATCGACTTCGGGAACGGATTGGGCCGCTGGAAGACCATTCCGACCCGCCTACGCAAGTCGACGACGTCCGTCGACGTCGCGCGAATGTCCAACTTACCGAAGAAGAGGCTGCCTTCGGTCCGAACACCCGGGATGAGATCGTTCATGCGGTTGAAGGAGCGCAGGAGCGTGCTCTTCCCGCATCCGGAGGGACCGATGATCGCCGTGACGGCGTGCTCCGGTATCTCCAGGCTGATCTCCTTCAAGGTCTTGCGCTGGCCGTAATAGAGGGTGAACTCGCGGGCGGTCAGGGAGGGGCGGATGATCCCGGCCTCCTCGGCGCCGCTCGATTCGTCTTCCGGTGCGCCCACCGGAAGCGCCTGAATCGGGGCCTGAATGGTGACCTGCGCATCGGAGGGGTGCGCGTGACGGCCGGATTCCCCATCTTGCCAAACTGGCGGTTCCATCACCAACGCCCTGAACCTCTCTCCGCCTGCGGCGGCCCCGGGGGGCGGGATTCCCTGCAGCAGGTCCCCCGAGGATGCGGCCTTGTCCGTCAGCATTCTACGACCTCCCCGCCAGCCGCGCCCTCAGTCGAGATCGAAGCAGCACGGCCGTCATGTTGAGCAGGAACGTCAGGATCAAGAGAACGAGCACCGTCCCGTAGAGCAGCGGGCGCGTCGCCTCCACATCCGGCGACTGCGTGGCCATCACGTAGACATGGTACCCGAGCTCCATGAACTGGTCCGTGGGTGACTGGGGCAGGTAGGGAAGGAAGTAGGCCGCGCCGGTGAACATGATCGGCGCCACCTCGCCCGCGCCCCTCGCCACCGATAGGATCGTCCCCGTGAGGATTCCCGGCATCGCCTGCGGAAGAAGGACGGAACGGACCGTCTGCCAGCGGGTCGCCCCAAGGGCGAGCGAGGCCTCGCGCGTGTCGCGCGGGACAGCCCTCAGCGCCTCTTCCGTCGTCACGATCACGACCGGCAAGTTAAGCAGGGCCAGGGTCAGCGCGGCCCACAGGAGGGACGGCTGGCCCCACAGGACATCCAGGCCCATCGCCCGATCGATGTTCCGGCCGATGAACTGGACGTAGAAGCCAAGCCCAAAGAGGCCGAACACGATGCTGGGCACGCCGGCGAGATTGCTGACGGAGAAGCGGACGGCCCTCGTCAGCCACGACGTGGGGGAGGCGTACTCGTGGAGGTAGATTGCCGCCCCCACCCCGAACGGCACAAGGGCGATCACCATCAGGAGCACGAGCGCGGCGGTGCCGAAGATCGCGGGGAAGATCCCGCCCTCCGTCATCCCCTCGCGGGGAGCGCCGGAGAGGAACTCCCACGTCAGGGTTCCCGATCCAACGATCAGCACGTTGCCGAGGATCACGGCCAGAATGGCCACGATGAGGAAGACCGCGGCCCCCGTGATCAGGATGAACCCCCGATCGGCCCACTTCGAGGATCCGGCGCTCGTCCGGGGCAACGCGATCACCGTGCTTCTGGACGCGCTCATCCGCCGACCAACCTTCTGCGAAGGCGATCCACGAACAGGCCGGCGACGACGTTGATGATGAACGTCGTCACGAAGAGCAGCCCGCCCAGGAAGAACAGGGTCGAGTAGTGCGGGCTTCCGATGACGACCTCGGCCATCTCGGCCGCGATCGTGGCGGAGAGGGTTCGCACCGAATCGAACACGCTCGAAGAGACCATGGAGGCGTTCCCGGAGGCCATCAAGACGATCATCGTCTCGCCGACCGCCCGGGCCAGCCCCAGGAGACAGGCTGCGGAGACTCCCGCCGCAGCGGCTGGGAGGGTGACAAACCACGCCGTCTGCCATCGAGAAGCCCCCAGGGCGAGCGAGGCCTCACGGAACGACTTCGGAACAGCCCTCAGGGCATCTTCCGACACGGTGAAGATCGTGGGGATCACCGCAAGGGAGAGTGCGATGCCGGCGTTCAGCGCGTTCAGCCTCGTCCCCTGATGCGTGAGGGCGTTGAGCCAGGAGGCCATGACGATCAGGGCGAAGAAACCGAGAACGACGGAGGGGATCCCCGCGAGAAGCTCAACGATCGGCTTGACGATCTCACGGATCTTGGTGGGCGCGAACTCCGAGGTGAAGACCGCCGCCAGAACGCCTAGCGGCATCGCAAAGATCATGGCCACGAGCGTGACCTTCAGCGTTCCGAGCAGGAGCGGGAATAGACCATACTTCGGAATGTCGCTGACCGGCTGCCAGATCGAGGTCGCGAAGAAATGGGAGAGGCTCGCTTCCTTCTGGGTCTCAGGGTCGAGAAGGACGGGAATCGCCTCCTTCATGACGAAGACGATGATCAGCAGGAGACCGAGGATCGCGAGGATCGCGTTCGCTCGAAGGAGCCCGGCGATGGCCGACTCTCCTCGCCGCCGGCTTCTCCGCAGGCGCGAGAGCGGCGGATACGATCCCGGCGGCTCCTCCGTCATGCCGGATGAACCGCCGATAACACCCGTTCGGCGCCGGGAATCTCCCCCGGCGCCCGCGACTTGCGCGGACCCCCGTCCGGGAGCAGATCCTCCGATCGCCCCCCCGGACTGATGGACCGCGTCCTGTTCCATGGATGAGGTCACTTGACCGGGAAGTACCCTACCTGGGTCACGATCGCCTGACCCTCCTCAGAGAGAACCCAGTCCACGAACTTCTTGACGTCCCCTGCGGGACTCTTGCGCGTGTAGAAGAACAGCGGACGGGACAGCGGGTAGCTGCCGTCCTTGACCGCTTTGGCGCTCGGCAGCACGGCCGGAGCCGTCGCGTCCTTCCGCACCGCGCACTCGCGGACGCCCTTGGCGTAGGCGGCGCCGCCGTAGCCGATCCCAAGTGGATCCTGAGCGACCGCGTTCACGACCGCGGCAGTTCCGGGGAGTGTCTGGCACTGGGGAGCGAAATCGCCGCCGAGGAGGACCTCATCCTTGAAGAAGACGTAGGTGCCCGAGCTGTTCTCGCGGCCGTAGATGGTGATCCGCGCGTCGGGGCCTCCCACTTGCTTCCAGTTCGTGATCTTGCCCGTGTAGATGTCGCGGAGCTGCTCGAACGTCAGCTCCTTCATGGCGCTGCTCTCGTGGACGTATACAGTCAGCCCGTCCTTCGCCACCGGAATCTCGACCCCCATCGTCTGGTAGCGATCGCGAAGCTTGAGCTTCTCGTCCTGCTTCATCGCCCGCGATGCGGTCGCGATGTCGGTCGTCCCGTTGATGAGGGCGGCGATCCCGACGCCGGATCCTCCACCGGTGACCTGGATCACGCTTCCCGGATTCGCCGTCATGTACTTCTCCGCCCAGCGCTGGGTGAGAATGACCATCGTGTCCGATCCCTTGATCGTCGTTCCTCGTCCGGCCAGCGCGATCCCTGGACCCAGGAGCGCCAGCGCGAGGAACATCGAGGCCGCCTTCCGAAGAGACATCCTGATCCTCCTTTGGTTCATCGAATCGAGTCGCAAACGTTCGCCGGGCCGCGCTCGCCTCGTGCATCCATCTCGGCTTGGCGCGCTCGCCCCGCGCCTCTCGCTCGGTCGGCTATACGAACAGGGCGCCGACCTCGCGAGGGCACGGACTCGCGCCCCTTCATAAGCGAACAGGCTTCCGCCCGGCTCAGAACTTGTGCTGAAGCTGCAGGGTCCAGAAATTGTCCTTTAGATCCCTGTATCCGTCGGTCGGGGCCGTCTTCTTCATGTCCGTCATGGGGACGTCGTAGGCGACCGTGACGCGGGTGTTGCCGTCGTAGAAGAAGTTCATCCCCAGGCCGATCCGTTCGTATTGATCGTGCTCGACGTCGGCGTTGGGGTCGTACGTGTCGTACCGTGCGGCAAACTGGAGACGGTCGCCGGCATTCTGGACCCACATGGCGTACCAGCCGACGAAGTCGGTCGCCATGTGCCCCTTCTCCTTCCCGGCGGCGAACGTCTGGCTCGGGGCGAGCGCCTTGACCGAGTCCGGATTCACCTCGTGCCCCGAGTAGAACTCGCCGCGGATTGTGCCCCCGCCGACGATCGGCAGCGCGTAGAAATACTGGGCATCCGCGCCGAGACGGGTCTTGTCGTGCTCGTAGCTCTTTCCGGCGAGGGGGATCGAGTTGCGCCCGGTGTAGTAGGAGACGGCGCCATCGATCCTTCCCTGCGAGTAGCGGGCGCGCGCGACGAAGTCCTTCCCGTTGGTCGGATCGGTGTTCGGGAAGTAGGAGTTGTTGACGCCGCCGCCGTTCAAGAGGCCGAGGACGGTCTGGAACTGCGGCGTCCATTGGCTCGTGACCGTCACTCCCCGATCGCGCTCACCCGAGAAGAGGACGTTTTCCGCCCTGGAGCGCTCGGGAAGCTCGCGGACGCTCGAGGAGCGCTCGATCTCGTAGCCGAACGGGACATTGAACTGACCCGCCGAGAGCTGATGAATGTGTTCATTGGTCCACAAATCCTTCAGGGTGATGTACGCCTCGAGCAGCCGGATCGTCCGGTCCTGGCCGCCGTCGAAATAGACCACGGCCTGGCTCAGCGGGCTCGAATCATACGTGACCTTGACCCTGCCGCGGCGAATATGGAACCGGTTGGTGTTGGAAGTCTTGGCCGTGGATGAGGAACTGGTCCAGCCGACGTTGTCAACGCTCGTCTCGTTCAGCTCATAGCGCGCCTGGACATAGCCCGAGATCTTGATTCTCTTCAGCTTATCGAGGTCGGACTGCATGGTCTGGGTCTGCTCGGTCAGGACGTCCAGCCGACCCTGCATTTGCTCCGCATTGGCCTGAGAACCGGCCTCTTGGCTCTGCGCCTGGACGACAGCCACTCCCGAAACCAGATAAACAACGAGGATCGCGAAGGCGAGGAACCTCCGAGAATGAGACACTTGTTCTTCCCCCTGGGGCGTCTCTCGACGATGGGCGGGGCCATTCCCTGCCCAGAGAGGCGGCCACACAGACCCAATCTAGGTGCGTCTCGTTGCGATTTGTCGACGAGGGGGTTAAGAGGATGTTAATTCGCGTAAGACATTCCTAGTTAATCGATTAACTCGTCAGAACAGCGCTATCGCAGTCGGTCGAGGCTAGTCCGGCACCAGCTTGTATCCCACACCGGTCACCGTGTCGATCAGGTGCGCCCCCTCTCCGAGCTTGATCCGGAGGCGGCGGATGTGGACATCGACAGTTCGAGTCTCGCCAATGTAGTCGTACCCCCAGACCTTCCGGAGGAGCTCGTCACGGGAGTGCACCCGCCCGGGTGTCTGCGCCAGGAAGCAGAGAAGCTCGAATTCCTTGCGTGTCAGGGAGATTTCCCTGCCGGCGTAGGTCGCCTCGTGGGCGTGCAGGTCGATCACCAGCTTCTCGATAGCGATGCTCGCGGGTGCCGATGCGGCGTGGGATCGACGAAGGAGGGCGCGCATTCGGGCGACCAGCTCACGGGGGCTGAAGGGCTTTGTGAGGTAGTCATCAGCCCCCTGCTCGAACCCGAGCAGCTTGTCTGTCTCGGTCGAGCGGGCGGTCAGCAGAAGGACGGGTAGGTCCTGCGTCGTCGGCTCGGCGCGTATCTGCCGGAGCACCTCGATTCCGGATTGCCCCGGGAGCATGATGTCGAGGATGACGGCGTCGGGACGCGACGCGAAGACCTGCTCGAGGCCGGTCTCCCCGTCGGACGCCACCGCGGCGCGGAAACCGGCCCGCTCCAGATTGTACTTGATCAAGTCCCGGATTCTCGTCTCGTCTTCGACCACGAGGATCAGCGGACTCGTCACGGCTCACCTCGAGGGATCTCGAAGCGAAACGTGCTCCCCTCGCTGGGCAGGCTTTTCACAGCGACCTTCCCGCCGTGCAGCTCGACGATGTGCTTGACGATAGACAATCCCAGTCCCGTTCCGCCGTGGTCCCGTGAGCGCCCCTTATCCACACGGTAGAACCGCTCGAAGAGGCGGGGGAGATGCTCGTCCGCAATACCGCCCCCCGTGTCTCGAACCTCGCACCAGGCGCTGGCCTCATCGAGGCCGCAGGCGACTTCGATCGTTCCCCGCTCGGTGTGCTTGAGGGCGTTGTCGAGCAGGTTGGCGATCACCTGTTCCAGACGGGTGCGGTCCGCCACGACCGGAATCGGGGGACCGGGCTCCATCCGCATCGTGATCCCCGCGCGGGAGGCTGGATCCCTGAAGACAGCCAACTGCCCCTCCGCCGACTCCCGCAGGTCGAATGGTACTCGGGTCAACCGTACCTCGGGGCGCTCGAGATCCGCGAGCGAGAGAAGATCGTTCGTCATGGATTCCAGGCGGGTCGCGGCGTCCCGGATCACCCGGACGAACTCCTCCCGATGTTCCACGTCATCAAGGCCCCCGTCGAGGAGGGTTTCCGAGTATCCGCGGATCGAGGTCAGGGGCGTGCGCAGTTCGTGGGAGACGTTTGCCACGAAGTCGCGCCGCACACGGTTCAGTCGTTCCTCCTCCGTCTTGTCGTGGAGAACAAGGAGGACCGTCCCCGTTGTCTCGTCGCGGAGGCGTGTGGCCGTCGCGCGGAGAAGACGTTGCTGAGGTCCCCAAATCTGGAAGTCCCCCTCCACGGTTTGGCGGTTCTGCCGCGCCTCCTGCAGGAGCGTCTTAAGCTCCGGCAGACGAGTGAACTCGTGAATCGATGCGCCGCCTTCCGGAGGGATCGCTAGACCCATCATGGTCGCCAGGGCGTGGTTCGCATGAATCACGCGATCCTGTCCGTTCAGCAGGGCCACGCCGTCGGTCATGTGGGCGAGGATCTGCTCGCGCTCGTCCCGTTCCAGCTCGAGAGCCACCAGGCGGACCCGCATCTCTCGCGACATCGCATTCATCGCGGCGCCAAGCCGGCCTACCTCGTCGGGCGGCATCTCCCTGGCGCGCGCGCCGAGCTCTCCCTCGCCGATCTGCGAGGCGACGCGAGCGAGCTCGCCGATCCGCGCCGCGTGACGCCCGGCCATCCAGTAAACCAGGAGAAGCCCCACGGCCAGGGTCAGGGCAGCGCCGGCAAACCAAAGACGGAGGAGTGATGACGAACGGCGCTCGAGCTGCTCTAGCGGCTCGGCCAAGCGGATGACCGCCACCCCTTCGATGTCATGGACCGGGACGGCGACGTAGAGGAAGTCGTGCCCGACCGTCGCGCTGTGGCGGACGTTGTGCGCGGTCTGGCCGGCGAGGGCGCCTTTGACCTCGGGGCGAGTTGCGTGGTTCTCGACGTGCGGAAGCTGGGCATGCGGGACCTCGGAATCGCCGATCACCCGGCCCTCGCCGTCGATGAGGGTGATGCGATAGTCGAGGGCCTTTGCTGTTTCGATTGCGAAGGCGGTCCAGTCTCGACCGGTTGAGGAGCCTGTTCGCTCCAGGTCGAGAATGAGGTACCGTCCGACGCGCTCCAGGACCTCCGCGTCCCGCTCAACGAGCCAAGATCGGTCCTTGCGGACGGCGAACAGCGTCGCCACCGCGAGCGCGACCGCGAGCAGCAGCGAGTAGGCGAGGAACAGGCGCGTCCTGAACGATAGCGTCATGGAACGGGTTTACCCTGTTTTCGGGGTGGTCTCGCGCGCGCGGGCCGCCGCGTAAGCGAAAGCATCGAAATAGCGCTGCAAAGCCGGACCGGTGGATCGATATTCATTTGACCCGGTCAGGAAATCAACCAAAACCTCGCGGGTTCGGGCGATTTCCCGTAGGCGATGCACGGATTGTCGGTAACGCGGATCCGCGAGCGTGAGATCGATCAGGTCCAGGGCGCGCGCAAGCGCGCCTTGAGCGAGCTGCGGATTGCGGTCCTTCCAGCGCAGTGCCCGGCCGACTTCGCTGCCGACGTTCCCGAGCTGCTCGGCAAGCGTCATCTCCCGCCACCGGCCTGCGGCTGCATCGCGGTGGCGTGGGTCGTTCATCGCAGCACCAAGCGGTCTATCAGAGCGGCGATCCTCTCCCGGATTGCCGGATCATCCACGCCCCTCGACAGGTTTCCGGAGGACGGACGCAGGTTGATCATTGAGTCGAACTCCAGCCAGTCGGAATCGGGTAGGTCAGGATAGAGGTTGATTCCCCAGAGATCCGCTTGAAGTGAACCTTCTGCCAACAACGCCGCCTCTTCATCGGCGTGCATGTCCGCATCGAGCGCCATGATCCCGCGATTGAGGTCAACCACGCCCTTGATCATGTCACCGAAGCGGCCGGCTGCTAGCTTCCTCAGCTCATCGAGAGAGATGGGACTTTGTTCGGAGGCGGTTCTCATTTCAGGCAATCCCTTCATCTGTCGTCCGGATCATGCGAAGTCAATCAGATCTCCACCAGATCGCTCGTCCCGACCGCCTCGAGCCCGATCCGGTAGGTACGGTGCAAGTGCGGGAGCGGAAGCTGCTCCTTTTCGAGGATCCGCCGCACGGTCGCAACGGCGCGGCGATGATCGTTGTTGTCGCGCTGCGGATCGTGGTGGTTGTCGCTCATGTGACCGAGAAACACATGGGAGTTCCGGCCGGTGAGGATCGCGGCGAGCATTTCGCCGCACTGGTGATTCGACAGGTGCCCCAGGTCGCTCAGGACCCATCTCAGGTAGTGCCAGTCGCCCGCGAACGAACGGTCCGACAACTTGCGGCGGATCACCGATTCCTCGTAGTTCGCCTCCAGGACGATCGCGTCGACCCCGCGGAGGGCGGCGATCATCTCCTTCGAAGGAACACCGAGGTCGGTGACGACCCCAACCTTCTTGTGCCGTGACTCGAGCAGATAGGCGACCGTGCGTCCGTCGTGCTCCGGGGTTCCGTGGGAGGTGTCGAGAGCGCGGACGCTGATATCGCCGATCGCTTCCGGAATGGGCTGCAGCTCGCGAATCCGCCGCCACGAACTCCTCTGGCCGCGAAACTTGAGCGCCCGCGCGGTCGACGGATCGACGAAGACCGGTATGCCGTAGCGGATGTGCAGGGTCCCGGCCGACTTGTAGTGATCGATGTGCGCGTGGGTGATCAGGATGCCGCTCAGCTGCGACGGATCGGCTCCGATCGCGTTCAGGCGAGCGGCCACCTCGCGGGCGGATGGGCCCGAGTCTACCAGGATCGCCGTCCGGTCGGTCGCGACGAAGGTCGCGTTGCCCGAGCTGCCGCTGGCGAGGGAGCAGATTCTCACGATCGACCTTTCTGCACCGCGGGCGCCGGCTCCTACGCCCGGCTACAGCGTGAACGTGAAATCCTCCACCAGGGCCCCGGGAAGGCGCGCGCTGCCGGTCGATCGCGCCTCGTACGTGTAGGCATCGAGGATCATCTCGGTCTGCGCCGTGAGCCCGAGAAGTTTCTCGCCGAAGATCCGATAGGCGGTCTCGTCAAAGCGCATGACCGACAGCGGCGCCGCGATCTTCCCATCCTCGACCCAGAGGGTCGCGAAGCGGGTCATCCCCGTCATGCGGCACGCGGGCCGGTCGGAATAGTTCAGGTACCACAGGTTGCTCACGTAGACGCCGGTGCCGAGCCGCTTCAGGATCTCGCCGACCGGGATGTCGCCCGGCGCCATCTCGAGAGCCTCGGGCATCTCGAAGGATGAGGCTCCGTTCGTCGGAACGCCGTACTCGCGCGAGGAGCGCGGCGAGATGAGCGGATTCTTGTAGAGTCCCTTCTCGATCAGCGTCACCTGTGGAGGCTTGATGAAGCCCTGCGCCTGGAAGTCCGGGGCGACGCCGCCCGCGGTGTTCTCGGATATCGTCACCGCGTCGTGGAAACGGGCCTCGCCCTCGATCATCCGCAGCAGGGAAGACTGGCGGGTCTTGTTGTCCTTCATTCCGAAGCCGCCCCAGCCGATCGTGCCCAAGATCTCGTTGACGGCGCTTGGGGTCAGGAATACGCGGTACTGTCCCGGCTTGATCGTTCGCGGGGGTCTCGCCAGGACCTCGAGTTGCACGACCGCGTCGGCGACCTTCTTCTGGAAGTCAGATTGCTTCCACTCGAGTCCGGCGTAGGAGCACTTCACCGCCTTGTCGCCGACATGGTAGAAGCTCCAGTCGAAGTTGAACGAGTGGCTCGAGAACCAGTTCCTCTGGCCGAAGGAGTTCGCGAACCCGGCGTGGATCCCGCCCGATGCGTAGATCCCCACGAGATCGCGTCCGCGGCCGGCCTCCAGGATCGCCCCCATCGCCTCGTCGGCGGAGAGGAGGTGGTCCTCCTTCAAGTTCTCGCCGGAATGGACTTCCGTTGCGTACAGGAGGTGCGGGTCCTCGGGGAGGTGCGGCAGCCAATCACGGAGGCGCTCCAAGAGCGCCGCGGCGCGCGCCTTGTCTTCTGCCATGTCCCCCGTGAGGGTGATCGTACCCGAGGCGTGGCGCTTGCCGCTGATCAGATCGATCGTGATGTACCGCTGGGTCACGCTGCCCGGCTGCCGGATCGCGCTCCGGTTGAAGCGCACGAATTCCGACGTCTCTCCGGAGAAGTAGCAGGTGTACACCTCGCCGCCCTGAAGAAGGGAGGTGATGTGGTCGGCCAACTCGTAGAATCCCTGCCGCATGGTCATTCTCCTCCGAAGACGTCCACGCCGGTGAAGAGGCATGCCGGCGAGGCGTGTCCGACGCGGATCAGCTGGTTGGGCTCACCCTTGCCGCAGTTGGGGGTGCCCATGATCTGGAAGCTGCTCATGTTGCCGACCATCTTGAGGCTCCGCCAGAACGTGGCGGAGATCCCGCGGTAGTTCGGGTTCTTGAGCAGAATCGTGAGCTTCCCGTTCTCGATGCGGCGTCCCCACTCGCACCCGAACTGGAACTTGTTGCGCGAGTCGTCGATCGACCAGGAGCGGTTGGTCTTCATGTAGACCCCGTCCTTGACGGCCGCGATCATCTCCTCGACGGTCGACCTGCCCGGCTCGAGGTTCAGGTTCGCCATCCGGTCGATCGGCGGCCGGTTCCAGCTCGACGCGCGTGCGTTGGCGACGCCCGGAAGGCCGGAGCGCCCGCGCGAGGTCGTCCCGCCCAGCGGACGCACGAGAATCCCGTCCTTGATGATGAACTCGCGCTTTGCCGGCTGCCCCTCGTCATCGAAACCGTAGCTCGCGAACTGCTCGGGACGGGTCGGATCGTAGGTGACGTTCAAGAGATCGGATCCGTACCGGTACGAACCGATCATCTCGGGGGTCACGAAGCTCGTTCCCGCGTAGTTCCGCTCGTCGCCGAGGATCCGGTCCAACTCGAGGGGATGACCGATCGATTCATGGATCTGCAGGACCATCTGGTCGGGATCGAGCACGACATCGAAGGTGCCGGACGGGCAATTCGGCGCGGTCAGGAGGGCGAGGGCCTCCTCCGTGATCGCCGGCGCCGCATTCCGGAATCCGAGAACGTCGAGCATTTCGAGCCCGCCCTGCTTGCAGTAGCCGCGCCCGCCGAAGGTCCGCGTCTGGGTTTCGGTTCCCGCGTTCGCCGTGGCGCTCAGCATCGGGACGATCTGCACGATCCGCTGTGAGCCCTTCTCGCCCTCGGGGGTGATGAAGCGCGTCTCGGTCTCGATGTTCATGATGGCCGACTGCCAGTCCGCGATCCGGTCGTCCGTCTTGAGCCTCCTGCACTCCTCGCGGAGCAGGTCGAGCTTCTCGTTGATCAGGACGGACGCCCATGGCGTCTTCACGGGTGTCTCGTAGCGCCCCTCCGGAAGATGCGGAGGGATTTTGGAGAAGTCCGCGACGGCGCGGCCGGCGCTCCGTCGCGCCCAGGCGACGGCATCCTCCGCGGCGCGGCGCAGGCCGGGTTGGGAGAGGTCGCTCGTCGCGCCGTAGCCGATCCCTCCATTATCGATCACGGTGATCATCGCGCCGACGTCCTCCCGGAACGCGACGGGCTGGGGAACGTCCTGCCGCACGTGCAAGACCTCGCTGCGTTCGCTCACGAAGCGCAGCGAGCAGAACTCGACGGCGGGCGCGACCTCACGGAAACGATTGCTGATCTCGGTGCTCAGATCACACCTCCTTCATTTCAGCGGCCTTCGGCCCCTTTCTCGGATCGCATTGCGCTCCCCGCCGATCGAGAGCCTCCGGAAGGCCATAAGCCCGCATAGAATAGCACGGTCCGCTTCGCGATCGAAGAGGCTGAGTGAGGCGTGCTCAGGACGATTCGCCGGGCAGGCGCCCTACGGCATGGCTTGCGGGCGGGCCCGAAGGGTGAACGCGGAAGCCCTTCCTGATCCTGTCGAACCGATCTAGTCTGAATCCGACGGGAGGTGCCTCGTGTGTCGAATGATCGCAGCGGCCGGAGATGTGAGGCCCGGGGCGCTCCGCGCCGCCTTTCTACTGATGGCGTCGAATGAGAATCCATCCCACACGCACGAGAAACGCTCCCGCGGTGCGAGCTACCTGCACGAGGATGGATGGGGTGCGGCCTGGTTGGATGGCGGTGTTTTGCGGACACGGCGGTCGCCTCTGTCGTGCCTCGAGGATTCGGCGATCGTGGAAGTGGACGCCATCCGGACCGAACTGATCTTCCTGCACGCGCGGCGCGCTTCTCCCCGCGGGACCGTCCGGCTCGAAAACTCGCACCCGTTCTTCCTCGAGCTCGACGGGCGGCCGTGGGCTTTCTGTCACAACGGCGTCGTTTTCGACAAGTCCTCGCTCGCGCCCAAGCCAGGTCTGCGTCCGAAAGGGGGGACCGATTCTGAGCTTCTCTTCCATCACGTCATGAACTTCCTTGATCCGGATGACATCGAGGGGTCGATCCTGAGGAGTTATGAGGGGATCACCGACTACTCGGCCCTGCACAGCTTCCTCGCGACCAGGGACCGGATCGTGGCGATCGCCTGGCGGCATCCGGAGAAGGGGACCGACGGCTACCACGCCCTCTGGGAGGGGCGCGGCCCGCGGATTCATGTCGTCTCCTCCGAGCCCGTCGACGGGGTCGGTTGCGCGGAGTGGAAGCGGCTGGTCGAACCGGGAGTCGTGACGCTCATGCCCTGAGGGACCACGCCGAGACGCTCACTTCGCGCATCCCGTTGCACGAATCGCCGGGGAATCCAGCGCGAGCGCGCGCGCCCGCGAGGCTGGCGCCCTGCTCGTTCAGCCAGCCGAGAGGGATGCGCGCAGGCGAGCGCGGATGATCGGGGCGATCAGCGATACAGCGTCTTGATCATCCCCCAGGAGGACCGAAGCGTGCTCGTGGGCGGGCAGGATTCCGGTGTGCACACCGGGCACCAGCCGAGCCAGATTCCGTGGCGCGTCTCACAGTCCCACCACGAGCAAATGATGCAATGATCACCCAAGCAGCATGCCCCAGTCTCGCCTTGCCAGCGGGGATCCGAGCACCACAACCCATTACCTGGCTCGGTCGCACAGGGGAGTCCCGCTGCCGACCAGCAGGAGCCGATCGTCTTTCCATCCACGTCGACCCTCATCGCATCCCCCCGGGAGTCGTCCGCGCAGTCCTCCTGGGTCGTGACAACGCAATAACGCTGGACCGGATCCCCATCCCAATAGCAGCAGCCTCCGCAGGGAGAGTCGCATGTGCTTCCGTCCCCCAGATAGACGCCATGTAGATCATCACAGAAGTCCTTGTATGCGACGATCCGGCAACTGGCGTCCGGCAGACAGCAAGCGCCAGGTTGCGGCAGGGCCGGACAGGAGTTGCTTCCGGGCTCGTACCAGCGCACCTCCCCGAAGCGCGTGCATCGATCCTCGAAGGGGGGGAACGAATCATCGTAGAACGCGGCGTAGCCGCCGAGCGGGTTCACGCCGGTGCCAAAGTAGGCCCCGACGGTTTCGGAAGCGTTGTCGATCACGAATACGTAAAACGGGATCATGTGATCCCCCGAGATTGGGGATGGAAAACCGATTGTGGTTCCCGTTCCCTCGTTCGGCCAGCCGTCATCGGGGATCTCCAACGTGCCCGGAGGTCCGCAGGAGGCGTACGAGACAATCGGATCGAGGAGGGCCGAGTCGTACCGAACCCCGAAGTAGACGGAGGCCAACACTGGACTGCTCTCCGGAGCGAACGCCGCGAGAAACCAGACAACGGACCCGGCGGATCTGTCCGTACGAGTGATCGCCTCCTCGCACGCAGCCGGTTCGCCGAGCGGGGTCGTGCACGCCGTGCCGGACATGTAGGTATAGGCGTCGTTCGTGTGGACGATCATCGCGCCGCCGCCATTCTTGCCCGCATACGTCGCGGCGGGGAGGAGCAAGAGCAGCAAGGATCCCCAGCGGAATACCAACGTTTTCACGAGACGGCCCTCCCCTCCGCTCATCCCTGTCGGACGAGTGTCCGAAGCCGTCAGGGCGGAAGAGGTCTCGACTGCCGCACAACCCCGAATCGAAGCGCAATCCGGTCAGCTTGGCCCGCAGAGAGTATACCACCGGATCCGGCACGGCGCTCGCTGTCCCGGCCGGGACGCTCCCCTCGTCATCCCGTTGCATCAATCGCCGGGGAATCCAGCGCGAGCGCGCGCGCCCGCGAGGCCAGCTGCTCGTTCAGCCAGCCGAGAAGGATGCGTGCAGGCGAGCGCGGATGATCGGGGTGCTAGGTTGGCGCAT
>CAZNRY010000043.1:0-23298 GCA_964575675.1 uncultured bacterium
GGCGGTCCGGGTGATGAGATTCCGCCCCCGTCTCAAGACTGGATGGAGATCTCCCTCAGTTGGACATCGTTTCGGGGGCACAGGAACGGATTGATCGGGGTCGTGGATGTGGAACTCGAGGGAAGCATCTCCTCAAGCCTCCCCGCAGTTTGGGTTCTCTCGATCCGCGAGCCGGCTCCGGACCTCCTCGCTAATTTGCAGCTGGTGGAGGGGGTCGACGGCCGGCCGGTTCCCCCTGGAACGGAGGGTGTCCCGCTTTCGTGGAGGATCTCCATTGATGCGGGGCCGTTCGCGCTGCTGGAGCAGGTCGATGGGGCCATGCGCCTCACCCTACCTGGAGGCCGCCATTCCATCGTCCTGAGAATTTCAGGGGATCTAAGACCCGGTCAGAAGCCCGGCTACTACAGGCTCGTTCTCGATCAGTGCGTTGTCCCCCTTCTATAGATGTCCCTTCCAATAATCGCATCCGCCGACGGAACCGCCGACGGCCCCCCGGGTGATGACAGTGGGGATGACTCGGCGATCGCGGTGATGTAACTCGTTGCGAAGTTGAGAGCTATCCTGGCAGACTCCAGCCGAGCTGGTCGGAGTCACGTAACAAGCTCTCCGGAGAACCCGGGGCGGTTCGGAGAGCCTTCGAGGCCATCAGCGAGCCGTCCTGGGCCGCGGGTCCTCCGGAAACAAGAAATCGTAGAGCGCTTTTGCATCGCCGTACGCCTTGTCATTGCGTCCGAGGGGATTTGTCCCGATCCAGCGTCCGAGTTGTCGCTTGATCGCCCCCTTTCCAACGCCACTAACCAAGAACGACTCGTAAATCATCGGTTCGATCTTCTCGATCCCCTCTCTATTGGCAGTGCTCGAGAAGGCGGCGACGAGTTCCTTGAGCTTTGCCTGATAGAGAGGATCCACCTTCCTGCCCTTCTTGACGGAGATCGGCGCCCGTTCGGAAGAAGGGACGAGCACATCCATACGGAGCCGCTTCGACCCGACCACCTGGAACTGGACTTCGACCGAGCTCGCTCCAATTGAGAGAACCAATCCCGTGCCCCAATCCGGACACTTTGCGTTGGTTACGGAATCCCCTTGCTTAATCGCCATGAGTATCACCCTACCTTGCTCTCGCCTCGGTGGCATGGTCATTGCCGATCTCCGTCCGTTCCGATAGCGGCAACTGCCGCCGACACTGCATCTTGAGGAGGCCCCTGCCGCACTCCCTGGTTCACCGCCCACGTGACCGAACACCACTTGCTGTTACCCGGGGAGTGCCGATTCGGAGTGTAGCATGCTCGGATGCCCATTGTCCTGGCTTCAACCCTCCGGTCCCAGGTCGGATCGCTGCGGTCGAGGCGGGGGGAAGGGCTTGCTGCCCGGCATCTGTCCCCCCAATGCCTCCGCGGATTGCCCCGATCAGCCCCGCCATCGCTCCCCCGCCGGTCCTCGATCCCCGCCTCGGTCATTGATGTACAAGATTGACGGCCATCTGCTAAAATAGAGTGGTTGAAGCGCCTGATCTAGAAACGTGGCTTATTGAATAAGTTGCACAAGGCATGGTCATGTGGCCCATTGTCCTTTCCTACATGCAGACGCGGCATCTCCCACGGAACAGGGTAGGGCCGGAAACAATCATCCTGTCTCCGGATCTCGGGCTCTCCAATATAGAGGCGACGCTGGGGCCGGATGGCCTCTTCTTGCCGGATGGCGAGTGCCTGGGCTGGGACGCCATCGAGGAAATCAACAACGCCAAAAACAGCTGCTTCGTCATCAGAGACGGCAGACCCGAGAAGATCCTGGCCTTTTCCGCAGCCACCAACCGGGTCTGCAGCCTGATGCCCTCTGCTGGCGCCCCGACCATGTTGGTAGCCGGCTTTACCATGTACCGGATGAAGGATTGCGACCCGTACAAGGACACCCAGGCCAAGATCAAGGCCATCGCACCGCTCAGGGGCTACGTGCTCGATACGGCCACGGGCCTGGGATACACGGCTATCGAAGCGGCGCGGACCGCCGTGCAGGTCCACACTATCGAACTTGACCCGGGGACCCAGGAAATCGCCAGGCAAAACCCCTGGTCGAGGGCCCTGTTTGATAGCCCCAACATTTCCAGGCACCTGGGCGACAGCTATGACCTCGTCGATACCTTTACGGCGGGGATGTTCGACCGCATTATCCATGACCCGCCAGCGTTCAGCCTGGCCGGCCAGCTCTATGCCGGCGAGTTCTACCGAAAACTGTACCGGGTCCTTGGGGAAAAGGGGCGGCTGTTCCATTACATCGGCAATCCGGCGAGCCGGTCGATAACGAATATTACTCGCGGGGTGGGCGAGCGACTTCGCGCAGCGGGCTTTTCTCGGACAAGGCTCTGTCCACAGGCATTTGGGGTCGTGGCTGATAAGTAGATGATTACGATCAGCGTCCGCATGGCACGGCGACTTGCCTTGTCCCGCGCCGGCATGCTCAAGCCGGAGTGGACAGCCATCCCTGGCGGGTCCGCCGGAACGACAAGGGGATCCGGCGCCAGCGAGCGCGCCCTCCGTCGCGCGGCGCACGCCGTCATCGATCGTTTCGGTTACCTGCAGCTCGACACCGTGTCCGTGGCCGGAGCGCGCAGTCACGCGATCGTCCTGATGTCCCGCCTTCCGCGCTTCGGCCCAGAACTGGGCGAATCGCTCCTCAAACCCGGCGAGCCTCTCTTTGAGTACTGGGGTCACGAAGTCTGTTGGTTGCCCCTCTCCCTCTACCCAATCATGGGATGGCGCAGGCGGCGCTTCCGCCGTCACCCTTGGTGGGGGGATGTGATGGGCGCTCATCCCGAACTCGCCGAGGCGATCATGAGGCGAATTCGGGACGACGGCCCTCTGAAATCGAGCGACCTCGAGGGATCGTCAGGCAAAGGGTGGTGGGATCACAAGCCGGCGAAGAACGTCGCAGTGGCTCTCTGGTCGGCGGGAGACCTGGCGGTGAGGGAACGACGCGCCTTTCAGCGGACCTTCGACCTTCCGGAGCGGGTGATCCCGGAAGAGTGGCGTGCCACCCCGGAACCTCCCTTCGAAGAAGCGCTGGAAACGCTCCTGCTCAAGGCGCTCGATGGCCACGGCTGGGCGCAGACCGGAACGTTGGCGCGGACCTGGCGACTGCGGCTCATGAAGGATGAGATCGGCCGTGCCCTGAAGCGGTTGGCCGAAACCGGTGCAATCGTCGCATGCGCGATGGATTCCGGCGACAGCGGCCGCATCCGAGGCTGGATCCGCCCCGCCGATCTGGAACTGGCCGCCAATCTGGAGGAAGTGCGGCCCGCACCGATGAATCCGGTGCTCCTCTCCCCCTTTGACCCTTTGCTGTGGGATCGAGACCGAGTGCGCCGGCTTTTCGGCTTCAGCATGACGATCGAGATCTTCGTTCCGGCGGCCCGCCGGACCTACGGCTACTACTGCCTCCCGGTCCTGGCCGGCGAGAGACTGGTCGCGCGAGTCGACCTGAAGGCGGATCGCAAGACCGGCGCACTACGCGTGGTTTCCTGCCACACGGAACCGAAGGAGGCGTCTTGCTGCACTGCCGTCGAGAGCCGCGCCATGGCCCGAAAAGCCGTGGATCGATATGCGAGACAGGTAGGCTTGACGGCGCAATGGAGGTGACCCCCATGCCCTCTCGGTAGCCGTTGGAAGCTGTAACTATATGCAAGACCATTAGTTCGCAGACAACGACATGACCCGCCCGCACGGCCGTTTCAGGAACGAGGTCGTGCATCGACGACCCCGCCTCCCGTCCGTATGATGGGCCAATCGCATGTCAACTACGGGAGGACCCCTTGCACGCAGTCATCCAGGCCGTCACCTCGTGGATCACCGTCAACATCACAAACCTCGGGTACTTCGGGATCATCCTGATGATGGGCATCGAGAGCGCCTGCATTCCGCTTCCGAGCGAGATCATCATGCCCTTCGGCGGCTACCTCGTGTACCGGCACCCCGAGACGTTCAACATCTGGATGATGGGTGTCGCGGGCGCTCTGGGATGCGTGTGGGGATCGGTCGTCGCGTACTGGGTGGGCAAGTTCGGCGGCCGGCCGTTCGTCGAGCGCTACGGCAGGTACTTCCTGATCGGGCAGAGGGACCTGGACCGCGCCGACGCCTGGTTCACCAAGTACGGCGATGCCGCGATCTTCACGAGCCGCCTCCTGCCCGTTATACGGACCTTCATCTCCTTCCCTGCCGGCGTTTCCCGGATGCACTTCTGGCGATTCGTGATCTACACCTTCCTCGGCTCGTTTCCCTGGTGTTTGGGTTTGGCGTACCTGGGCAAAATCCTCGGCCAGAAGTGGGACACTGAGTTGAAGAGGTACTTCCACGGAGTGGATGTCGTGATTGTTGCCGTCATCCTGGTGCTGGGCGGCCTCTACGTGTACCACCATGTGAAGAGCGACCGGGAGTACAGACGAAAGAAGGGCGAGGGGGCGGTGAAGGGGGAGGTCGGACGATGAGAAGGTGGAGTCGGGACGTCGCGAGCATCGGCATGGCGCTCGGCATGTGCGCCGCGGCCGGATTGCTCCGTTACGGCCTGGACGTATTCCGGAGGGAAACGGCTGCCTTCCAGTTGCTCACGATCGGTCTCGCCGGGAGTCTCGCCTTCGTCGGCCACCGCCGAGGGGGATGGCGAGGAGCGGCATTCCTCGCCTACCTGACCCTCTTTGTGCAGTACCTGCTGATCGGGAACCTGGGACACCGCGAGAGCACGCCCGCCCTGATCTGGGTGCTCGTCGTCGGACTCTCTCTGATCGCGGCGATGATCGCCTTCGTTGCCGCCGCCCGCTACATTCGATTCGGCCGGTTCATCTTTGTCTCCCTGATCGTCGGGGCGGGCTTCATCGCGGGGACGGTCGTTCTGGGAACGCTTCTGCACCTTCAGCCGATCGGGGCCTCGGCCCGGGTGAACTTCGCGGTCGGGTCCCTGGCCGGAGCGGCGTTGGGGTTGGGGCTGGAGATAGCGGACCTCATTTGGAAGAAATGAGTTAGGTGCCATCTCGGTTCCCATCCCAAGACATCAGCGAACCCTAGAGCCCCCCCGTGCGTCCTGATCCCAGAAGGGACACGGATGGAGATACCCGAGCTTCTAGATCGTTGCCGGCGCGGCGACGAGTTGGCCTGGGAGACGCTGGTTCGGCGCTTCCAGGGCCGGATCTATGGCCTCGCTTTCCACTACACCGGCAACGCGGAAGAGGCCCGGGATCTCGCGCAGGACATCTTCATCCGGCTCTATCGCCGGCTCGATGCCTGCACGAATGATGAGACCTTCATCCCGTGGCTGACTCGCATGGCCCGAAACGCGTGCATCGACCGTCTCCGCCGCATCAAGGCGCGCCCCCAAGGGGGCGTGACGCCAGTCGATGAGATGTACGACCTTGCTGCGCCCGGCCCCGATCCGTCCGAGGAGTGGCGGACGACGAGACGCCGCAACCTGGTCCACCGGGCCATGCAGAAGCTGAGCGGGATCAATCGCGAGATCATCGTCCTGAAGGAGATCCAAGGACTGACCGTCGATGAGATCGCCTCGATCTTGAAAGTCCCCGTCGGAACGGTTAAGTCTCGGTCGAACCGGGCGCGGACGGACCTGGCGCGGGAGCTCGTTTCGCTGACGAGGGGACCCGCCGGCAGTCCCGAGGATTTGAAACCGTGAGAATCGCGCGAGACGGAAGGCATGATCGAAGGGGGGTAGATCCGTTCCGAGGGGAACGGGTAGGTCTAGTACCATGATCGATT
Source organism: uncultured bacterium (assembly GCA_964575675.1). Lineage (GTDB taxonomy): Bacteria > Eisenbacteria > RBG-16-71-46 > CAIMUX01 > VGJL01 > CAZNRY01. The sequence goes on from CAZNRY010000043.1 coordinate 5,754, forward strand.
GCACGGCATACGAAGCGATCGTGGATCGCTTGCTGACAGGCGAGCTCTCACCCTACGAAGAGCAGGCAGCCGAGCGGCACGCCGCCCACTGCGCCCGCTGCTCCGAGCTCCTGTCGATCGCGCGCGGCGAGCTGGACCTGCTCGATGCCGGGGCCGGGGATGACTTGGCCGCCGGCATCCTCGGGCAAACCTCGGGTTCTCCGTGCGGCCGGGCCGAGTTGCTCCTCTGCGACAGGGTCGATGGAGTCCTGCCGGACGCCGATGCCGAGCTTCTCGGGCTTCATCTCGACCACTGCGCGGGCTGCGTCGAGCTTGCCGCCGCCCTCGCCTCGCTGCGCGCCGATCTGCCGGCGATGGCGGAGCTCGAGCCGGATCCGTGGTTCGTGCGCGATGTTCTTGATGCGACGACGCGGCTCGAGCCGCGCGGGATCGCAGACCCTGCGCTGGCCGCCGCGCGCTCGATCGGTTCGTGGTCGCGGCGGCTCCTCGATCGGCCGCGCCTCGCGCTCGAGCTGGCCTACTCCGGCGCGATGGTCATCTTCCTGCTGTGGGGTACACCGGTGTCGCCCCTGCGCGGGACCGCCGAGCGGGCGCTCGCCGTCATGCGCGCGGATCCGGCCGAGGGGATTGCGGGGGCGTACCGGAGCGGTTCGTATCTCGCCGGGCGCACTTCGTTCGCCGCGCGGGAAGCATGGGATCGAGTGGGATCGCCGTTGGCCCAAGATGTTCGCGGGTTTTGGCTCGAGGTGCGGCGCGGGGGAGAGGACGGCATCGCCTTTCTGTCGACCGCGGACCGCCATGCCGAAAGCATCTGGCGGGCAATCTGGCGCGGCGACCTGGTCGAAGCCGGGAGAATTCTCGCGGAGGCGATAGAGGATCTCGGCGACCGCAAGGCGCGCCCCACAAAAGATGTCGATGTGAAATCGGACCGAACTCCCGGAGAACCCGCTCCGTAACCTGTAATGAATGATCTGCGGGCGGCAGCGTCGACGGGCGAACGACGAGCCCGCACAAGACAACCTGGACTTGGCTCGAGCTGAAGGAGGAGAGGATGAGCGCGATGCAGATGGAGAACAATCAGGCCGGCGCGTCTGGCCCGGCGCCGGGGCCGTACGACGCTTCAGGCCGGGCGCCCGCGGCGGGCCCGGCGTACCCGCAGGGACGCGGAGGGCAGGGCTGGCCGATCCCGGAGGCGGATCCGACGGCCAGACGGCGCAAGGCGCCGGCGCTCGCCGCGATCCTCTCGTTGATGCCGGGGCTCGGGCAGGTCTATGTGGGCTACTACGTGCGGGGATTCATCCACGTCATCGTCGTGGCCTCGACGATCACGCTTCTCGCCAACGGAGGCCGTCACGGAATGGAGGAGGAGGTCGCCCGAGGAACGTTCAATGTGGCGCCGCTCCTCGCATTTTTCCTGAGCTTCTTCTGGTTGTACAACGTGATCGATGCCTGGAGGCTCGCCAGCCTCTACAACGAGGCTCTCCTCTCGGCGAGGACCGGAGACTTGAAGGTTGACCTGCCGTTGCCGAACGCCGGCGGGGCGCTGACCGGTGGAATCGTCCTCGTTGCGGTCGGCCTTCTTCTCTTCCTCAACACGATGTTCGACATGCCGCTCGATTGGCTCCGCAACTGGTGGCCGCTCGCGCCGGTCGGATTCGGGATCTACCTGATCGCGCAGGCGATCAAGGACCGCCGGCGGAAGGGTTGAGTCGCTCAAGTGCCCGTTGAGGGATGCGCTCGCTTGGCGCATCCCGCTCGGCCGGCTAAACGAGCAGGGCGCCGGCCTCGCGGGCGCGCCTGCTCGCGCGCACCGGCACGGCCTCTACATGATCACCCGGGAGCAGGGCGGCCATTCGGGGGCCGCCTCCGCTCGGCGCATGGCGCAGCTCGCTGCGACGATCCCCCTGCATGGCCGCCAAGGACCACCCGCGGCGCCCCCCATCGTTGACCGGCTCCACACCCGAACCTAAGCTCTGCGGATCGTGATGGGAAGCCTGATGAACCGGTTGGGGCTACAGCGACGCGAACTCCGCGCGTGGGCCCTCTACGACTGGGCGAACTCCGCCGTGGTCACGACGATCATGACCGCGGTCTTCCCGATCTACTTCGCCTCGGTCGCCGGCGCGAACCTCGCCCGCTCAGCGGCGACCTTCCGCTATGGGATCGCGACCACGATCGGCCTGGCCGCGATCGCCCTGAGCGCGCCGGTTCTGGGGGCGATGGCCGACCGCGCCGGCAATCGAAAGAGGATGCTCGCGATCTTCCTCGGCGTGGGGGCATCTGCGGTTGCGCTCATGTTCTTCGTCGGTCGGGGGGATTGGCTCCTCGCATCGGCCCTCTTCATCCTCGCGAACATCGGCGCGAACGGGAGCTTCGTCTTCTACGACGCGATGCTCCCGCACGTCGCGAAGCCGGACGAGATCGACCGCGTGTCGACCTCAGGATACGCTCTGGGATACGTCGGGGGCGGGATCCTGCTGGCGCTCAATCTGGCGTGGATTCAGAAGCCGGGGTGGTTCGGGCTTCCCTCGGGACCGGGCCTTTCCGATGCGGCCGCGACGCTTCCGGCACGGTTGGCCTTCCTCTCGGTGGCGGTCTGGTGGCTCCTCTTCTCGATCCCGCTCTTCCGTTGGGTTCCCGAGCCTGTGGCCTCCGGCCCGCCCGGGTCGTCGGCTTCATCGCCAGCCGCGCCCGGCACGGCGTTCACGCGACTTCGCGACTCGTTCCGCGGTCTCCGCGCCTATCCCCAGGCCGCACTCATGCTCCTTGCCTTCCTCATCTACAACGACGGAATCGGAACGATCATCCGGATGGCCGCGATCTACGGGACCGAGATCGGAATCGGCCGCGGCGCGCTGATCGGCTCGATCCTCGTCGTGCAGTTCGTCGGGATCCCGTGCTCGTTCCTGTTCGGCGGCCTCGCGGGCCGGGTTGGCGCGAAGCGATCGATCCACCTGGGTCTCTGCGTCTACGGACTGATCAGCGTCCTCGGCTACTTCATGACGAACGCGTGGCACTTCCTGCTGCTCGCCATCCTGGTCGGAATCGTGCAGGGCGGGACGCAGGCGCTGAGCCGGAGTCTCTTCGCGAGCCTGATCCCGCGGAGCCGCTCGGCGGAGTTCTTCGGTTTCTGGGCGGTCGTCGAGAAGTTCGCGGGGATCTTCGGCCCGGGACTCTTCGCGCTCGCGATCGCGCTCACGGGATCGAGCCGCGTCGCGATCCTCTCGGTGATCGCGTTCTTCGCGGTCGGCGGGATCCTCCTCCAACGGGTGGACGTGGAGAGGGGCCGGCAGGAAGCGCGGGGCGAGCCGGCCATGAAGAACTCGACCGCGTAGAGCGATTCCCTCAGCGCGCCAGCAAGAGCTTCCGGCTCTCCATTCCGCCTGCCGTATCGAGCCGATAGAAGTAGACCCCGGACGGGAGCGGCCGGCCCGTCTCATCCGTGCCGTCCCAGCGGACCCGGTGCAAGCCTGGTTCTTGCAACCCGTTCTGGAGTGTGGTCAGGAACCGTCCCGCCGCGTCGAAGAGCCGGAGTGAAACCGGCCCGCTTCGATCGAGACGGTAGGCGATCGTCGTCAACGGACCGGAAGGGTTCGGCAGGCTCTGGTAGAGCAGCGTCCCGTCCGCGCCGCCGCGGCCATCCTCCGGGATCTCCGTCGTGACCTCCAGGGCTTGTGTGACAATCTGATCGATGTAGAACGTTCCGGGAGTTTCCCACGTGCAGGTGAGCCCGACCGCCACGTACAGCATGTCATACGGCCCCGTCCAGACGGTCCTCCCGAACGTCTGCAGCGTCCACCCTTCGGCCGCCGGCTGGCCGAGGATGCTGAAGTCTCCCTCCATTTCAGGATCGAACAAGGTGACGGCGGCGACCGGCTGGAACGCCATGTCGGCGAAATAGCGGAAGACCTCGAAGCTCACGTTGACCGCGACCGAGCTGAGCGGCTGTACGGGGATGGCCGTTTGGACCCAGATCGTTCCATCATCGGCCGTCCCGTCGAGGTACATCTCCATCGCGCGGTGGCCGGCGTACGCCTCGCCGCCCGAGGCGTTCACGTAGAAGCTTTTCGGTCCCGGGTATTGGAACTGCTTCGGGACGTCGAAGTCGCCGTGGTAGGTGAAGCGGCCCGAGTGCTCGAAGCTCTCGACCGAGAACTGGTACTGCTGCGTGTCGAGAATCACGAAGGGGCGAACGTCCGCGTTGTTCTTCTCGTCGCCCTCCAGGATCGCGCCGTCCGGGTCCGCGGCGACGTAGATGTCGCGCGCTCCGGTCGTGCAAGTCCAAGAAACCGATGCGAGCCCGGCGCCCCCGCCTCCGGAAATCGACGGGATGATGGATGTTCCAATCGGGGGGTTTCCCGCGTTCGGCTCGCCGTCCCAGAAGGAAACGGGGATGCTCGATGCAGCCTGCGCGCCGATGTTCCGTACGCGGGCGCGGAGCGTGACCGCCTGCCCCGGCACGGGCCGCATCGGGATCATGCGGATGTCGGACTGCGTGACGGCGAGGTCGGGAAGCGAGGTGGCGGCAGCGGAGAAGGTCACGACGATCCGAGGGCGCATCCGCTCGAGCGGGGCCAGGGGCGAGGAGATCCTGATAGACTCGTACCATGCGTCGTGGGCCGTCATCTTGATCGAGAAGACACGTCCTCCGCTCTGTGCTTCCTCGATGAGATGAGACGTCACGTCGACGGAGAAGGACAGTGTGTCTTGGAAACTCTGCGTGCCGATGAGATCGTTCACCGGCCAGTCCCACATCTCGGCCGGCTCCCGTTCGGCATAGCTCCAGGAATCGTCGGTGACGTGCCACAGATCAATCGAGGCGCCCGGCTGAGTCCTTTCGACGAAGAGGTAGAGGCGGGCGTCGAGGATGATCGCCGTCGTCGGGATCTGCGCGAGGTCGAACTTCATGAGCGAGTTCGGGTGCAGGCACGAGTCTTTCTGTTTCCATGTATACGAGGAGAAGACGCGCGCCCAGTCGGCGACGTCATCGCCGTCCAGCACGATCGTATCGGCGAGCGCGGCCGGCAGGCAAGCGCAGAGCAGGACGGCGAGGAGCGAGGCGACTCGGAAGACAGATCCAGAGTTCATCGATCCACCTCCTTCTGTTCGCGGGAGGAATTCTAGCAGAATCGCACGCCGTTTTCCAGTAGAAGAGGAGGGGATTCGCCTAGCCCGCAATTCTCACCACCGTTCGTCGCGAAACGGCGGCAGAGGGCCGGAGATGCAAGTCGCGCGATGCGAGGACGACGCAGACATACTCGGTGCAGTATGTCGAGGAGGCCGAGCAAGCGCGACGCCGCAGATGCGGCCAGATGCGCCGTTGCAGCAGAATGCTGGTGAGAAGTGCGGGCTAACCCTGGAGCATCTGCCGAGTTGAATCCGCGGGCCACGACGCCGAATCAGGGGGGTCCGTACTACGGACAAGATCCTGACGCCACTCGCGCTTTCGGGATGGAGTAAGACCCCGCCCGTCCACACGAAGCTTTCGCCGGCCCGCGGCTTCCATCACAGTCGTTCAAGCACTCGCACTTCAGCCGGCGCGGCGATGAGCGTCCGTCGCCTTACCTCCTGACCACCGCGCGCGCGGCCCCCGCGCCGTAGGCCGACCGGGCGCGCACGAAATAGACGCCGCCGGGGACGGGACCGCCCGCCGCCTCTATGCGGGGCCACGGCACCTCGATGGTGCCGGCTCGCGCCGCATGAGCGGTCCATTGCCACAGCCTGCGCCCGCAGGCATCGAAGAGCTGGAGCTCCAAAGGCCCGTCCTCGGGAAGATCCAGACGGATCGACGTTGATTCCACGACGGGATTCGGGAAGAGCCGGATGGAAATGTCATGAGCGCTTCGGCCCGCTGCGGAAGGCCGCGGAACATCGGACGTCGTGGGATCCCATACCTCGATGACGCCGTCATGGAGAACCACCTGGCGCGGATAGGTGGGATGATCCGGAGCAACATACAATCCGTCGTCGAAGAACGATAACTCGGGCGGGGATGTGATCCTGACCGGGCTCACGCCGATAGAATCCGCGTTGAATCGGAACAGGCTCAGCACCCCCGGTCCGTCCAGGGAGACTCCATTGCAGAGAACGATGTGAACGTAGCTGACGGTCGAGTCGGTCTCTGTTCTGCGATTGAACCAGTTCGGGCAGGCATCGAGCATGAGCGGCCCGGGCAGGACCGACTCGAGGGAGAGAATCCTCGGATCGTACTGAATCGTGATCTCGTAGCCGTTGAACTGATGTGCGCTGTCATCCACCGCAAAGCCGACCTCGGCGACCGTGCCGATGCCGACCAAGCTACTCTCCGGCAGGATGTAGGCGTTGAACGCCTCGACCGCGCGAGCCGTGGGGATCGTGACGGACGCCCATGCAACGCATACGATCAGGATCAGAAGACCGGGTGCTCGTCGATTCATCGTTGTCCTCCTGTCAGTCTCCTCACCGAATCAGAACAAAGCCGGAGGTTGCCTGCCTGCCTGCAGAGCGCACGCGGCAGAAGTAAAAGCCAGGCGGGACGGGCCGGCCCGCAGATCCCGTTCTTCCCACCTGAAGGACGAACGGACCGGGTGCGGTCCAAGGACCTGTCCAGTTCCAAACCTTGCGGCCCTGGGGATCCAGGACGTCGATCCACTCCGGCGTTCCGCCTTCGAGATCGAAGCAGATCGCCTCGCTCCCAATGGCCGGATTCGGGTAGAGCCGGAGTCTGAGCTTTCCGATGGGGATCGGATCGAAGCCGGGCTCGTGAGTACCGGAAGTCGGATCGACCACCAGGACGAGGCCGTCGTGAAAGATCACCTGTCGCGGACGCGTCGGATGGGTCGGTGCGACGTACTCGCCTGCGTCGTAGAAGGTCAGGTCCGGATCGGATGCGATCCTCATGGGGCTCGCTCCCTCACGCGCGTCCCGGAACCGGAAGATTGACAACACGCCCGGACCGTTCACGGTCACGTCGTGGCAGAGCAAGATATGCGTGTAAGTCATGGACGAGTCGGTCTTGGAGAGGTATCGGAACCGGCTGCCCGGACAGGCGTCGAGCATCAACTGGCCCTCGAAAACGGTGTCAGGCCTCACCACCGCCGGGTTGCATCGGATCTCGACCTCGTAGCCGTTGAACTGATGCGCCGAGGAATCGACCTCGAACCGTACATCCACGAAAGAGCCGGGAAGCGCCGTGACGGTGTCGGGACGAATGAATGCATGGAACTCCTCGATGGCCCCGGCGGCCGGAACCAAAGATCGAGCCTCCGGCAGCAGGGGGGCGTACGCCATCGACATCATGATGATGAGGATGGCCGTGACGCGTCGGGTCATTCCTGCGCTCCTGGTTCCCGGGCGAGGCCGGAGCCCCGGCAAAAGGGGCCCGGCCTCCGCACCGCGCGTGCTTCCCGGCGTCGGTCGACGATCGTCAACGCGCTCGAGGCGCGCTATCGAAGCAGGGTCACTCTCCGCTGCGACTGCCACGGACCGGCCTGCATCGAGTAGAAGTAGACTCCGGCGCTGAGGGCGCGGCCTCCGTCGTCCGTGCCGTCCCACTCAACGACGTAAGTCCCGGCGGCACGGGTATCGTCGATCAGAGTCCTGACCACGCGACCCGCCACGTCGTAGATGACCACGCGCACCGTCGCCGCGACCGGTACATCGAATCCGATCGCCGTCCGTTGAGCGAATGGGTTCGGGATCGCCTCGCTCAGCCGATAATTTCTCCAAGCGTTCTCAAGGGATCCCGAGGCCGTCGCCAGTGCGTCGGTTTGATCCGGCACGCGGTTCAGCAGCTCTTGGTTCTCCACGTCCCGCACGCTGCTCTCCTTCAGCGTGACCGCCACGCCTCCGTCGCGTAACGCACGCAACCGCACCAACGCCACGACCCCCTCGCCCTCGACCGACGCGCCGCGGCCCAACAACGCCACGTTCAGGTCCACCTCGCCTTGCGACGGCAGGCCATCGAAGAAGTGATCCGACGATGCGATCGCCGGTCCCACGTCGCTCGATAGGTACGCAAACCGGGCAGCGTCATAGACCAGAACGGTGCGGATCCCGTGCACGCCTTCCGCGTCCCCGCGCAGCGCCACCAGCACCTCGACCGTCTGGCCCGCACGGACGCGGATCGAACGCGGCACGACCTCCAGTCGGATCGCTCCGCTACCGATCGAACCGAGTGCAACGGGAAGGGAAGCGAGTTTGCTGACCTCTCCGTAGTTCAAGGAGAAGATCATCAGGTCCTCGAAGTTGATCCGGTTGTCCGTCAGCGGCCGCGCGTCGACCGAGCCGTTCACCGTCGGGCCCACGTCCAGATAGTTGTACGGATCGTTGAGCGGGATCGTGATCCCGTAGTGCGCGCCCAGTGCGCTGATGTCCAGCGCCGCGACGTGGTTGTCCCCGACGCCCAGGGGCGGGGTCACGTCCCCGAGGTGGTAGTTCAATGTCCCGGTCGACTTATTGGAGACGGAGGAGACGTTGCCGCAAGCGTCCTTCGTGTAAACGACGTAGTACCAGAAGTCGCGGCCCAAAACCTCGTCGGTCTGCCCGCTGGCGGTGACCGCAGTCAACGTCCAGGGGGGATTGACGGGCGGGTAGGAGGCTGGCGTGGCCGGAACGACGCCGCCGGCGTCGTCGTACTCCGGATAGTGGCCGAAGCCGGCCCGGTAGACCTGGACGACCGCCGCGTCCCCGGGAGGCGTGAAGGTGAGCGTCACCTTCGTCGTCCCATCCACATCATTGCCCGTCTTCACCTGCGCGGCCGAGAGGCTCGCCACCGCCACCGGCGGGGTCGTATCGATCGTGATCGCCGCGGGCGCTCCGGGGGCGACTGGGATAGGCTGGTTATCGCAATCCCGAAGCAGGAACGCGCTCACCGTGATCGTCCCCACGCCGTCGGGAGGCCCGACCTTCTTCACGTTCGCGGTGAAGAGGGTTCCGTTGCCGGTCGGACCGCATGGGGTGCCGAGGACCACGCAGTCCACCGTGTAGGAACCACCCCCGTTGTCGAGGATTTGGAACTCGGCCGGAGTGTAGCCGTAGCCGGTGAAGTAGCTTCCCTTGACGATGTCGCTCAAGAGTCCGTTGCAGAGGGCGAGATTGTCGCTCAGCTCGAACGTCACGCTGTAGCCGCGCGCCGGATCCGCGTTGGTCCTGGTCAGCGCGAAGGAAACCACGTTGCAGGGTTCCTCGATCGACAGGCAGTGCGGCTCGGGCGTCGGCGTCACCGTGTTCGGCACGCCGAAGAAGAGGCCCATCGTGTTCTCGCCGCCGACCTCGGGATAGTGGTTGTTGCTCGAGTACTTCCAGGCGCCGCTCACATCCTGGGTGAAAGCGATCCAACCGGCCATGCCGTTGATCCTGGTCTGGTAGGCGGGCTGGTCGAGGTGGGCGAGGGCCGCCGCCGTGTATGCCGTCGACTGCCAGTCCTCGTCGTCGGTGTGCGCGCCGTAGGAGCCGCTGACCGCGCCACTCGGATAGGTGCTGGCGGCCAGGCGGGCGACGAGCCCCGGGATCTCGGCGGTGTGCGTTCCCGAAGCATCGAACGCATCGATCAATCCGCCCACACCAAGGCAGTACCACCAGTAGTTTACGTTGGCGTAGGTCGGGTCCCAGCCGGCATCGTCGACGATGTCGAAGAGACCCGGATTGTCCATATACGAGTCCTGGTAGAGCACCTCCGCGATCTGATCGCAGGTCAGTGCGTAGTTGTTGGGATCGCCCGGGAACCGCTCGGCCAGCATGCCCGCAGCGACCGCGTAGGCACCGAGGTCCCAGGCGATGATCCCATTCGGATACCCCTGGGTGACACCCCGCACGTCGCGAAGCCACTGAGCGAAAATGGTCCCGTCTGTATGCTCCGTGAACACCCGGTAGTCGAACTTGGCCTTCGCCATGTCCCTGTAGGTCGTGCCCGCAACCTCCGGGAGGTCATCGAAGAGCATAAGGAAGATCATGTCCGACGACGTCCGCGGATGGAGTGTCGCTCCAGCCGCGACAATGCGATCGGCCGCATCCTGCATCGCGGTGAAGTACGTGTAGTCGCCGGTCGCGAGGTACGCGTAATAGAGACCCATCACGGTGGCCCCATAGATGTTCGTTGGGCTCGCCGCGGTGGTGTGATGGAACGGCGCCGGAGGCGACGTGACGACCCAGTCCCAGCCCGCGTCGTTCGGATCGGCGGGGACCTCGCTCGGGGGCGTCCCGTTGCCGGCGTTGTCCTCGGTCACGTCCGCCTGCATCGCCCGCAGGTAATCCGCTCCGGCGACGAGGGCGGCATCAACGGTTGTCCGGAGCCCGTCCGTCCCCATAACCTGGTGGGTCACGCTCGGGGCCCCGATGACTGCACGGCCATCGAAGGGCGCCGCCGGCGTTCCGGCCACCGCCATGCCAACAATCAAGAAAGAAAAGAGAAACATTCCGAGAGGGAACAGCCTGGTTCGCATTGCACCACTCCTCGTCGTTTGCGAGCCCTTACACATACGAGAGCCGCAGTCAGGAGGAGGGGAGGATCCGGCTCGCGCGGAAGGCCGGAAAGTACGATCCCCGAGAATCAGAATCCCCCCCGAGCCACCGTGACCGCGGCATGAAAACGCACGAACACGCAAGACGATGGTCCCGGGTGTCATTCGCCGACCGTCATTCTGCGGAACCAACGAGATCGCGCCGGCCGGACCCCATCGGGAATCCAGCGGTTGGCCAGAGTGCGCCGCGAACGGCTACCTGAAGATGGGAGAGACTCCTACGGACCGGATCGTCGCCTCATGATGTGAAACACTCACATTGACCAACGGGCTGCTCGCCGGCGAGCCGGACATCGGCGTTCTCTCATTCGTCGGGTCTTGCTGCTCAACAGTCGCTGCCCATCAGGCACCAAGCATGCACGCATCGCACTTGACCCGCAGTGAGCGTAGTCGACCTGGATCGGAGTGTCAAGACGGAATCGCAGATCTGCGCCTGCAGTAGGAAGATGGCTATCGTCGCGCCGGCGGAGTCGTGAATCACCGAACGGACGTTCAGCCCGCGTGGCCCAGGTAGCGCTCCTTGACGACGTTCATGTGATGGAGCTCGTGGCCTGCGATGACGTAGAGGACCGCCCGCGTCGTGAAAGAGTAGCCGGACGCCGTTCCGGTGCGATCGAGGGCGGAGTTGTTGAAGTTCTCGAAGAGCAGGGTATTGGCGGAACGCAGGTGCCGGAACTGCTCGAGGAGCGCGGGGACCGTGCAGGCGGAGAAATCCGCGTTGGCCATGTAGACGTCCGGGTCGATCTTGGGCAGGAGGCCACTCTCGCCGCGCGCGAAGGAGAGGGCGCGGTAGGTGAAGATCCACTCGGTGTCGATGATGTGGCCCAGAACTTCCATCAGGCTCCACTTTCCCGGCGCGTAGCGGAAGTCGGCTGCTGCGGCCGAAGTGCCCCTAAGAAGATCGAGAGTTTGTGGCGTCTGAGCCCTCAGGATCTCGACGATCTCGCCGTCGGGGACCAATTGGATGTAGCGGTCGTAGTACTCGAAATACTCGGTTTTCTCGGGACGTCTGTTGAGTGGATTCATGGCGCGACTGTAGCCGAGGACGGGCCCGCGCGAAAGGGGCCAGTGTGCCCGGATGTCCGGCGCGTTCCGCCTGCGCGCGCGGGCGATCCTGCGCGGACGCTCGCCCCGTCACTTCAAGAGGAGCATCCTCTTTTGGTCGGCAAGCGCGCCGGCCTCGAGGCTGTAGAAGTAGACCCCCGAGCCGACGGCGCGCCCGGCTGCATCGCGCCCGTCCCAAGCGACCTGGTGGTTTCCCGGCGTCTGCGCTCCCGACGCGAGACTGCGAATCAACCGGCCGCCGATGTCGTAGATCGCGAGCTCAACCTCCTCCCGCTGAGGGAGGGCGAATGAGATCGTGGTGGTCCCCGCGAAGGGGTTCGGCGCGTTCTGGCCGAGGACGAACTGGAGCACCGCCGCATCGTCGACATCGGAGGTCATGAACATCCGCGAGACGAACTCCGGCCGGTCGACGAAGGGATTGCGGTTCTGCTGAATGCGATAGATCGCGCCGTTGCGATCGATCTCCTTCTGGCTGACCGGATCCTGGAAGTGCCACAGTAGGAGCATGTCGACGGCCCACGGGAAGAACTCCGCGCCGCTCGTCATCGGGCCATCCGGCCATGCCGCGTCCTCGGTGTAATACCTCGTCGAGACGTAGAAGTAGGCTCGTGCGAGATCGCCCTTGAAGTCGTCGATCGGCTCGAAGACGGTCCCCGTGAATCCGGGAACCGAACTCGCTCCCCGCATGCTTCCGTTCAGCGAGGTCCAATCCGCCGCCGCGGTCTCTCCGTAGGCGCAGTTGCCCCTGATGCTGTTCACGTGGGTGTCGCAGGGGTAGAGGATGAAGACGTCCGTGTACATCGGGGACACTTCCCCTCCGAACCAGCTCTTGGGGAAGGAATGCTCGCGCGTGTATCCGGTTCCTTCCTGGCCTCCGACGCCACCCTGATCGACTCCGAACGTGTACTCGTAGAACGGGATCCCGCCCGGAACGTCGGAGTAGACGTCCCAGACCTTTCCGTTCGGCTTGTCGTCGGATGTGTAAAACGCCGTCCATGCGTGGTCGTAACTCCACACGACGTGGTTCTTGATGATGTTGTGGAGCGCGGCCTTGAGCGGAGTGCCGGCCACGCCCTCGGCGCTCGCGTAGTATCCCGCTGGAACGCTGTTGTCGGTGTAGTTGAACGCGCGGGTCTGTCCGGTTTCGATGTTGCCGTAGAAGTCGGCGACGCCGTTTGCCGCGAGGGTGTGATTGCCTTCCGCCATCGGGGCGATCGTCAATCGAACTTGCTCGAGGCGGCTCGGGTCGCGCACGGCCCGCTGCGCGGACGTTCCATCGACCGCGTAGTTGCCGCTCGTCTCGCCGCTGGCCTGCTCCACGCCCTCGGAGAAGGTCGCGATGACCGTCGTGTCGTTGATCGCGATCGCGTAGTAGATCACCGGGGCCGTGCGATCGCCGACCCAAACGACATCGCTCTCGTCGCGGGGTTCGATCTTGAACTGGCCGCTGCTGTAGGTGATGGGGCCCGTCACCTCGTAGGATGTGCCGAGCAGCGGGATGCAACGGTAGCCGAGATCGTCCACGCGCCCCGGGCCGCTTCCGTCGTTCACCTCCCACTCGCCGTAACCGAGGCCGGGGTTCGTGCAGGTTGCGCTCGCGAGACGGACCAGAACGCCCTCATAGGGCTCCGTGACCGCGGCGGCGATCGAGACGATCGTGGGCGCAGGGAAGGGAACTCCGGACATCGAGCTCAGGACCGTCGCATCGACGAGGAGCGTGTTGCCGGCGTTCTCCGCGCTGTCATTCTCGACCACGCGCCCCTGCACCAGGATGGAATCGCCGATCGAGGGCGATACGGCGGCACGCGCCCAGATGCCGTTCCACGGCCCGCTGCCGTCCTGCAGGACAAAATAGGAACCGTACAGGGCGGTCACGATGCCGTGGGTCACCACCCCCTTGCCGTCGTAGGGAGAAGATGCGACGGCGCCCTGGGCCTCGTAGATCGTGAGCTCGTACGGCAGGGAATAGCTTTGTAGCGCGGAAAGGCTCGTCGCGGGTAGATCGCTCGTCGCCTCGATCTTGAAACAGACCGTTGCTCCCTCCGTTTGGGGCGGGATCGGCGCCGTCGTGACGTATCGATCCCCCGAGGAGACGCCCATGGGGATCTCGCTCGAGAGGACGGTCGGGGAGAGTCCCCAGAGGACACTCACGGAGACGATCGTCGCGGTTTCATCGATCACGTCCGCGAAGATCGCCACATCCGAGACGCTCCTGGGAGAGGGCGGATCGATCGCGATGCTCGAGATGCTGGGTCCTTCCGCCGGTGGCGCCACGTTGTGGATGCCCGGGGATGCGTTCGTGGCCAGGGTCACGGGCGTCGAGGTCCACTCGGCCGGGTTATAAGTCGTGCTGGGCGCCAGGATCTCTGGTTTGCGGACGTAGTCGGAGTTCTCGAATGTGGTTCCGGTCGCGACGACATAATCGATCAGGATGCCGCCGGGCGCGACCAGCTTCGCCCCATCGCCCACCTTCCCGTTCCAGTTGCCGTTGCTGGTCGACCACGCGTCGTCGCCAAACGTCACCGGGAAGACGGTGACGGTGGTATGAGAGCCGGCCACCAGGGCCTGGCCCGGGATGATTTGCCCGGAGAGGGTCCAGGTGAAGACGGGAATCCCGTTCGCGATCGCGACCAACGTCCAGCCGGTCAAGTCGATCGTGCCCGCATCCGGGTTGTAGATCTCGAGGAAGCGATCGGTCAGGTAGTTGGAATACGGATCGCAGAGCTCCGAGATCATGAGATTCGCCTGCGCGTCCGCCGGGACGAGCAGGAAAAGGATTGCGGCGACGACGATCAGAACGGAGGCGGCGGTCCGCATCGGGGTCCCTCGCTCTGCGTGTACCTTCAAGCGGTTGGACCCAGCCGGTCATCGCAAGTTGGGAGGCGATCGCCAGGGGGTCTAATGGAAACTCTCCTAGCGAATTATCTCACATGAGGGGCGCGGGACGAAGGAGGAAAGGGGTTAGGAGAGGGCTGCGGTTCGGAGCACCTTCCGGACCCGTTGTTTCCCGCCGTCGCGATTGCCGACGACGCGGAACCCCGCGTTCTTGAAGAGCTCGCGCGTGCCGGTCCACGAGAAGGCGGCGATGTACTTGCCGTCCTTGTTCGGCTTGACCGGATATCCCTCGACGATCTCGACCTTGCGCTTGGCCATCGCGCGGACGGCGTGGTCGAGCAACGCGGTCGCGACCCCTTGGGCGCGAAACTTGCGATGAACGTAGAAACATGTGATCGACCAGACGCGCTTCGCGTCATCGCACTTGAGGCTTCGCGAGCGTTCGAGGCGATGGTAATCGAGGCGCGGTCCGAAGTTGCACCATCCGACCGGCTCGCCGTTGACAAAGGCGAGGATGCCGTGGGTTGTCTTGTCGCGAACGCCCTTCCGCAGGCGCGCTTTCGCCTTGGCCCCTTGGATCTCGCTCCAATCCTCGCCGGGGGCGACCTTCCACGCCTGGCACCAGCAGCCCCCGCACGCGCCGTTCTCTCCGAAGAGACTCTCGAGTTGCGGCCAAAGGGCCGGCGTCAGCTCCTTCGTGACGATTCCCATGATGCGTAGTTCTCCGTGTCGTTACCGCGCGGACCCCAAGGATGCACCCGGATCCGACTTCTTCCAGAACCGCTCGATCGCGTAGGGTCCTCCGCCATTGGCCGCGAGAAACAGGAACACGAAGCAGTAGAGGACAGCCAGCTCGCCGTGGTTCACGAGCGGCATGAATCCGCCCTTGGCATGGCTCATGAAGTACGCGACCGCCATCTGGCCCGCTAGAAGGAATGCGACCGGCCGGGTGAAGATACCGAGCAGGATCAAGAGGCCCCCGAAGAGCTCCAAGACTCCGCCGAACCAGATCAGACTCGGGAAGGTCGCCGTCGCGCCCGTTCCGCGCATTCCTCCGAACCAGCCGAGGAGCTTCTGCCCGCCGTGCGGCAGGAAGAGGAAACCGACGATGATCCGCATCAGCGTCAGGGTCGGGGTGATGCACTTTTGAGCAACCCGTTCAAACATGGCTTGGTCCCCCTTGGGGTTGCGGCCAGGTAGATCCAACCGCCCATCCGCCCATTCCCTAACCGTGCGAGTTCAGCACGCTTTTCGAGCGGAGTCGAGGAGACTCTTGGGCGGAGGCGGCGCGTCAGGGATTGGGCCGGGCCGCCAGGATCTCCTCGAAGGCAAGAAGGAAGGCCTCTATGTCCCCGCGCTCGATCGTCAGGCTAGGATCGATTCGCAGCACGCTCGCGCCCGGCCGGCGGCCCACGATGAAACCGCGCCGCACGAGCTCGCGGTGGGTCCGGATGGTGAACGATGTCTCGGGATCGTTGATCAGCTCGACTGCCGCCATCAGACCGCGCGCGCGGATCTCCCGGATCGCGCCGGTGCGGGAGCGGATCCGCTCGAGTCCTTCGAGCAGGATCTTCGCGATCTCCCTGCCGCGATCGATCAGTCCCTCTTCACGGATCAACCGGATCACCTCGCGCACGACGGCGGCCCCGACCGGATCGTTCTGGTGGGACTGCGCGTACTTGACCTCTCGCCCGCCGAGACGATCGACCACGCGCGGCCCGAATGCGGCCACGCTGACCGGGTAGCCATTTCCGATCCCCTTGCCGGTCGCGACGATGTCGGGGGAGAGGTCGTAGTGCTGATAGCCGAACCACATCCCGGTGCGGCCGACGCCCGTAGTCACCTCGTTGACGAGAATGATGCCGTTCGCCTCGCGGACGGCGCGGACGATTTGCTGGATCAGCTTCTTGGGCGGAAACCGGACGAGGCCCGACGAGCTTCCCGGCTCGAAGAGAAACCCGCCGATCTTGTCGAAGGGGATAGAGGCCCAACGCCCGCACGATCCGTCGCAGTCCTTGTCGGGGGAGCAACCAGCGCACTCCATCCAATCGAAGCAGAACCACTCATCCGCCCGCTTCCGGCTCGCCGATCCATAGGCGCCGAAGTAGGAATCGGCCATGGTCAGGAAGAGCGGCCGATCGGTCAATGACTGGGCGACGCGGACTCCGTACTCGACCGCCTCGCTTCCCGAGCAGAGGAAGACGCACTTGCCGCCGTCGAAGCCGAGGAGGGCCAGGAGCTCCCGGGCGGCATCCTCGACGATCTCGTTCGTGTAGCAGAATCCCGTGTGCCCGACGCGCGCAAGTTGGTCCTGGATGATTCGCAGTATGCGGGGGTTCGCGTGGCCGACGGACGTGCACCAGACGCCCGACTCGAGATCGACGTATCGATTGCCCCGAGAGTCGAAGAGATGGCAGTTCTCGGCCCGGACGATGTCGTCCAGGATCAGCTCGTGGCCGGGGTACCAGAGGACGTGGGTCATGTTTCTCTCCGACGTTATGGCGAACCTCGGATGATCATACACTGCAAGCGTCCCTAGTTTTCGCTCCGCTCCGGCCCGCTCGCGCGCTCAGGCGGAGCGCCCCCGGGGACCAGTGCCATCTGGACCGTCTGCTTCCTCTTGTCATAGGAGAAGATGATCTGCCCGCCCTTCTGGGCCGCCCGGACAAGGTTTTGGGCGTCCTGCGTCTGTCCAGCCACGTATTCGACCGCGGCGGCGGTCAACGTCTCATCCACCTCCTTGAGGGAACGCAGTATCTCCGCGAGCGCAGAGAGAACCCGCGCAGTGCTGACCTTCCGTCTGGGACGGCCCTTCGTCGTGATCAGGCTGCCGCCGAGCGTGGTGACCGCCCCGGTGGCTTCACGAAGCGTGTCGATCCCGCGAAGGAGGATCCCGAAACTGATCGATTCGACCGGAACGGTTAGATCGGGCATGAACACCTCCAATTGGGGGAATTGGATAGAGTGACACTCAATAATATATGGGGAGCTTCAAGTGGATCCGTGTGACGGACCAGTTGCGGCCACTATGGGTCCACGAGAAGCGTCAAGATAGCACAATGCAGCGCGGATGTCAAGGGGAATGTCGTCGGGACAGCGATTCCGCAACGGCGATCCTGGGACAGGAGCAACATGGGTTCCAGCGC
>CAZNRY010000044.1:0-23214 GCA_964575675.1 uncultured bacterium
TGATCGGCAGCAGCACCCGGATGGCGACGGTTGGCCGCAGAACCTCGCCGCTCTCGATCGGCGGGCAGTCGCCGGTCGGCTCCATCACCGTGTAGTCGATTGTGGTCCCAGCCTCGGTCGTGTTGATCGCATCGAGCCAGACACCGCCCCCCCAGCGCGTCTGGGATTCGGTCCGCAGGATCAGGACTGCGTATTTCGTGAAGTCGACGTCGATCCCGATCCATGTTGGCGGAGGAGGCGGAGGGACGGGATCACCTGGGACGCTGTCCCGACCGCCATCGCCGAATCGAGGCCTCGGCTCCGTGCCCGTTCCGGGATCGACCAAGGTCGAGTCGTACTCCCCCCAGCGCGCTTGGTCGCACGCGAACGCCTCCTCGAGCCATGCCTCGAAACGTTCGCCGTCACGGATCACAACCTCGCCGGAGCCCAGATCGCAATCCGCGTCGGTGTAGTAGATGGCGAGAGGCTGGTCGGGATCGGGCTCCCAGCTGCAATCGAAGACGACATCTTCCCTCTCCCACCGGACGGGCTCGTCAACGGGCCGCGGCACCATGACCGCGATCGTCGGCGAGGTCATGTAGGAACCCAGCGAGTCGCTTCGGACGAAGCAATCATCGCCCAGTCTTGAGACCTGGTACCTCACCACCGTTCCCGACTCGGAGGCGATAACGTCCGTTACCCACACGCCCCGCCCGTAACCCTCTTCGGACTCGAGGCTGATCACCACCACGACGTTCGTCTCGAAGTCGATCACGGGCGGTTCGCCCGGCCAGGGATAGAGCGTGTCCGGCTCGACCTCGCCGCTGTCGCCCCACGCGATGCCGGACGGATCCCCGCCGGATCGCGCGACGCGCCGCGCGGTCGACCGCAGGCGATCGATGATAGCCAGATCGCGATCGAGCACTCTGCGCGCGATCGAGTCATCGCGCAATCGGGGATGCTCCGAGCCGTCCCCTCCCCCACCCGGATTTCCCCCACCGTTGTCCAGACACGCGGTGGCCGCCGTCCACCATGCGTCCCAGTTCTCCTGGTTGGCGATCACACGCTGCGCGGGAGACTCAACGCAATCGACCTCTGAATAGAAGAGAGGGATGAAGCCGGGGTCCGGGTACTCGAAGTCGGGGCGCGTCGGTCCGGAACCGTCCGGACCGCCCGCGAACGGATCGTCCCCCTGATTGCGTCCTCCACCGGCAAGACGCTCGGTCCCGGTGCTCCCCGGTTTCGTGGAGGGGTTGTCGTCCCCGCACGCAGGGATGAGAAGGAGAGGAAGGACAAGGCCCAAGATCAGGGCCTGAGGGGATAGGCGTCGCCGCTTCATCGTGCCACCTCCTTGTTCGACCGGCCCCGGTACCGCCGCCGAATCGTGCGGGCATTATACCACTATCAGGCGCTCTCTTCACCCTGAGCCACATCTTCATCTTCGGCCTCTTCCGCTCTCCGGGCGCGAGGAATCGGGCACCACTTGAGGAACCGCACGAGGCGCCTGGGGGGAAGCCTGAGGAACCGCGCCAAATCCGGCTTTCCGAAGAGCCGTTCGCCGTATGCCGCCAACGCGAGGTTCACGAACCGCTCAGGCAGATCCGTCGCGCGCCTCTCGTCGACTTTCCTCTTCTTGGGAAGCGGGCGAGCCTTCGGCGCCGTGGCGGAGCGCGGCAGCTTCAGATCGCCGAATCGCCTCCAGAGGACGGCCGGCGCGACATCGCATGCCTTCGCCGCGCGGTAGATCATCTCATCCCGCGCGCCCTCCACCGCTTCCAGCGCAACATCCGCGGCAAGAGCCTTGACGAGCGGCTCGGGGATCAGAAGCGCGCGCGCGAAACGGTCCGCCCGATCCTCCTCGTGAGAAAGCGACAGGTTCTCGAGGTCTGAATGCCGCCACCTGCAGAAGCGGCTCTCGTAGGGATTGATGTCCATGACGAGGTGCCCGTACGCGTGTGCGACGGCGAAGATCGACTCGCCCCTCGTCGCGGCGCTCGCAAGGAGCGCCGGGCCGAACTCCCCCGCGTAGAAGAACCCTCCCGTGACGGTATCCGGAGATTCGGGGCCGCGGCTCCTGCGGAAGACCTTTATCCCCTTCTCGTCCAAGGCGTCGATCAGCTCGCCGCCGGGCACCGCGCCAAGACCGAGGAGTTCGCGCTCCGATGCAGCGAGGGCTTCGACCGATGCCTCTCCCAGATCGAGGTGGACCGGAAGCTCGAAGAGGATCTCACCCTGGATCAACCGTTCGAGGAAAGCATACTGGCGCGTGAGGCGGACGAACTCGAGGACCTCTCCCCGCTCGAGCGTGGAGAGCGGGGGTGCGCTCAAGAACCTCTCCATCTCCCGAACGGTGGCCTCGAGGTTCTCTTCCGAGAATGGATACTCGGGATGTTCCTTCAACTTCCGTGTCATGACGTTCGATCTCCCCCCCCATCCTATGCCCTGCGAGGGGCGCATGGTAGTCTGCCGGTGTGAAGCGCCTGCTCGTCGTCGCCTTCGCCGTGCCTCCAACCCCCGGCCCGAGTCCGGGGAGGGCATGGCACTTGGCCCGACATCTTCCCGCTCTTGGCTGGGAAGCGGTCGTCCTGACGCCGCGCCATCCACGGCGGCATTTCGCCGTCGAGAAGACGCGAGAACACCAGGACTTCCCGATCCCCCTCCGTCGCGTGTCCGATCCCGCGGGGCACTCCTACTGGCTCCAGGAAACGGAGTATCGCGATCCCGCCGCATCGAAGCGGAAACCGGAACGGCGCCCCGACGATGGGCTCGCGCTTCCTGGACTCTACGGCAAGGAGATCCTCACTCCGGATGAAGTCGCGCTCGAAGTCCCGCCCGCGCGGACGAACTGGCTCCGAGATCCGCTCGCCGCGTTTCGCGCGAGCCCCGATGCGCGCGCCGGGTGGATTCGACCTGCGCTCGAGGCTGCGCGCGCAGTGTGCGAGGCGCTAAGGCCCGAAGCGGTCTACTCGATCTCGCCGCCTGTCAGCGCGCACGCGATCGCAGGGCAGATCGCCGCTCGCGCCGGGATCCCTTGGGTCGCCGACCTCCGCGAGCCGTGGGCCGGCGCTCCCGCGCGATAGCTCGACCGCATGAATCGCGCCCGCATCCTCCGGACGGCCGCTTCCATCTCGCTTCCTCCCAGCTACGATCCTTTCGACATCCGCCGCAGGGACGCCGGTGCAGCCGAGACCCTGAGTTCCTACGATCTGGCCGCCGCGAACGGCAGTCCGGCAACTCCGGGTGTCTTGCCGGCACCGGGATACGCCCCCTCCGATGCCGGAACCGCCGACATGGCCGGGGCGGGCATTCCCGTCCTGGTGCACGCCGGCCCGACCGCCACCCGCGGCCGCGATCCGATTCACTTGATCGAAGCCGTTCGAATCCTGGCCGAATCCGACGCGAAGCGGCGCCTCGGATTTCGAGTCCGCATGCTC
Source organism: uncultured bacterium (assembly GCA_964575675.1). Taxonomy (GTDB): domain Bacteria; phylum Eisenbacteria; class RBG-16-71-46; order CAIMUX01; family VGJL01; genus CAZNRY01. Next base: position 3,414 of record CAZNRY010000044.1, read on the forward strand.
GACGCACGCGATCCGCGCGTCACTCGGGCGGTCGGCGAGCGATCGCTCGGCCGCATCATCACGATCGAGCCGACCGTTCCCTGGATGGTTTCGATGGAAACGCAGGCCGAGGCGGACGCCCTTCTCCTGCTTCTCGGCCCGGATGAAATGGATCGCCTGCCCGATCGATTGCTCGAGGCGATGAGCGCGGGCCGGCCCGTCTTCGCCCTGGGGCCGCGCGGATCGCGGACGGAAAGGCTGATTCGCGAGGCCGCCTTGGGGAGCTACCACGCGGATGGCGCATCGCTGGCCGAGGAAATCGGCCGCTGGCTCCGCGAGGGCGCGCGGACGTCCGTCGCGCATGCCGGCGAGGCGACAACCCCCTACCGCGCGGAACGGGTCGCCGCCCGGTTGGCGGAAGCGTTGGAGAAGGAACTGCAGTCCCGAGCCTGAGGCGGGCCCAAACGGTTCGACTTCATCTAGGAAGCGAGCTCGCGCGCCGCGAGGTCCGGCGCCCCCGGGACTATAGCCGGACCGAGCGGATGCGCGAGGCGAGCTTCGTAGATCCGCTCATGCTGGTCTAGCTTCGGGGGCTCCTCCGTGACGAGAGAGCGCGCACCGTCCCGATCGCGCGGACGAGCCTTCTCACCCTTCGCAAATCCACGGGGGCCTCGATATCGCTCCCCCTCTTGATCCCCGTGCCCACGATGAAGCCGTCGCACAGCCGCGCAAGGGCGGGCGCTGAATCGGTCGTCACGCCGCTCGCGACGAGCAGTGGAACCCCGGGAATCGCGCGTCGCACCGCGATCAGGCGACCCTGCTCGACCGGCGCGCCGCTGTGCGGACCTGTCACGAGGATCCCATCCGCCAACCCCCGGCCCACGGCATCGCGCGCGGAATCGTCGATCGGCCGTTCGTGGAACGGCGAGGCGTGCTTCACCGCAACGTCCGCCAGGACCGCGACGCGCGCGTTCAGACTGCTCCGCAACCGGATCGTCTCGTGCGCCTTTCCTTCCAGGATCCCCTGATCGGCGATGGCGGCATTGGTGTGCACATTGACCCGGATGAACGCGGCGCGCACGGCCGTCGCGATCGAGAGGGAGGCCGCTGCATCGTTTCGCAGCACGTTGATCCCGACCAGGAACCGGGCAGAGGCAAGCGGCATCAGCTCGATCGCCACGACGGTCATCGCGGCGATCGTTATCGGCGGAACCCGGTCCGGATAGTAGGGAACGTCCCCCAGGTTCTCGATGATCGCCCCGTCCATGCCTCCAATGATCAGGGACTTCATGTCCCGCGATGCGGATTGGATGACCCCATCGAGATCGCCGTCGAACCGCGGGCTTCCGGGCAACGGCCGCAGATGGACCATCCCCAAAAGAAGCGGCCGGGGATAGCCTCTCGCGAAGGCTGTCCCCGGTCCTCTCTGATTTCGTATCATCATTGTTCTCTGCGAAACGTGTAGCCGACGGCTGCCTTCAGATCGGGCACTTCATCGCTGAGGCCGATGTTGAGCTCCACCAACGCTAGTGTCTTCTTCATGATTCTCCCCCTTCCGCAGGATCTTCGGATCGGACTTGGATCTCGTCAAGAGATTGCCTTGCCGCGAAGGAACGCCCCGGAAGATTCCTTCCGTGGCGCCCCATGTCTCTTCCCTGAGCCGCCGGGTCGCAGCGGCCTCACGGTCGCTCGAGCCCGGCAGCTACAGGGACATGAACCTACCGATCGATGCCGCCCGAGTCCGAGGCTAGGATCTTCCGCCCGGCTCAGGCCACATCGGGCGGCATCAGACGTTGATCGTGATCTTCCGCGGGAGAACGCGAGCCGCCTTCGGGAGACGGATCCTCAGGATCCCGTCGGCCATCTCACCGCGAATGCCTTCGAGATCGACCGTCTCGCCCAAGCGGAAGACCCGAGTGTAGGTCCCGGCCGCGCGCTCGCGGGTTAGATAGGCGCCGTCGGTCTTCCCGTTGCGTGTCGCCGTCAGGCGGAGCTCGTCGCCCTCGACCTGGAGATCGACGTGATCGGAAGAAACCCCCGGCAGCTCCACCTCGATCGTGAAGTGATCTTCCATCTCCTTGATGTCGGTTCGTGGCGCGAGAGCCCACTCCTGCCGGCCCTCCCGATTCGCCACCCTGTGCTCCATCTGTCCGCAATGCATCTGTATGACCTCCAGGTTTGGGGGCGGCGCCCAGCGCCGCCCCGCGGGTTTCTTCCTACGACTGGATCTTGATCTGCTTCGGACGGGCTTCCTCGGACTTCGGGATCGTCACGCTCAGGACCCCGTCCTTGTACGCCGCCTCGATTTTGTTCGCGTCGACCGTTGATGGGAGAACAAGGCTGCGGGAGAACTTCCCGTAGTACCGCTCGCTGCGGCAGCAGCCGTCATCCTTGGTTTCGTTCTCTCCCTTCTTCTCGCCGCTGATCGTCAGGGTGTCGCCGTTCAGGGTGATCTCGATCTCGTCCTTCTTCATTCCCGGAAGATCGGCCTTCACCAGATAGCGATCCCCCTCCTGAACGATGTCGACCGCCGGACTCCACAGTGACTCGAAGAGAGATTCGGACTCCCCGCGGCCAGCGGGCCAGCCGAACATCCTCGACATCTCGTTTCTCATTTCCTCGAGCTCGCGGAACGTACTCCACGCGCTCATAGCTCCTCTTGGCTGCCAACGAACGAGCGCCATGTTCATCTCCTCTTTCTAGTGGACCCTCGGCCTGATGTTTGGGCCCTCGTTATTCATCCACGCGATTGTCTTACATATCCAACTCCGTGCCATTCGATGACCGATCGCACATCTCGCGTCGGAAGCGGAGATTAGGGACGCGAGGGGCCGCGGTGGGCGCAGGCTTCGTCTGGCAGGTAGCCAGCCGCGCCGGCTCGACGGTTTCAGAATCGAGCATCGAGCGTTTCGAGTTGGAACAGACGACGCGGAGATGCGACCACGCGGCGCACTTGCCCGACTCCCCGCCCGCGCCTAGACTCTTGGATCTGGAGGAATCAATGCCCCTGAACTACACGCTCGGCGAGGAGATCGACGACGTCGTCCTCGACCTGATCCGTCGCTCCGGCAGAACTGAAAGTCCAGACCTGATTCGAGAAATCGCGACGACCGCTTTCAAGCTCGTCGGGGACGGCGCAAGCCGCGGCGACCTGAAGATCCTCAACAGCGCGATGAAGGAGCTGCGCTACGCCTTCCGTCTCTTCGCGCCGTTCGCTACCTACCGGAAGGTCAGCATCTTCGGCTCCGCGCGCCTCGCTCCCGAGACCCCCGAGTACGCCCTCGCGGAGCGGCTCGCCGCGGAGCTGGTCCGCGCAGGGATGCTCGTAATCACGGGCGCGGGGGGCGGGATCATGGAAGCGGGCAACCGCGGGGCCGGGGACGGCGGCAGCTTCGGACTCGCGATCCGCCTGCCGATGGAGCCCGAGGTCAATCCACACATCCGCAGGCCGGACCGGTTGATCAACTTCAAGTACTTCTTCACGCGGAAGCTGATCTTCATCAAGGAGTCGGACGCGATCGTCTTGTTCCCCGGCGGATTCGGGACCATGGACGAGTGCTTCGAGCTGCTGACCTTGCTGCAGACGGGGAAGTGCGATCCGAGGCCGGTCATCTTGATGGATCCGCCGGGGAGCGGCTACTGGGAGGGATGGCTCTCGTTCATCCACAAGCAGCTTGCGGAGCGGAAGCTGATCAATCCGCGGGACCTCGCGTTTCTGACGCACACATCTGATCCCGCGGAGACGATCGGCGAGGTCCGCCGCTTCTACGCGAATTACCACTCGTCCCGGTATGTGGCTGACAAGCTGCTGATCCGACTGGAACAGCCGCCAGACGACGAGCAGCTCGACGACTGGTCCCGTCGGTTCACCGACATCCTCACGGGCGGAAAGATCGAGCGATCTGTGCCGCCGCCAGAGGATACGCAGGACCCGCTGCTCACGCATCTCCACTGCATCGAGTTCGCCTTCACGCGAACGAGTTTCGCGCGACTGAGGGAGCTGATCGATGCGGTGAACGAACGAGCGGGCGGGGCAGTGGACCGCTCCGGTCAGGCCCCTCCGGGGGCGCGACCCACGGACGCGGCGGAGGGGCGATGATCCCGTCGGTGCTGACGATCGCGGGCTCCGATTCGGGGGGCGGGGCGGGGATCCAAGCCGACATCAAGACGATTCAAGCCTGCCGCTGCTATGGACTCTCCGTCCTGGTTTCGATCACCGCCCAGAACACGCAGACGGTCACCGCGGAGTTCGATCTCCCCTTGGAGATCATCGAGGCGCAGCTTGATGCCGTCTTCGACGACATCGAGATCGCCGCCGTGAAAACCGGGATGCTCTCGAGCGCAGCGATCGTCGAGACGGTGGCGCGCAAGCTGAAGGAGCGAAAGGTCGAGAGGCTCGTCGTCGACCCCGTGATGATCAGCAAGAGCGGCTATCCGCTCCTTCGCGAAGACGCCGTCGAGACGCTGCGGAAACGGCTCCTTCCGCTCGCCATGGTGGTAACCCCCAACCGGCACGAGGCCGAACTGCTCGCCGGGGTCGAGGTCAAGAACGAGTCGGACGCCCGCGAGGCGGGGCTGCGGATCCTCGAGACCGGATGCGGGGCGGTTCTCATCAAGGGAGGACACATCGACGCGTTTCAGAGCATCGACTATCTCGTGACGGCCGGGGGGGTGCGCGCCTACCCGGCCGAGCGCATCCGGACGAAGAACACGCACGGGACCGGGTGCACATACTCGGCCGCCCTCGCCTCGTCGCTGGCCCAGGGACTAGAGCTCGAGGAGGCGGTTCGGCGCTCGAAGCAGTACGTGACCGAGGCGATCCGGCACGGCCTCGACATCGGCCGCGGGCACGGCCCGACCGATCATTTCTGGTTCCTCAGGGAGGGTGACACGCACTCGGATGGACTTTCACATTGAGGATCGGGCGCCTTCACATCCTGACGGATCGATCGATCCAGGACCGCTTCGATCATGCCGAGCTTGCAGCTATGGCGATTCGCGGCGGTGCGGACCTGATCCAGTTTCGTGAGAAGACCGGAACGACCCGCGAGATGATCGCGGCGGCCCGGGCTGCCCGCGAGGTCTGCAGGCGGATGCGGATCCCCTTCCTGGTCAACGATCGGGTGGACGTCGCGATCGCCGTCGACGCCGACGGGGTCCACCTCGGGCTCGACGATCTCCCGCTGCCGCTCGCCCGCCGCCTGCTCGGCCCGCATCGGGTGATCGGCGCCTCGGCGGGATCCGTCGAGGAAGCGATCGCGGGGTGGCGCCAGGGAGCGGACTACCTCGGCTGCGGGCCGGTCTTCGCGACCAAGACCAAACTTGACGCCGGCCCCGCATCGGGGACGACACTCCTCTGGCAGGTCGCCCGCGCCGTTCCGATCCCGGTCATCGGGATCGCCGGGATCGGTCCCTCCAACTTGGAGGAGGTTATGCGGACCGGCGCCCACGGCGCCGCCGTGATCTCATCGGTCTGCGCCGCGCTCGACCCGGAAGCGGCGACCCGCGCGCTCCGCGACATCATCGACGCTCACCTTCGGCGCGCGGCCGGGGAGAGCGGATGATCGACGATCGAGGGTGGCTGGGCGCCACAGGCACGCCGCTCCAATCGCTGGGCGAGTTCGGTCTGATCGCGAGACTGAGGGAGCAGATCGCGCGACGCACACTCCATGCGGGCCTTCCGAATAAAGGGATCTCCGTCGGAATCGGCGACGATGCCGCGTCCATCGTTCCGACCCCCGGGCACGAAGTCCTCGTCACGTGCGACATTCAGGTGGCCGGGCGGCATTTCATTCCTTCATGGACGACCCCTCGGGCCATCGGGGCGCGTTGCGCGACGATCAGCCTGAGCGACATCGGGGCGATGGGGGGCTCCCCCACGGCGGCCGTCGTCTCATTGGGGTTGGGACCCGAGCTGGCCATCGAGGACGTCGAGGGACTCTATGAGGGAATCCTGGACCGGCTGCTGCCGTTGCGATGTCGCCTGGTCGGGGGGAATGTGACGTCTCTCGAGAGCGGTCTCATCGTGGACATCACGGTTCTGGGCGAGGTCGAGGCGGGGAGAGCCGTCCGGCGCGATACCGGCCGGGCGGGCGACATCGTCTGGGTGACGGGGGCCCCCGGCTCGGCGGCCGCCGGCCTGGCCCTCCTCCAGGCTGGAATCAGCGACGACCCGGCGCTCGGGCTCGGCCGACTGGTCCGTGCCTATCTCGAACCGCGCGGAAGGATCTACGAGGGGCGCGCCCTGGGACGGAACGGTGTGGTCACCTCCATGATCGACGTGAGCGACGGGATGATCGGCGACCTCCGCCATCTGGTCGAGGGGCGAGATCTTGGGGTCCTGCTGAAGGAGGATGCCGTCCCGATCGGGGATGACCTTCTCGCGGCAGGGACGCGGCTGAGCCGGGCCCCGGATTCGTTCCTCCTCTCCGCGAGCGACGACTACGAGCTCCTCTTCACGACCGCGCCGACGGAGGCCGACCGGGCGATTGCGGCGATCCGGGAGATCTCGGACGCTCCCCTCTGGCCGATCGGGGAGCTCGTGGCCGGGAGCGGGGGAGAGATCATGGTCGAGGATCGTCAGGGGCGCCGCCGCCCTCCGATCGGGGGAGGCTGGGACCACTTCCGCGCCGACCGGAGCGACTGATCCCGCCTGCCTGCCGGCAGGGTCTCGCGAGGGACCCGCGGCCGGACGGGGAGGGCGGGGGGAATGTGTGGCGGCAAACCCCAAAATGCGAAAAAAGCGTTGCATCCCTTGAATGGGCTGATAGTTTGTCCCTGCACCCCTGAGGGTGCGTGCGGGTGCACGCACTCGGCACCAGAGGAACTGGTCTAGGGCCCAAGGGCCTTGGGGAGGGGCGTCAATCCGGCAGAAGGAGACTGTACCGTGCCCGCAAAGAAGAAGGCTGCGAAGAAGACCACGAAGAAGAAGTAGCTGAGACTGCAGGCCGGCATTGCGCCGGGACGTCTCGAGGGGGGGATCGCGTCCACACAGCGCGAATCCCCCTCATCATTTGTAGCGCGGGCGACGCCTCGCCTTCGGATCTCCCCGGGATGCTATGCTCGCTCCTGCCGGGCAATGGGAGGATGGATGGGACGGGGAAGAGGTCGTTGGATCGCGGGGCTTCTCGCCCTGATCGTCCTCACATCGACCGCCGCGGAAGCTGCCCGCGAGTTCGAGAAGGTCGCGACGATCGGCGCCCAGTTCCTCAAGATAGGAATCGGGGCGCGCGCGACCGCCATGGCGGGCGCGTTCGTCGCGGTCGCGGACGATCCCACCGCCGCGTACTGGAATCCCGCCGGGATTGCGAGGCTGGAGCATCGCTCCCTCTCCTTCGATCACGCGAACTGGTTCGCGGACATCGATCTCGTGCACGTCGCGTACGTCTTTCACATCCCCTTCTCCCCCGGCACCTTTGCGATCCAGGCACGCAGCCTCTCGATGGACCGGATGCCCGTGCGGACGGTCTTCCGGCCGCAGGGAGACGGCACGAGCTATGACGCGGGCGATCTCTCGATCGGGCTGAGCTACGCGCGCTCGTTGACCGACAAGTTCTCGACGGGGCTGTCGATCCATTACATCCAATCGACGCTCGCGGGCTACACGGCGAACGCCACGGCCTTCGACTTCGGAACGCTCTATGACACCGGTTATCGTTCGCTGAAGATCGGCATGTCGATCCAGAGCATCGGCTCCGAGATGACCTTCATCGAGGACCCAGTCAAGCTCCCCACGATCTTCCGCGTGGGGATGTCGATGGACTTCCTGAACACGGGACGGCAGCGACTCCTCGCGTCGGGCGAGTTCCAGCACCCTCCCGACAACACCGAGCGGGCCTGCAGCGGCGTCGAGTACGCACTGATGGACTTCGTCTTTCTGCGAGGCGGCTGGTATTTCCGCTACGACCAGGAACGATTCGGGGCCGGCGGCGGGGTGAAGATCCCGACGGGTGGGTCGGCATTCCTGAAGGCGGACTACAGCTACACGGAGAACCGCGATCTTCCAGGGATCCACCGCTTCGGCGTCGATCTGACCTTCTAGACGAGTTTGACTTCGGCTGAAAAGCGAGCCCGCGCACCGCGAGGTCCGGCGCCCCGGGGAGAATAGCCGGGCCGAGCGGATGCGCGAGGCGAGCTTCTCAAGTCCGCTCAAACTGGTCTAGCCGCGCTCGCAGGATTCGCGATTGACGCGCCCCTCGGCCGACCCATCTTTGCTACGATCCCTCCCGAATCACGGAGGAATCCCATGAAGATGTTCATTTCCGCGGATATCGAGGGGGTCGGCGGGGTCGCGACCTGGGATCAGGCGAAGACCGACGGCGTCGACCACGCACGGGCGCGCCAGTGGATGACCGACGACGTGAATGCGGCAATCGAAGGGGCGATCGAGGGGGGCGCGGAGCAGATCGTCGTTCGAGACGCCCACGGCCGCGCCCGGAACATCCTGTGGGAGGCCCTCCATCCGAGGGCGAAGCTCATCAGCGGATGGGGCCCCACGATCGACATGGTTCAGGGGCTCGACGCCTCGTTCGACCTGTTGTTCCTCGTCGGCTACCATCCCGGGCCATCCGTTCCGGGCGGCGTGTTGTCCCACACCTTCTCGTCGAGGATCATCGACCTGAGGCTCAATGGGGAGCCCTGCAATGAGGCCGTCGTCGCGGCGCTTCAGGCGGGAATCCACGGGATCCCGGTCGGCCTGGTGACGGGACAGGCGGAGCTGCGGGAAGAGATCCGGCCCACCATGCCCGATGCGCGCTTCGTCGTGACGAAGCATGGGATCGCCTACCAGGCAGCGCTCCTCGAACCGATGGTGGAGGTGCGTCGCGGAATTCGCGAGGGGGCGCGCGATGCGGTGCTCCGCAGGGCCGCCGGTGATGGGCCTGCGCCGTTGCGCCCGGGGCCGCCGCTGCAGATCGAGATCGAGCTTGCGACGCTCGAAGCAGTCTCGGCGATCGAGGGAGGGGAAGGGGTCGAACGCGTCTCGGCGGGCGGGCTCGTTATCACGGCCGACGATGTCCCCGCGTTGATCCGCCGGTTCTTCGCGATGCTTCAACTCCTCTACGCGGTGAGGGACTCGGCATGATGGCGCGATCCGGCCGCCCGGGGCGGACCGGAAGAGAAGCGTTCACCGCTGCCGCATTCATCCTCGTTTCCTGGACGGCCCTGCTTGCGGGCGCCTTCCCCTGCGCGGCGGTTTCCCCCGTTGACTGCTTCGATGGCCGGCGGGCCTGGCTCGCGGACAGCGTTCTTTCCTCGCCCGCATTCGCCGGCCGCCGAAGCGGGAGCCCGGGAGGCCTTGCGGCCGAGCAATGGATCGCCGCGCGCTTCGCGGAGGCAGGGCTGCGCCCGGCCGCGCTGGACGGGACCTTCCTGCAAGGGTTCCCCGTGATCGGCTACGAACCGGCAAAGGCGTCTCTCGAGATCCTCGACGGCCCATTCGGAAAGGTCCCTTTCGTCGAAGGGGTGGATTGGACCCTCCTGCTCACTCCGGCCGCGGGGAAGGTGACCGCCGAGGCCGTGCTGGTGGGCTACGGGATCGATGCTCCCGCAAAGGGGAGGAACGACTACGAAGGGGCGGATCTCCGCGGGAAGATCGCCGTGATCCTGCGCGGGCATCCCGAGGACGGCAGGGACTGGGAAGAGGAGTACAAGAGAACCCACACATTCGCTGCGGCTCGCGCGCACGGAGCGGCGGCCGTGCTCTACTGGCAGGAAGGCCGGGCGATCGCGGGCGCGGCCCTCGCGCCCGAGGTCTATGATCCGCGGACGCCGGCCGGCTACATCTCAAATCGCGTTCTCGACCTGTTGCTCCGCGAGACGGGATGGACGCCCGATGCGATTCGCGCGAAGCTCGCGAGCGGCCCGTTCCCGCTGGCGACGGGCAAGAGGCTCAAGGTCGCGGTCGAGGTCAAGGGGCCGCCCACCGCGACCGGCCACAACGTGATCGGCATGCTCCGCGGAAACGACCCCGTCCTCGGAACCGAGGTCGTGATCGTCGGAGCCCACCTCGACCACATCGGCACGGATGCCGGCGGCCGCCTCTTCCCCGGGGCGAACGACAACGCCTCCGGAGCGGCCGCGGTCCTCGAAATGGCGCGCGCCGCGCAGCAATCCGGATGGAAGCCGCGCAGAACGATTCTCTTCGCGAGCTTCGGGGGCGAGGAGATGGGCCTCCTCGGAGCGAAGGAGCTCGCAGCCCACCTGCCATTCGACTCGAGCCGCTGCGTGGCGATGATGAACCTCGACATGGTCGGCTACGGGGACGGCGGGACGGGAATCGCGGGCGGAAGCCGGCTCGGACCGCCGTATTTCGCCTGGCGGGCGAGCCTCGATTCGGTCGGTGCCGCCGGTCTTCAGGAAGGGAGCCTCTCCGGTGAGTCGAGCGACTACTCGCCCTTCGCCGAGCGCGGGATCCCGGCCGTTGGATGCTGGAGCAGGGGACACCACGGGCGCTACCACGACATCGAGGACCGCCCGAGCGAGATCAAACCGGAGACGCTGGAATCGGTAGGCAGAACCCTGGTCTCCCTCCTCGAGGCGATCGCCGACCATCCCGATCCGCTCCGGGACGGCTTGGGCCGCGAGCGGGCGACGCGCGCCGATGCCCTCCAGATGGCCTTCGCCCCGCTCGATGCCGCGATGCTCTCGGATCCGGTCCGAAGCGCCCTGGATGGCGACGGCCGGATCGCGGGACGATTGGTCGCCTGCGACGTGGGACGCGTCACGACCGACGAGGTCTTGCGCCGCCTTGGGACACTGAGCGCATTGCGGGGCAAGCATTCCTGGCTACGCTCCGCCACGCGGATGGAACAACTTGGGGAGGGCCGGGATGAGCTCGCGTGCTCGCTTGTGCCCCTGGTCGGAACCGGCCTTCTCGACCGCCTCGGCCCCGACGGGGCGCGAAGCCTCTGCGCGGCGGGAGTCGGCGGGGCGGCCTGGGCGAACGGCGCGTCCCCGCCGACGCGGCAGACCCTGGAACTGCTCGCGCAGGAGAAGAGCTTCCTTCTCATCGATGCCGGTTGCGCGTGGCGCGAGATTCTGCGCGAGAGTGCAGCGCCTCGCGCGCTCGTGCAATGGACTCGGGAGAATGGCGCGGTTCCCGAGCCGCCCGACTCGACGATCCACTCGAGGGTCCTTCTCGTTCTCTCGGTGGACGGGATCGCCGACTCCATGGCGATCCGTCAGGCCGTGCGGACATGGGGCGAGCTGGGCATACACATCGACATGACGCCGGGGCTGGAGATGGGAGTCGACGATCGCGAGAGCCTGCGCTTCATCGCATGGCTCAGGCGACAAGGCTGGTCGACATCGAAGATCGGTGCGCTGTTGGGGAAGAATCTCCGGAAGTTCTAAAGCGGTTTGAGCAGACTTGAGAAGCTCGCCTCGCGCATCCACTCGGCCCGGCTATTCTCCCCGGGGCGCCGGACCTCGCGGCGCGCGCGCTCGCTTCTCAGTCGAAGTCAAGCTCGTCTAGGGCGGTTTCGAGGGCGGAACGACGTTCCATCTTCCTTTCCGATGTATCATGGACCTCGATGAGCCCGATCCACCGTAAGCCTGAGGTCCTCGCCCCCGCGGGAGACGCCGACGCATTGACCGCCGCAGTTCGCGCGGGGGCCGATGCAGTCTATTTCGGTTTGCAGGACTACAACGCGCGGATCCGCGCCCGGAACTTCGCGATCGAGGACCTCGCCGGCATCGTCGCCGACCTCCACAGGGACGGGGTGCGCGCCTACGTCACCTTCAACACGCTCCTCTTCGCAACGGAGTCGAAAGCCGCCTTCTCGACGATCGAGCGAATCGCAGCGGCCGGACCCGACGCGCTCCTCGTGCAAGACCTGGGCGTTGCCCGCTGGATTCACGAGAACCTACCCGAGCTACCCCTTCACGCATCGACCCAGATGACGATCAGCAGCTCTGAGGGAATCGAGTTTCTCTCGCGATTCGGGATCCGGCGGGTGATCCTGGCACGCGAGCTGACCCTGCCCGAGATCGCGCGCCTGCGCGGACAGACCCGGATCGAGCTCGAGGTCTTCGTCCACGGCGCCCTCTGCGTCTCGTACTCGGGGCAGTGCCTCTCGAGCGAGGCGTGGGGCGGAAGATCGGCCAACCGCGGGCAGTGCGCGCAGGCGTGCAGGCTTCCCTACGAGCTGCTCGTCGACGGGGTCCGCAGAGACCTCGGGGACCGCGCATACCTGCTCTCGCCGCGCGACCTCGAGGGATTCCGCCGCGTGCCGGAGTTGATCGCGGCGGGCGTGGAGGGGTTGAAGATCGAAGGGCGGATGAAATCCGCGGAGTATGTCGCGGCCGCGACGTCACTCTACAGGGAGGCGGTCGATCGCGCGTGGGAGTCGGCGGCGGGGAACCCGCAGCGGCAGGAGCATGGGCGGGAGATCGCACGGCTCGCGGATCGCGCGCGGCGCGTCTTCTCGCGCGGGGAATCGGAAGGTTTTCTGGCCGGAATCGATCACCAGATCCTGGTCGACGGACGGACGCGCTCCCACCGCGGCGTCCGGATCGGAACGGTGTCACGATTCGGACGCGATTTTGTCGAAATCGATCTCGATGCGATGGCGCCCTCGCTCTCGCCAGGCGACGGGATCCTGCTCGCCCGCGGCCCCTCGGAGGATGTCGAAACGGGAGGGAAGATCCTCGCTGTCGATACGGCGGCCGGGAACCCGCGGCGCGCGCGCGTCCGCTTCGTCCCGGGACTCGGACCGCGGCAAGATCGAATCGCGCTCGGCTGCGCGGCGCACCTGACCCACGATCACACAACGCAGTCGGTGCTGCGGCGTCTGGTCAAGGACCCGAACGCGAGGAAGCTGATCCCGCTTTCGCTGGATGTATCCGGGGAGACTGGCGAACCGCTCTCTGCCTCCTACGCCGACCCGGACGGGCGCGTGGCCCGCGCAGTCTCCGATGTTTGTCTCGCCGCGGCGACGCGCCATCCCCTCGATGAGGAGACTCTGATCTCCCATCTCGGCCGGCTCGGGGATACGCGCTACCGGCTCGGCATGTTCACCGCCAGCATCGAGGGCGCCCTCGCCCTACCGGTGAGCGAGATGAACCGGATGCGGCGCGCGGCCGTCGAGGAAATGGAGCGCGCTCGCGTTCTGCCGCCGCCGGATTCTGCGCCAGGGACGGACATCCCGGGCGGAGACACGGGGGAACTTCCTTCGCCGATCGTCGACGCAGTCTCGCGGGCCGAAGCAGTGATGGAGAAAGGACCGACCGCGTTCGATCGGATCGAAGCGGAGAGGGGAGGCACGCCGCCCGCACCCGGACGAATCGAAGATGAGAGCGAAGCCGCGTCGCCGGCAGTCGGGCAGCCCGCCGATTCCATCACGATCGATCCATTCATCCTCCTCTGCCGCAATGCGGAGCAGGTCGCGGGCGCGCTGCGCGCCGGAGCTTCGCGCATCGTCCTCGATTTCCTCGATCTGGTCGGCCTGAAGGACGCGGCCGCATCGATCAGGAGCGCCGGCGCGGAGCTGACCCTGGCCCTTCCGCGAATCCAGAAGCCGGGCGAAGAGAAGATCTGGGACTTCTTCCTCGCCCGCAGACCGGACGCGATTCTCGTGCGCAATCTCGCGTCGCTCGAGCATTTGTGCACGGTCCCCGATGCCCCCTTGCTGATTGGTGATGTCTCCCTGAACGCGGTCAATCCCGAGGCGATCCGCGTGTTGCTCGAGGCCGGATGCGCCCGCGTCGCGCCGGGCTTCGACCTGAACGCGGAGCAGCTCCTCGCACTGATCGCCGAGACGCCCCCCGAGCGGATCGAGATCCCGCTGCACGGGCATCTCCCCGTCTTCCACACGGAGCATTGCGTGTTCGCCGCCTTCCTGAGCGACGGCGCCGACTGGAGGAGCTGCGGCAGGCCGTGCGACCGGCACGCGCTTCATCTTCGCGATCGGACCGGGCAGGAACACGTCGTGATCGCGGATGTGGGATGCAGGAACACCGTCTTTGGAGCGCGGGCGCAGAGCGTGCTCCAGATGCTGCCGGAGCTTCGCACTCGTGGAATCGCCCACCTCCGACTCGAGCTTCTCGAACAGGACGCGGCGGCGGCGGCCGACTTGCTAGGCGTCTACCGATCGGTGTGGGACGCATCCTGCTCACCCGCTGATGCACTCCGGCGCTTGCGGGCAGAGGCGCGATTCGGGATCTCCGTCGGGTCGCCGGAGCCTCCCCGCAGACCGGACTGGAAGCCTCAAGGAGGACGGCGCGCGACCTCGACCCGGCGGAAGCGCGGATGAACGGGTCTTTCGAGGCAGCTCGGCATTCGGGCGGTCGCGCGCCCTCAAGCAGGCCCCACCCATGACATCCCCTCTTCGGATTGGAATCGACTTGGGCGGGACGAAGATCGAGGGGGTCTTGCTTGGGGAGCACCCGACGGAACCCCTCATCCGCCGGCGGATTGCGACCCCGCGCGCGGAGGGATACGAGGCGATCCTCGATGCGATCACGGGGCTTGTTCGGTCTCTCGAATCTGCGGGCCCGGGCGGAAAGACCACGATTGGAATCGGGATCCCCGGAACGGTCTCGGCCTCGCACGGACTCGTCAAGAACGCGAATACGGTCGAGCTGATAGGCAGGCCGCTATCTGCCGACCTCGAACGCAAGTTGGACCGATCGATCTTCGTCGAGAACGACGCGAACTGCTTCGCCCTCGCCGAGGCGCTCCATGGCGCCGGGCGCGGCGCGCGCTGCGTGTTCGGCGTGATCCTGGGAACGGGCGTCGGGGGCGGGATCGTCCTGGATCATAGGATTTGGCCGGGCTCGCAAGGGATCGCGGGCGAGTGGGGGCACGCCCTCTTCGACCCGGCGGGGCCGTCCTGTTACTGCGGGCGCCGCGGGTGCGTCGAGGTCTACCTGAGCGGTCCGGGGTTGGAAAACGACTACAAGGGTGCCGGGGGCCAGGCCCTGCCCGCGACCGAGATCTGGGCGCGAGCCGGATCCGGCGAAGCGCTCGCGTCGCGGATCGTCGGTTCGTACAAGGAGCGTTTCGGCCGCGCTCTCGCGCAGGTCGTCAACATCCTCGATCCCGACGTGATCGTGCTGGGCGGGGGCGTATCCAACGCCCCCGGACTCGCGGAGGAGGCGCCTGCCTTGATCCGCCCCTACCTCTTCAACGACGAGATCCTGACCGAGGTTCGGCGGCACGCGCTCGGCGACTCGGCCGGCGTGCTGGGCGCGGCCTGGCTCGGCGCGGGCGCGACATTCTGAGGCGCGGCAGCCGGCTTCCCGCATCCCGTCCTCAAGCCGCATGCGGCATGAGCCCTCTGGTCCCTGCGACCCCGATCGGCTACCATCGGGGAGGTGCCCGGTTGTCCCCCTAAGTTGGTGTGAGGAGGCGCGATGAACAAGGAGCAGCTGCAAACCGCGATCGATGCGGTCCGCACGGCGATCATTACCGAGATCAAAGGCCAAGAGCTGTACAAGACGGCTGCCGCCAAGACCGAGGACCCCGACGCGCGGCGGATGTTCGAGGGCCTGGCGGAGGAGGAGGAAGGGCACAAGGCATACCTGGAACAGCACTACGCTTCGCTCATGAAGGCGGGGGCGTGGGCGCAGACGGAGCTCTCCGAGCACGCGAAGGAGCACGTGGAGGAGTTCATCTTCGACGAGGCCTTTCGCCGCTCGCTCAAGCGGGGCAGCTTCGAGATGGCGGTCGTCGCGATCGCGGTCGACGTCGAGGCGAAGGCGGTCGCCTTCTACAAGGAGGTCGCGGAGAATGCCGAGGATCCCGAGACGCGGAGGGTTTTCCAGCACCTCGTCGCGTGGGAGGAGGGCCACCACCGCCAGTTCCTCGCGATGGAGAAGGAACTGCGCGACGCCTACTTCGCGGACCGCGGTTTTGCGCCGATGTAGGAGTGGGCTGGTAGGGCTCCCGTGTTCCGAGTATCTAAGGTGGCTGCCGGGGTTCGACGATTGGTCTTCATCTAGCCTTCCTGGGCCCAGGCGGAGATTCGATCCTCCGCGGCCCGGGTGGGCTGTCGAGAAGGCGGGCCTTATGGCCCGCTCTCTCCTTGAGACCTGGGCATGGTCGCGCCTGGCTCCGGCTTGATGATCCGGATCCGCCCACATTGGGGATTTCGCCTTGACAGTTCTCCGGGGGATGCTGATTCTTCCTCTTGACAGTTCTCCGGGGATGTTGATTCTCATGCCAGTCTCGTTTTCGAGAAAACTCAGGGGAAGATCCCCCTCAGTGGTCCGATCCGCAAGTCGACCGCGCGCTGGAGGATCAGAGATCGGCACACCCCACCATTTGAAATACGGGCCTGCCATTCAGGAGGACGCAATGAAGAGATTCGCGCTCGCTTTCCTTGTTCTTGCCGGGACGTGCCTTTGGGCATCGACCGGCAACGCGCAGTATGAGAAGGGTGGCAACTACATCGGCCCCCGGATCGGGCTCGGTGTGAACGGCAGCTCCGTGGCTTTTGGGGGCGGATACGAGTACGGGATCACGGAAGAGATCGGCATCGGCGTTTTGGGAGACTACTATCAGTACTCCTACTCGGCGTTTCACGCATACGGTGGAAAATACACCTACATTGTCTTCGGTCCGCAGGGGAACTACCATTTTGGGAAAGCGCTGGATCTCGACAGCAAACTCGACCCATTTGCCGGGCTGGTGCTCGCGTACCAACATATCTCGTGGAAGTGGAATAACGCCTATTCCGGCTACGTGTGGAACCCCTCGGCGAGCGGGATCGCCCTGGGAGGACAGGTGGGCCTCAGGTACTTCATGTCTCCGAACCTCGCCTTGTACGGCCAGGTGGGATTTGGGATCACCTACATGAAAGTTGGCGTCGATTTTGGTTTTTGATGACTGAGCGGTTGGATCCCCAGGGCTCGCCGCGGCATCGCGACGGGCCCTGGTTGAGGGTCCAGACTATCTTCAGTCAACAGTTCCCGAGAGAGCGTTTGGGTTCTAGCCCGGATTGCCCGGAAGTGCCTTCCTACTCCAGCCCCCGCTCCTCCAGATCCTCTTCCTCGTAGCCGAGATAGTGCCCCAGCTCGTGGTAGAGGGTCGTGAAGATCTCGTGGATGAGCTCCTCGCGAGTCTGGCAGATCCGCTCGAGGTTCCTCTGGTAGATGAAGATCGTCGGCGGAAGATCCGGCGCATTGAAGACCGACTGCTCGCGAAGGCTCCTTCCCACGAACAGACCTAGGACGGACGGGGTGATCGTCTCGCCGGCCGTGTCGGTGAGGACGGCGCGTTCGGGGAGGTCCTGCACGAGGATCGGGACATCCTTCATGTGAACGATGAGTTCATCGGGAAGGGAGTCCGCCGCCTCGCGCACCACTTTCTCGAATGCAGCCCGCTGCATGCGGGTCGGCAGCGGACACCCATCCGCGTCGGTGCGGTGGGCCTCTTCGTAAAAAACCTCGGCCTCGGCGTAGCGCCCGAGGTGCTCCAGAACCTGCGCGAGGCCGTACTGGACCGGCGACTTGTCCTCCTCCATCTCGAGGACCTGCCGGAAGAGCCCCTCCGACTCGTCGAAGCGCGCCATTTCGAGCATCGCTGAGGCAAGGTAGTAGATGTGGACGTTCGGGCTGTCCACCTGCCCTTCGGACGACTCGAGGTGATCGAGCGCCTCGGCCGGGTAACCAGTCTCGAGGAGCGCCGCGCCCATCAAGAAACGGACCTCGGGATGCGCCTCGGTTTCCTCCATCAACTCCTCGGCTTCGGCGCTGGCGGTCTCGAGATCCCCCTTCTCCAGGGCATCCCAAGCCTGATCGATCCGGTCCAGCACCGCGTCCGAGAGCGGCAGATTGCGGTCCGGTCCGTCTTTCTTCTTTGGCATGCTGCTTGGACGCCTCCCCTGTTCCCGGTACTCCGGGCTGTCGACCCAAGGATAGCGCGGATCGCGGCGGTTGGCTAGGCTTCGGACCAGGGGAAAATTCGAAGGAGGCAAGCCGATGAGCCAAGCCCGGCCGGATTCATGGAGACGTCCATCGTTCGCCCTGCTGTTCCTTCTTGCGGCAGGATTCGAGGTTGCGCGATCGGCCGGTCAGGAATTCCGGCTCTTCCGTTTCGAGACGGAAATCGGGCTGGAGACCTTCGCCACCACACCCGCCCAGCAGGACGGAGGATTATCGGTCACGGCTTCCTCCAGGGTCGAGCTGTCGGGTCGGATCGTTACGACGAAGCAACTTCTCGTCGTGGACGATCGAACCTACTCGCTGAGGGAATACAGGGTCGATGCCGATGTGCAGGGCGAGAAGCAGTCGATCTCGGCCAGACGAATCGCCGATTCGATCGTAGTCGAGATCGCTGCAGGAGGAACCAGTCTTCGCCGCTCCTTTCCCGCGCGCGGCGAAGTGCTCGTGCTCGACAATCTGGCGATGAATCACCTCGCGCTGCTCGCGATGCGGACCGCGGAGCGTGGTTTCCAGCCGGAGACTCTTCAAATTGTCGTGCCGCAAGTCGGCGCGCTCATGCCCGCATATGTCACGCCGGAGCCGCCCGAGTTAAACGGATCCCGCAAGGTCGGGGTCCTAATCGGCTCGGTCACGGAGGTGATCCGCATCGGCCCGGCGGGACAGATCGAAGGCGCCGACATCCCGTCGCAGGGGCTCAGGTTCAAGAGCACGGCCCCAGGCACGGCCCCCGGCGCGACCGCGCCGCCGGACCAGCCCCCGGCCCATCGATCTGAGATCGATCGGTCCGTCCCCGCAGGGGAAGCGCGACCCACCCGAGTGCTCTTCGAGGAGCAACCGGTGAGCTTCGACTCGAAGGGGACGCGCCTCGACGGCCTCCTCACCCTTCCTCGAGGCGGTCAGAAGATCCCGTATCCCGCCGTTCTCTTCGTTCACGACGCCGGAGCCCAGGACCGCGACGAGACCCTGGGGCCCAATCACCCATTCTTCGAGCTCGCCCGGGGCCTTGCCGTCTACGGAATCGCGAGCTTCCGCTACGACAAGCGGACCCTCGCCGCGCCGCAGACGATCCACCCATTGCGCTCGACCGTGCAGGACGAGGTGATCGACGACGCGCTCGCGGCGCTCGAGTTTCTTCGCACGAAGGGGGCGATCGACGGCCGCCGCATCTGGATCCTCGGCCACGGACTCGGGGGTTCGCTCGCCCCGGCGATCGCCCGCGCGGACCGAGGAGTTTCCGGCATCGTCGCCCTCGCCGGCTCCCTGCGGCCGCTGGACGCGCTCCTGCGCGATCGGATTCTCACTGCGGAGGGGATCACGGGGCGCTCGGGCGGCACCATCGACACGATCTCGGACCCCGATTCGCGCGCGGCGCTTTCCATGCTCGACAGCGTGGAAGCTGGCACCCTGCCCGACGCCCGCATGGTCATGGGGATAGGCAGCCGGTATCTCCGCGACTATCGCACCCGCGATCTCGCGAGCGATTTCGCGGCATTCAAGGGGCCGTCGCTGCTCCTCTTCGGAGCTAAGGACGATCAGATCGGCCGGGCCGATGTCGATTCGTGGATGGCGGCAGCCGCCCGCGCGGGGAAGACGAACGCGGTGTCGCAGACATTCGCGGGGCTCGGACATCTCTTCATTCCCATCAGCGGAGAACCCTCGCCCGAGGCGCTCACGGTCCCGGGCAACGTGGACCCGGGCGTCATCGAGAGGGTAGCGAGGTTCATCCTGACCCCTCCGTGATAAGGGCGCAGCGCGACCATTCGGGGGGCGCCTGGCCCGCGGGCGTCCAGCCATGTCTCGTAGCGCGACGCCAGAGCGCAGGCGGGGCAGGAACGGCGCGATGGCCGTGGCAGTCTACCGCCGGAGCAGTCGCGCGAAGGGGCATGGCGAACGAGTCGCGGGCGGGTGCATGTGGCGGGATGCGCCAGGCGAGCGC
>CAZNRY010000045.1:0-2263 GCA_964575675.1 uncultured bacterium
CACGTCAACCGCAAGAAGACCGGCGCGGTCGTCGACCAGCAACCCTTCGGTGGGGACGGCGCGAGCGGAACGAACTACAAGGCCGGCGGAATGTGGTACCTGCTCCAGTTCATCTCGCAGGGAACCGTGACGCGGCGCCACGCCCGCGTGCCGAAGCATCCCGGGATCTGGAACTGGCTGTAGTCGATGGAGACGCCTGCATGAGATCGTTGGGAATGCCCGGTCGCTCACGAAGGATACGGGCGGCAGCGCTTTCGGCGGCCGCACTGGCGCTTTTGTTGTCCATGCGGGCCGCATCGTCCTCGACCGTCACCGTCCGGCCCGACGGCGCCGGCGACTTCCCGACCATCCAGCAGGCGATCGCGGCCTCAAGCCCCGGCGACACGGTTCTTCTGGCGAGCGGAACCTTCCGGGGGGAAGGCAATCGCGACATCGATTTCCTCGGCAAGGCAATCGTGGTCGCGTCCGAGAACAACGATCCGAGCCAATGCATCATCGACTGCGAGGGATCCGTCGACGCGCCCCACAGCGGCTTCCTCTTCCGCTCCGGCGAGGGATCCGGATCGCTGCTCCAGTGGATAAAGATCGTGAACGGCTACGCGGTCCGCGGAGGGGGCGTTCTCTGCAGCGAAGCCTCCCCAACCCTCAGGGGACTTGTGCTCTACGGCAATTCCGCGGAGGAGGGAGGAGGGATCTCGGTCGAGCGCGCCTCCCCCATGATCGAGTTTTGCGTGTTCATACAGAATCTGGTGATCAACAACGGAGGAGGAATCCTCTGCGGCGTCGGATTCGGAGACAATTCATCTCCGACTATCAGGAATTGCACATTCGCGAACAACGACGCTCTATCGGGCGGCGGGATCCATTGCGCTTATTCTTATCCTGTGATCCTGGGTTGCACATTCCAGGAGAACACGGCCGTGAGCGGGGGAGCCCTATCCTGCCACTTCGCCAGCCCCTCGGTCAGCGTGTGTCTGTTTCAGGCGAACGGAGCGACGGTCGGTGGGGCGGTCTGGTGCGAGAGTTCCTCTGGCCCGACCTTCACATCGTGCACGTTCGCGATGAACAAGGGCGTCTATCGCGGTGGCGGGGTCTACAGCAAGGACTCCATCCCGGTCTTTCACAATACGATCATCGCCTGGTCGACCGCCGGCGAGGCTGTCTACAGCCGTGAAGGGGGGATGGTCCCTGAGTTGATCTGTTGCGATCTCTATGGCAACAGGGGTGGGGACTGGATCGGCGCCGTGCAGGACCAGCGCCATGCCAACGGCAACATCGGGGCCGATCCGCTCTTCTGCAATCGTTGGGTCAGCAACTTCACGATCGCGGCCGGTTCTCCCTGCGCCCCCGCGCAGAGCGGGAGCTGCGGGCTGGTCGGGGCGTTCGGCGTGGCATGCACGGAGGTCCCTGCCGAGCGCGTCACGTGGGGACGGATCAAAGCCGCTTTCCGATAGACCCGGGCCGGGCGGGCATTTCAGCGCAGGTCTAGAGTCGATCGAAGGCTGTCGGCCCTGGCACGGCGTCCGGTGCGCTCGAACAGGGTGATCATCTCGATCACGACCTCGCGGTTTTCAGGTTCGAGCGAGAGGGCCTCGGCTAGATGGCTCTCGGCGGCGTCCCAGAAACCCCACTCCCCAGACTGGGCGGCCCACTTGCGCAGCGCCTCGACGATGTCAGAGCTGCCGGCGTTTCGTCTCGGCGTCGTGACGGGCGCCTCGATCCGCCGCAATCTGTCCAGGAGGGCGCCGGCCTCGGAACTGTCGATCGAAGCGCCCTCCGCGTTCAGGAGCTGTTTCCGCAACGGGGCCAGCATGTTGAACAGCACAGGGTTCGTGGGGTCCGCGCGGTACGCGTCGAGCAGGAAGCGCATGCCGATCTCGGCCTTGCCCTCACGCAGCAGCTGATTGACGCGGATGGGCGCCCATCGGGCAGCGACGACGGTGGCGATCTCGTCATCCAGGCGGGGAAATGAGTCGGCGGCCTGAGATTCGGGGAACAGCGCCGGCAGTACCGGCCGCTGGAGTGGGTAGAGCGCCTCGACGAGATGGAACTGGCCCGCGTAGAGGTTTCGCGGCGCCGAGAACTCAAGCCGCGCGTTGTCGTCGGTGTTGATCGGGCCGTCGCCGACCCACGTGCGCAGCTCCGCGCCCGAGGCGATGTAGCGACCGAGCAGATGCGACGGCCGTGGAAGACCGACGGGGGAGAGGTGGTTTCGCACCGCGGGCGCGCCGCGGGGCTCGCTGCACTCACCCCCCGACACGGG
>CAZNRY010000045.1:2273-23081 GCA_964575675.1 uncultured bacterium
GCAGCGCTCGATGAACTCCCCCACTGAGAGGGTCTGCGGCCCCTTCTTCATGACGAGCATGTAGTCGCTGAAGTAGAGCGTCCATAGGGAGACGTCGTCCGAGAGGGTGAAGAGGGTGCGGAGCACCATCCGGAAGTCCTCGACCGAAGTGCTGTATCCCTGCAGCCAGATCGCGAGGAGTCCGTCGTCCAACAGCCGCGAATGGCACAGCGAGAAGAACTCACGTGTGAAGAGGTTCGCCACCCCCGAGATCCATGGATTGGACGGCTCGCACACGATCAGGTCGTATCGCGCGTCCGTGAGGAGAAGGTGGTTGCGTCCATCCGCCCGGATCATGCGGACCCTTGGATCGCTCGACAGCACGTCATGGGCGTACGGCTGGAAGTACGAAGCGGCGCGGATCACCTCGTCGCCGATCTCGACGCAGTCCAGTCGTTCGTAGGACGGATGGCGCGCCACGGCCGCGAGGGTCATCCCGGATCCGAGGCCGATGACGCATGCCTTGCCGGCCCCCGGACCAAGGATCGCCGGAAGATGCCCCAACAGAAGCTGCGTCGTCATGTCCTCGAGTCCGGTCGATGCATCCGGCTTCCCATTGACGGTCAGCGTGAGGTGGTCGGAGTCGGTCTTGATGTGGTAGACCGACACGGTCATGTCAACGCCTTCGGCGAAGTAGTCCGTGACGCCCCGCTCGATCGTCTCGCTGCTGATCGTCCGTCCGAAGAAGGGCGCGCTGTTCACGAGTCTTGGATCCCAGCGCCCGAATGCGAGGGCGAGAAGCGGGATCGCTACGAGGACCGCGGATGCCGGGATGATCGCGGCGCGCGCAAACGGCGCCGCATGGCCGCGGCGGCCGATCAGAACGAGGGTGAATCCGATCACACCGTTCAGTGCGCTCGCGAAGATGATCGAGTTCTGGATGCCGAGAACGTCGCTCCGGATCAGTACGAAGCCCGCGAGAAACGACCCCGCGATCGTGCCGATCGTGTTGACCGCGTACGCGCGGCCGGTTGCGGCGCCTGCTTCGCCGGTGTCCCGGGCGAGCGCGCGGATCACGAGCGGGAAGATCGCTCCCATCAACAACGTCGGAATGATCGTCACCGCGATGACGAGGAGGAACTGCAGCGACAGGAGCGCGCCGAAGTTCTGCTGATGCTTTTGGACGATCGAAACGACGGCGAAGGGGATCTTGCTGTTCAGCGGGACGATCAGCATGGCCGAGATCGCGATCCCGAGCTCGAGGACGCCGAAACCGGAAACGAGACTCCGCCAACGGTCGACGAAGCGCGTGACGGCCAGGCTGCCGAGGGCCAACCCCAGGATGAACGCGGCCAGGATGCAGGTGAAGGAGTAGGTGCTCGAACCCAGGGAGAGAACCAACGCGCGCGTCCATGTGATCTGATAGATCATCGCCGCGAATCCCGAGGCCGCGAACCCTAGCAGGACGATCCGCCGTGTTGTTGGGCTCAACGGCGGCGCTTGAGGGATGGACGCGAGTGTGTCCCCGACGACCGCCTCAACGGCCCGCCCGGGGGCCGTGGGGCGGGCGAGATACAGGACCGCCGTCAGGCCGATCCCGATGTTCACGGCTGCCGCGAGGCGGGTCGTGTTCTCGAGGCCGAGCCCGGGGATGAGGAAAAACCCGGCGAGAAGAACACCGAAGACGGCGCCGAGCGTGTTGATCCCGTACGCGTAGCCCACCGACCGGCCGAGTCCGTGCTCGGTCGCGGCGATGTGGCGGACCAGGATTGGAAGGGTCGCGCCCATGCAGGTCGTCGGAATTATCAGGATGACGATGCTGACAAGAAACCGGAATGCCGTCAGTAGCCACGGATCCGCCGCCGCGAGAGGGTAGATCGCTCGGTAGGCGGGTTCGGCGAGGCCGAGCAACACCGGGATGATCAGCGCGTAGCAGCCGATCGCAATCTCGAGCAGGCCGTATGCGCGAACGGTCCGCTCGATGCGGCGGCTCAAGCGTCCCGCGAGGTAGCTGCCGAGGCCAAGCCCCGCCATGAAGGCGACGACGACCGTCGTGATCGCGTAGGTCGTCCCTCCGAAAACGAGCGTGAGCTGTCTGACCCAGACGAGTTCGTAGATCAATCCGGCCACGCCGGAGAAAAAGAAAAGCACGAGAAGAGGCGAACCCCGCATCAGGCCCTCCATCACTCCCGGGCTTTCGCCCGGACTGCCTCAGAGCGATTTATCGTGGCGAGAGCGCCGCCCGGTTCCGGATCCGATCAAATCGATCGGGACGGTCTAGACCAGTTTGACTTCGGCTGAGAAGCGAGCCCACGCGCCGCGAGGTCCGGCGCCCCGGGGAGAAAGCCCTAGCCGAGCGGATGCGCGAGGCGAGTTTCTCAAGTCTGCTCAAACCGGTCTACTCCCGCCGGATCCGCACATCGCCGCCCAGTGTGTCGATCCGAATCTCCGCCGCCCCTTGGCCGATCGCACAGGATGCGCGCCGGAGCGTCCTCCCTTGTTCCTCGCGCTTCGTGCCGGGAGGGAAATCAAAGGTCCCGCCCAGGCTCGATGCGCGCACCGTGACCGAGGCGTCGGGCGCGAACTGGACGAACACATCCCCGCCGGTCGAGTTGATCGTTGCGGTCCCGTCGCGGAGATCGCAATCGACGACGCGGACTTTCCCCCCCAGCGTGCGGAACTTGAACGGTGCCCGGGGCGACTGCACGCGGAGCTCGCCGCCCATCGTCTCGAGCGACATCGGTCCAATGAAGTCCGCGACCTCGAGATCGCCGCCCATGCAGCGGACGTCGAGTCCCGAGAGACTGCGGGGAACCTCGAGCTCTAGGTTCCCCTTCGCCCAGGTCAGGACGTAGTCGGCCCCGTTGCGATGGGCCTCGACGGCCTCGCCCCGGATCACGCGCACCACGTCATCCGGAGCGGCGCGCAGGATGACGTTCCCGCCCTTGGAACCGCCGCCGAAGGACAAGCGGATCGCCTGCTGCACCTTGAGCCGGGCTCCCGGCGGCGCGGAGAATCGTCCGTCGCGGATCTCGACGGACTCGGTCGTCGCGCGATGTTCATCGAAGGCCCTCTGCGCCGTCCCCAGCGCGTCTTCCATGGCCCTTCGCACGGTTTCGCCGACCTCCTCGATCACCTGGGCGATGCCGTCCGCGAGCCGCCCGCCTCTCCCTGCTTGAGCCTCGCCTGCGGCGTCGGGCGTCTCCTGTCCCGTCCCGGCGGATGGTCCTTCCAGCGCCCTCAGGAGGCGGTCCCCTTCTTCGGGTGTGATCTTGCCATCTGCCACGAGCCGCAGAATCTCCTTCCGTGCGTCGGACATCTCTGACCTCCAGTCATACGTGACGGGTCTGCCGCGGACGCCCTCTGCCCGCCGGGCGGCGCACCCCATCATACCCGAGCCGCTCCGGGCGCGGTCGTGTAGAGTCTGAGCCGGCGGGATCGTCCATCCCGATGAGATGGGTCCGACTTCCCATGGGGGTAACAAAGATGCGAAGCGAGAGCTTCTCGAACCGATCCGCTTGGCTGCTTGCCGCTGTCGTCGCGGTCGCCGCCGTCGCCGGGGCGTTCCCCGCAGGCGCGGCGCCCGCCTGGGCCGCAGGAGATCTCTTTCCCGCGCCGATCGGCGACAACCCCGCGGGCGGAGCGATAGCGAGCCACCGGCTGACGGCCACGATCGACCCGGCCACCGCGTCGCTCGTCGTGGCGGACACCTTGACGATCGTGCATCGGCCCGGCATCCCGAGGTCCGTGCAGTTCCCCGTACTTCTCGCGCGAAGCCTCAAGCTCACGCGGGTCACCGGCCTGGACCTGCCGATGGTCATCCACGAGGAGCGCCTTCGCCCGCGCGATTACTGGCACTCTCCTCCCTACGAGGAGTTGGGCGGCTACGAGCGGGCGCGATCGATCTTCCTCGCCCCATCCGGCGCGCCCGCCGACTGGCCGGAGGAAGTGCGCGTGGTCTTCATCTACGAAGGGGTCGTCTGCGATTCGTTGCGCCCGCCGGAAGCGGCATACGCGCGCGGTTTCGAGACCACCTCCGGCCTGGTCGATCCCCGCGGGGCGTTCCTGAGCGGCGCGTCGTTCTGGGTCCCTTCGCGTCCCGACGAGCGGTTCACCTTTCGTTGCACCCTGAGGACGCCGATCGGCTGGCGGGGCGTATCGCAGGGAAAGTCGCTCTTCAGCGGCATCCGGACCTTCATGCATAGGGATGATTGGATCTGCGCACAGCCGATGGAAGAGATCTACTTCATCGCGGGACCCTACGTGGGACGGAAGGAAGAGTACCGCGGCGTATTAGTCCAGACGTTCACCTACGCCAACACCGACTCGGCGACCTGCTCCCGATACATCGAGGGGACGAAACGGTACCTCGATCTCTACGGGGAGCGGATCGGCCCGTATCCGTTCGAGAAGTTCGCCCTGGTCGAAAACTTCTGGCAGACGGGATTCGGGATGCCGTCGTTTACCCTGCTGGGAGACCAGGTGATCCGGCTTCCCTTCATTCTCGACACGTCCTACGGACACGAGATCCTGCACAACTGGTGGGGCAACGGCGTGTTCGTGGACTACGCGCGCGGAAACTGGTGCGAGGGGCTCACGACCTATGGCGCGGACTACTTGTACAAAGAACGCCAGAGCGAAGCCGAGGCCCGCGATTACCGGAGGACGACGCTTCAAGGATATCTCGACTACGTGAGCGAGAAGGAGGACGCGCCCCTTCGTCTGTTCCGCGAGCGCGGGGATTTCGCCACCCAGGCGATCGGATACGGGAAGTCGATGATGGTCGTGCACCAGATCCGGCGTCTTCTCGGGGACGGCGAGTTCTGGGGAGCGCTCCAGGAGTTCTATCGAGCGCAGCTGTTCAAGAGGGCATCCTGGGACGACCTCTTTGATGCATTCGCCAAGCGCAGCGGGATGAATCTTTCCGGGTGGAAGGAGCAATGGCTCGAGCGGACAGGAGCGCCGGTACTGATCCTGAAGGAGCGCGAGGTCAGCGGCTCCAATGACGCGGGTTACGCGGTCACGGTCGTGATCGGGCAGGAACAGCGGGACTTGTATGATCTTCGGGTGCCGGTCCGGATCGGTTGGGAGGATCCCCTCGCGGAGTCGACGCGGGTCGTGCCTCTCTCCGAGAGGACGGCCGCGTGCACATTCAGCGTGAAGCGCCCGCCCGATTGGGTCGCCGTCGACCCCGACTTCGACGTACTTCGGAAGATCGACGCGAGCGAGATCCCGCCGGCGATCAGCCGGACGCTCGGCGCCGACACGGCCGTCGTCGTGATCGCGGACGGTCTCACGCCTGAAGCAACGGCCGCATACGAGGTCCTTGCGAACGATTGGGACACGGGCGCCAAGCTCGGGATTCTCCGCGAGGCGGGCTTGCCGGCCGTATTCGCCCCGGGTGTGCCGCTCTGGCTGCTCGGACGCGGCCCCCTCGCCGGGCGTCTTCTCGCGTCGATGTCTGAGGAGGGATGCGTCCCACCCGCCGGCTCTGCATCCGGCTGGATCATCGCCGGGTCGGAGCAGCCCGCCGGCCGCGATGCCGTCATCGCGGGCGGAACGCCGGCGCAGCCTTGGACGCTTGTCGATGTGGCGGCGGCCGACGGCATCGCAACGGTCGGGAGGAAAATCCCCCACTACGGCAAGTACAGCTACTTGCTCTTCGAAGGCGGCAAGAACGTCGTGAAGGGATCCTGGGATGTGCGGTCCTCGCCGCTCCGCGCGACCTTCGCGGGAGGCGCGAAATGAAGTGGCGTGGCCCGATCGCCGTCCTGTGCAACCGCTCCCTTTCCGTCTTGCATGATCGAGTAGCCGCCATCCTGCGCGCCCCTGTCCTTCGGGCGGTCCCGCTTCTCTTGCTCTTGTCTCTCGGCTCGCCGGGCGCGGGTCGGCCCCAGGCGCCGAAGCCGGCGTCGTCCCCGCCGTCGTCCGAACAGGAACTGCCCTCCCTCGTCGCGGCCCTCTGCGATCACGCCCTCGGCGGACGCGTGATCGGGGCGAAAGGAATCGATCTGGCTGCCGAGAAGGTGGCCGCCTGCTTCGAGCGGGCGGGAATGAAGCCGGCGGGAGACACGGGGACGTGGTTTCAGTCCTTCAAACCCGAAGCCCCGAAGATCGCCGATGCGGTCCGCCTTCCCGCCGGAGCGAAGTGGGGCGAGATGACATTGCGCAACGTCGTCGGGATTCTCCCGGGAACGGCGGACGGCTGCGTGATCGTCGGGGCGCACTACGACCATCTCGGCCGCGATGCGAAGGGGAATGTCTACCCCGGCGCCGATGACAACGCCTCGGGCGTCGCCGCGCTGTGCGAGATCGCGAGAAACCTCGCGGCCGGCCCGGCCCGCGAACGAAGCATCATCTTCGTAGCCTTCAGCGGCGAGGAGGAAGGGCTGCTCGGCTCGCAGTGGTACGCTGACCATCCGGTCGTTCCGCTTGAATCGGCGATCGCCATGATCAACCTCGACACGGTGGGCCGGATGGAAGGCCGCCGGCTCCTGGTCCTTTCCGCCTCGAGCGCGATCGAGTTGCCCGATGCGCTCCGCGGGATCAACCTCGAGTACGGTTTCGATCTCTCGGTTCCCGAGAAGGGACCCTTCGGGTCCGACCAGGTCTCGTTCCTCTCGAAGGGCGTGCCCGCCGTGCACATCTTCACGGGACCGAATGCCGACTATCATCGAATCACGGACGCCGCCGCCAAGCTCAACTACGACGGACTGCGGGAGATCGCAGCGTTCGCTACCGAAATGGCCCGGTATCTCGCGGATCGCGACCGGCGGCTGACCTTCGTTCCCCCCGGCGCGGATCGCGTGAAGCCGCCGGAGGGATCCCAGCCGGCCGCGCCTCGCCGCGTGAGCCTGGGGACGATCCCCGACATGACCTTCCAGGGCGACGGGGTTCTGATCAGCGGCGTGCTGCCCGCGAGCCCTGCCGAGAAGGCCGGGCTTCGGCAGGGAGACCGGATCATCGGGGTGGACGATGAGAAGGTCTCGGGCCTCGAGGACTACTCGGGAATCCTGAAGAGTCACAAGCCGGGCGACGCGATTCGCGTTCGGATCGTCCGCGACGGCGCGGAGCTTACGGTCGACGTGGTCCTCGTCGAGAGGAAGTAGGGGAGCCGACCGGCTCCACCCGCACGCCCCCCCCGGTTGACCGGCTCGTCCGCATTGTGATTAGATTACCTTTCTGGTCACGGTTCTGCAGCGAGTGCGAGATGCGCTAATCCACACCCCAGGAAGCAGTTATGGAAAAGACAATCGGTATCCGCAGGGAAGACAAGAACAAGTGGGAACGCCGGGTGCCCCTCGTGCCCGCGCACGTCCGGCAGCTCGTCGAGGAGGGGGTCCGGGTCATCGTTCAGCCCTCCCCGATCAGGGTATTCACGGACGACGAGTATCGTCAGGCGGGGGCCGAGATCCAGGAATCCCTCTCGCCGTGCAGCGTCGTATTCGCCGTGAAGGAGATCCCGATCGAGTTGCTCGAGGACGAGAAGACCTACGTTTTCTTCTCCCACGTGATCAAGGGCCAGTTGCACAACATGCCGATGCTGAAGAGGATCATCGACCGCGGGAGCAGCCTAATCGACTACGAGAGGGTGGCCGACGAAAAGGGCAAGCGATTGATCTTCTTCGGAACCTTCGCCGGCTACGCGGGAATGATCGACACGCTCCACGTCCTGGGGCAGCGGCTGAAGCTCGAGGGATTCGCGACCCCTTTCGCCAAGATCCGCATGGCCCACACCTATCCGACCTTGACCGCCGCAGAGGATCACATCTGGTCGGTCGGCGAGGAAATCGCGCGCGACGGGCTGCCCCCCGAGCTGACGCCGATGATCATCGGCTTGACGGGCTACGGCCACGTATCGACCGGGGCCCAGGACATCCTCGATCACCTTCCGTTCGGAATGCTGAGCCCGCAGGAGCTTCTCAACCGCGATCTCGGGTCGATGTCGAACCGCAAGGTCTACAAGGTTGTCTTCAAGGAAGAGAACATGGTCGAGCCGGTCTCGCCGGGCGGGGTCTTCGATCTCCAGGACTACTACAAGAATCCAGGCAATTATGCCGGGATCTTCAACCGCTACCTGCCGCGTCTCAGCGTCCTCGTCAACTGCGCTTACTGGGACAAGCGCTATCCGCGGGTCATGACGTCGGCGGATGCGCGCGGGCTTTACGCGCAGGGCAAGAAGCCCTCGCTGCGCGTGATCGGTGACATCAGCTGCGATCTCGACGGGGGGATCGAGTTCACGTCGAAGGCCACGGAGCCCGACCATCCCACTTTCGTCTACCTGCCGGAAGAAGATCGCGCCGCCGACGGATTCGCCGGCCACGGCCCCGTCGTCATGGCGATCGACAACCTGCCCTGCGAGCTCCCGCGCGAAGCATCGGAGTTCTTCAGCAGGGTACTGCTCCCCTATGTCGAATCGATTCGACTCGCCAATCTTTCAGCATCGCTCGAGGTGGATGGGTTGCCGGAAGAGATCCGGAAGGCCGTCATCGTCTACCACGGCGAGCTCACGCCGGGCTTCAAGTATCTGGCCGATTTTCTGCCCGGAAAGGAGAACTCTCGATGAAAAACATTCTCGTGCTCGGCGCCGGCCTTGTCGCAAAGCCGCTGGTCCGCTACCTGCTGGCTCTTCCCGACTATCAGGTCATCGTCGCCACACGCACTGTGAGCAAGGCGCACGAACTGATCGGCGGGAACCCCAAGGGGACGGCGGTGCCACTCCTCGTCGACGACAGCGAGAGTCTCGAGAAGCTGATCATGGGTTGCGACCTCGCGGTGAGCCTCGTTCCCTACACCTACCACGTGGGGATCGCGAAGCTCTGCTTGAAGCACAAGAAGCACCTGATGACCACGTCCTACATCAGCCCGGCGATGCGCGAGCTCGACGGCCAGGCCAAGAGCGCGGGACTCGTCTTTATGAACGAGCTCGGGCTGGATCCAGGGATCGATCACATGTCCGCGATGAAGGTGATCGATACGGTGAAGAAGGACGGCGGCAAGATCACGGGCTTCCGGTCATATTGCGGCGGTCTGCCCGCGCCCGAGGCAAATGACAATCCCTTCGGCTACAAGTTCTCCTGGAGCCCGCGCGGCGTCGTGATGGCCGGACGGAACGAGGCCCATTATCTATGGGACGGAGTGCAGAAGGACATCCCGGGCCCCGAGCTCTTCGACAACCACTGGCCCGTTGAAGTCCCCGGCGGACGGAAGTTCGAAGGGTATCCGAACCGGGACTCCATTCCCTACAGCGAACAGTACGGCATCGAGGGAACGAAGACGATGTTCCGCGGGACACTGCGAAATGACGGCTGGTGCCGCACCTGGAAGAAGATCGCCGACATGGGCTACCTGAGCGAGAACAAGATCGACACCGCGGAACTGACCTTCGGAAAGCTCACCGCGAGCCTGATCAAGAGCGCCGGAGGGGACGTGAAGGCGGAGACGGCGGCGTTTTGCGGGGTGCCGGTCACATCCGACATCATCGCCCGCCTCGAGTGGCTGGGCCTCTTCAGCAACGATCCGGTCGCGAAGGGCAAGGGCAACGCGATGGACATCCTCTGCGCGCTCTTGATCGACAAGTTGAGCTACAAGCCGGGCGAGAGGGACATGATCGTTCTCTTCCACGAATTCACCGCGGAGTACCCGGGCGGGAAGAAGCAGCGGATCACGTCCACCCTGATCGACTTCGGCCCCGTGGGCGTCGCCCACGGCGACTCGGCCATGTCGCGCACGGTGAGTCTGCCGGCGGCGATCGGAACGAGGCTGATCCTGGAGGGGAAGATCAGCCAGCCGGGCGTCCACGCTCCGACGGCCCCGTCGGTGTATCTGCCAATCCTGGCCGAGCTGGAGAGCCTCGGAATCAACTGCAAGGAGGAATGGGGCGCGAAGGCCTAGCCTTCGCGGGCCGAAGTTCGTCCACCGATCGAGTCTCACCACACGGCCGGGGGCGCCCGCTCCCGGCCGCAATATTTCTATCTCATTATGACGCAGCTAGTTGTGACGATGAGAGAAGCTCATTCTCGAACGGAGACACGATCGTGAAGTGCTAATAACTAGAAAACATCTTGATTCTTAGGTGAAGATTATTTTATGGTTATCTCAAGTTTGATTCAAGCGGGTGGAGGGGCCCTCAATCCACCCAGAAAATCAGGAGGAGATGGATGATCAGAGACCATAGAAAGCTTCTGGCGTTAGCCGCCGTGGTCTTGTTTGTTCCCGGCGTGGCAGGCGCCTACACCACCTTCGGGGGAACAATCAGTCCGAGCGGGGCTTTCGCGACCTATGTGTCGGGCGCCGAGGACAGCGGAGATTGGGATGGTTCCACCGATTATGGATACACCCAGCCGAGTCTGAATCCCTTCCCCGGCAACGCGTTCGATAGTGCGTGGATTCAGGATACCGATGCTGGCTTCGGCGTTTGGAGCGGTCAGGGATTGATCTTCGATCTCGGATCCGCCCAGAGCGTCGTCACCGTGTTCCCTTACATCGATCACGTCGGGACCGGCGAGTCGGAGCTTCTCGAGGGGACCGAGTTCCGGGTTTACGGGTCGACCGGCTCCAGTCCGTTCGGCGTCTGGACCGCGGCCAGCTGGGACGCGGTCTGGATCGATGGCGTGAGCGCCGCCGTGAAGCATGACAACTATGTTTCTCAGTGGAGCTTCGCCTCACCGTACCGCTACATCGGGATCGCGGCAGGCAACCCCGAGACGGGTTACGCCAGCTTCGACACCGAGATCAATGCGATTGCCGCCCCCGTCCCCGAACCGTCGAGCCTCTATCTCCTCAGCGGTGGGCTCCTCGGGCTGGCGGGCGTGAGCCGCCGGCTTCGCAAGAAGGGCTGATCGCGCTTCTAACAAGGGAGACGTAATCCCACGGATGGGGAAAAGGAACGGCGCCAGACGAAAGTCCGACGCCGTTTCTTCTCGAGGTTACTCGGGGTCCAGCGGTCCGGGACCGCGCGCTAACCCAGCCTCTTCTCCAACGAATCGACCTGAGCGGTCATCTCCTTCGGCAACTTCTCGCCAAACTTGGCGAAGAACTCCCTCATGCTGGCGATCTCGCCGCGCCACTCGGCCGCGTCGACGGTGAGAAGCTCCTTCATCGTGGACTCGCTCACGTCGAGGCCGGTGCGATCGAGCGCCTCAGGCTTCGGCACGTAGCCGATCGGGGTCTCAACCGCATCTCCCTTTCCATGGCACCGCTCGAGGATCCACTTCAGTACGCGCACGTTCTCACCGTATCCGGGCCAGAGGAAGTTGCCGGCGCCGTCGAGCCGGAACCAGTTCACGTGGAAGATCCTCGGCATCTTGTCGCTCCGCGTTCCCAACTTGACCCAGTGGTTCCAGTAGTCGCCCATGTTGTAGCCGCAGAAGGGTAGCATCGCCATCGGGTCGCGGCGTACGACGCCCACCGCTCCAGTCGCGGCCGCGGTCGTCTCGGAGGCGGCGCTCGCCCCGACGAATACGCCGTGGTTCCAGTCGAACGATTCGTAAACGAGAGGAGCGACCTTCGCGCGCCGTCCCCCGAAAATGATCGCAGAAATCGGAACGCCCTTCGGGTCCTCCCAATGCGGTGAGATCGACGGGCACTGCCTGGCCGGGGCAGTGAAACGCGAGTTCGGATGCGCCGCCTTCTCCGTGCTGCCGGGCATCCAGCGGTTCCCCTTCCAGTCGAGCACGCCGGCGTCGGGGGCGGGATAGCCGATCCCCTCCCACCAGGGAAGCAGATCGTCGGTCAGCCCGACGTTCGTGAAGAGGGAGTTCTTCTCCACGGACAGGAGGGCATTCGGGTTTGTCTTCATGCTCGTTCCGGGGGCGACGCCGAAGAAACCGTATTCCGGGTTGATCGCGTAGAGTCGTCCGTCGGGTCCGAACTTCATCCAGGCGATGTCGTCGCCGACGGTCCAGATCTTCCAGCCGGGCAGCGACTCGGGGGGAACCAGCATCGCGAGGTTTGTCTTGCCGCAGGCGCTCGGGAAGGCGGCCGCCATGTAGGTGACCTCGCCCTTCGGGCTCTCGAGTCCGAGGATCAGCATGTGCTCGGCGAGCCACCCCTGGTCGCGGGCCATCACGCTCGCGATCCGGAGCGCATAGCACTTCTTCCCGAGGAGGGCGTTTCCGCCGTACCCCGAGCCGATCGACCAGATCTCACGATCCTCGGGGAAATGGAGGATGAAGCGCCGGTCGGGCGAAAGGTCGCCGAGGGAGTGGAACCCCTTGCAGTAGTCGGTCGAATCGCCGAGCTGCTCCAGGGCCGCGTTCCCCATCCGGGTCATGATCCTCATGCTCTCGACGACGTAGAGGCTATCGGTGATCTCGACGCCGACCTTGGAGATGGGAGAGCCGAGCGGTCCCATGACGTAAGGGATCACATACATCGTGCGCCCCTTCATGCAGCCGTCATAGAGGGGACGGACCTTCGCGCGCCCTTCCTCGGGCGACATCCAGTTGTTCGTGGGACCCGCGTCTTCCTTGTTGCGGCTGCAGATGAATGTGAGGTGCTCCGTGCGGGCGACGTCGGTCGAATTGCTCCGGTGGAAAAAGCAGTTCGGGTACTTCTTCTCGTTCATCCGGACGAAGACCCCATCGGCAAGGGCCTGGGCCATCAACCGTTCGTGTTCCTGCCGCGAACCGTCGAGCCAGACCACGCGATCGGGGCGGGTCAGGCGCTCGCAGTCGGCGACCCATTTCTGGAGATCGGCGTTCATCGTTCTTGATCCCTCCTCGTTATCCCTGGAATGTGGTCAGATTGACACATTCTAGACCGTCGCGGACACATTCTAAAGGGGCGGGCAGGGGCCGGTCGAGGGCCGGGAGTGGTTGGGTCGGGACGCGAGGGACGGCCGGGTCCGAACCAGGTCAGGGGCAGTCCGGCGACCAAGCGGGGGGCTGGACGCGGGGATCGGGGGGCTGTCAGGATGATCGGGCGCTGGCCGGCGGTCCCCGGCAAGTCCGAAGGAGGGACGGCGGTTTGACGACGACGCGGAGGATCCGGCTCGGTCTGCTTTTCGGTGGACGATCGCCGGAGCACGAGATCTCGATCACGACGGCCGCATCGATCGCCAAGGAGGCAGACCCGGCGAGGATCGAGATCGTACCGATCTATATCTCCCGCGAGGGGCGCTGGCTGCAACTCGCCGGGAGTGGACCCCTTGCGGACCTGGCGGGAAAGCTCGTCGATGAACGGCAGATCGACCCGCTTCCGCGGCGCGAGGTCCTCCTGAGCGGCGCGGCGGGCGGGAGTCTCGTGCCGGTTCGTGGATCAGAAGCCGGAGCGAGT
Organism: uncultured bacterium; assembly: GCA_964575675.1. Classification (GTDB taxonomy): domain Bacteria; phylum Eisenbacteria; class RBG-16-71-46; order CAIMUX01; family VGJL01; genus CAZNRY01. The sequence goes on from CAZNRY010000045.1 coordinate 15,531, forward strand.
CCCGACATCACGATCGGGAAAGAGGCACTCGCGAAGGCGGACTTGCAAGAATCGTCCCCCGCCCCGATCGACGTCCTCTTTCCGGCCCTCCACGGGCAGGGAGGTGAGGATGGGAGCGTCCAGGGGCTCGCGCGCCTCGCCGGCCTGCCGTGCGTCGGGGCGGGAATCCTGGGTAGCGCCCTCGGCATGGACAAGGTCTCGATGAAGCGAATCGCGGCCTGCATCGGGATTCCGATTCCGCAGTATGTCGCCTTCACGCGAGAGGACTGGCAGAAGAACCCGAGCTGGGTGCGCGCGGAAATCGAAGAGCACCTGAACCTGCCGGTCTTCGTGAAGCCCTCCGGCGCGGGTTCATCCGTCGGGATCACGAAGCTCCACGACCTGACGAAGCTCGATGCCGCGGTCCGGGACGCGGCCCGCTATGACTACCGGATTCTCGTCGAGGATGGGATCGACGCGCGCGAGCTCGAGGTCGCCCTCCTCGGCAACGCCGACCCGCAGGCGTCGGTCGTGGGAGAAGTCGTCCCTGGCGGGGAGTTTTATGACTACCACGCGAAGTACATCGACGACCAAAGCCGGGCCGTGATCCCGGCGGAGATCCCGAGAGAGACTTCCGAAACCGTCCGCGTGATGGCTGTCCGGATCTTCCGCGCGCTCGATCTCGCAGGGATGGCGCGCGCCGACTTCCTGCTCGACCGCCGCACCGGAAACGTCTACTTCAACGAGGTCAACACGATCCCCGGATTCACCCCGATCAGCATGTACCCGATGCTATGGGAAGCGAGCGGGATCGGCTACAGGGACCTGATCACGCGCCTGGTCGAGCTTGCGATCGAGCGGCACCACTCGACACATGTGGAGACGATCGCTCCGAGGGTCGATCGTGGAGATCCGTCCGGAAAGACGGGCTCCTGAGCGCGAGTTCCGCGGAGCCCCCCTGGGCTCGCGATCTCTCTCCCGCTATTGCGATGGAGCGTCGAACCACTCTCTCCACATCGGGGGGACAGCCGGCTTGATGTCCACCGTCGCCGCCCCTCGATTGAAAGTGTAATGCAGGACCATCGTCGCGGGGATGCCCATACCCATCTCGCCGCCCGAGACCATCACGGTGCGATAAGCGGCGAGCAGCGCGGCTCGATCGACTTCCGCGTTTCCGCTTCCCTTGAGGCGATTGATCTTGAGGATGCGGCCGTTCTCCGCCATCCGCGCCTCGAGAATCGTGTCGAGCGAGTCGTTCATCGCCGAGGCGGGGACCGTCGGCGTGGAGGAGCGGATCACTTGCGGCTGGGTCCGGGGGAGGCGGGGGTGTTTGCCCGCCTCGACTTCCTTGATGAATCGAACCCTCGCGGAATCGAGCGCCGCCCGGCTGCGGGCGACGACGTGAAGGGAAGACATCTCCTCCGTGCGCGTGTTGACCTCGATCGTGCGCGGCTTCATGAAGTCCCCGACGCTATCGGCGACGGCTGCCGTGAACAACGGAGGCTTCTCGCAATCCGGGCCTTTCGAGTACGGGGTCAGGTATTCGACGTGGGAAGTGAGACGGGCGATCCGCTGGCGAGGGATGTAGTAATCGATCGCGCTCCAAGGGACCCATAGAGAGTCCGAATGCTCGAAGACGACGAGTCCATCGTTGCGGAAGATCCCGCACTCCGGGAGGAGATACCAGACCACCGACGCCGGGCGGCTTCCGATGGCGATGTACCCCCTGCGCCAGCGCAGGTCGTCCTGGGAGAAGGTGAGGTCGCACTTCGGGCATGTGAGATCGGTCGCCCCGGCGGGACGGTCGATGACCTGGACCTGACAGACGGGGCAGAGCCATCTCTCGGTCGCGGATTGCACGTCGCCGTGCCAGGCGGCGGACAGGAGCAGCAACAACAGGCCCAGAGCCAACAAGTTGGCGAATGATCGACGCAGTCTCACGACGCTCCCCTTTCTCGAGTTCGGATTGGCCTCTGCCTGCAACACCGATGCTCTGGCCGCGTTCCCAACGGTCGAGCGCGCAGGGTGTCGCGCAATCGGGTCCCGAGGCGCGGTCCCCTGATCATAGACGCTGTTTCGCGACGAACGGTGCTGAGAAACGCGGGCTAGACCAGTTTGAGCGGACTTGAGAAGCTCGCCTCGCGCATCCACTCGGCTAGGGCTTTCTCCCCGGGGCGCCGGACCTCGCGGCGCGCGGGCTCGCTTCTCAACCGAAGTCAAGCTGGGCTAGCGGCGCGCCCGGGTCGTTCTTCTCCCGGCAGCGCGCCGCCTCTTCGCCGTGAGCCAACGATCGAACCAACCGGCGATCCGCTCGATTCGTTCAATCCTCCGATCCGGACGCCCCGCGCGGCTCATGCCGTGCGATTCGTCCGGATATCTGTGGAATTCGGTCGGGACCTTGCGGAGCTTCAGCGCGGCGAAGAGCTGCTCCGCCTGTTCGACCGAGCAACGCTGGTCGTTCTCCTGATGCTCGATCAGGGTCGGCGTCCTGACCGCGTCGACATAGGTGATCGGCGACATCTTGAGGTAGTGGCCCGGATCGCGCCACGCGAGCTTCCCACCGAAGGCGCGATACCAGGCGTATCCGAAGTCGCTCGTACCCCAGAAACTCGCGAGGTTCACAACGGCGCGCTGCGTCACCGCCGCCGCGAATCGATTCGTGTGCCCGATGATCCATGCCGTCATGTAGCCGCCGTAGCTGCCGCCGGCGACGCCAAGTCTCTTGCGGTCGATGGATGGGAACCGCTCGAGAGACTCGTCGACGAACGACATGAGATCCGTGTAGTCGATCGTGCCCCACGCGTTGTAGATTGCGGCATAGTGCTTCTCGGAGTACCCGGTGCCTCCCCGCGGGTTCGAAAAGATGACCGTGTATCCGCGCGCGACCAGAACCTGGAACTCGTGGAAATAGACGCGTCCATACTGCGTGCCCGGCCCGCCGTGAATGTACAGGATCGCTGGAGTCTTCCGTCCGGCGCGCGCGCGCGCGGGCAGAACCCACCCCTGCAGGCGGTGGCGGCCCTTGCCATGGAACCAGAACTCCTCGGGGAGGACGACCGTCTTCTTCTTCAGCCACTCGTTGAACGTCGTGAGGTGGCGGGCGACCTGTGTTTCACGCGCCGACAGGAAGTAGACCTCGCCCGGGGTATGCGGATCGGAGAGTGTCGCGTAGATCGAGCCGGACTCGAAACTGATGTCGTAATGGAGGACCGCACCGCGCCGGTTGACGACCGGCCTCGGTTTGCGCTCGCGGATGTGGGTTCCCCAGATCTCCGTGTTTCCCTCGTTGCTGATCACGAAGTGGACCCATTGGCTGTCCGGGGACCAAATCGGCGGCTGCGTCGACCCCGTGCCGAAGGTGTCGTTGATCGTTGTGTTCGTCGCGGTCCGGTCCAAGCTCGGCGCGAGGTCGACGGGCTTGCCTCCGGTCGAGCGGACGAGCCAGAGCTTCGTGTGCTTCGTTCCCCATGGCGCGTTCGCATCCTCTTGACCGAGAAACGCGATCCACTGCCCGTCGGGGCTGATCGAAAAGGCGGAAGATGGACCGTCAAACGTACGGATCTTCTCGATCGCCCCTCCGCGCGCCGGGATCCTCCAGATGTCCTCGCGTTCGAGGTCGACGTCCGGGTCGTCGGAGCGATTGCTGTTGAAGTAGATCCACTTTCCATCCGGCGAGAAGACAGGCTGCGATTCGCCGTAGTGGGCTTCGTTGGTCAACTGCCTGGCATGGCCCGTCTCGACATCGACGAGCCAGAGATGCGGGCGCTCCTTGGGAATGAAGCCGGCGCCGTCGAGCTTGTAGAAGATCCGCTCGATCGTCCGGACTTTCGGCGAGTCCTGCCCGGGCATCCCCTTCTTCTTGTTCGCCTCCCTTTCCTTCGCATCGGCATCAACGGGCGTGAAAACCACCGCGAGGTTCTTGCCGTTCGGGGAGAAGGCGAGCTCCGAAACGGAACCCTGGAGTTTCGTCAGTTGCCGCGCTTCCCCGCCGTCGGTAGGGATGGTCCAGACCTCCGACTTCTCGGATCGGTTAGAGAGGAAGGCGAGCATCCGGCCGTTCGGCGAAAAGCGTGGCGATGAGTCTGATCGGTTCCCCTGGGTGAACTGCCGGGGTGTGCCGCTGCCGGTCGGAACCATCCAGATGTTGCTGATCCGCAGCAGGGTTTCCTTGTCTGAACGCGCGACCACTACGGCGAGCCGCGTCCCGCAGGGCGAGATGCGGCACTCCCCGGGCTGCTGGATTCTATAGAGATCTTCGGGCGTGATCCGGCGTGACATCTTCATCTCCCTTCTCGAACGGCCGCGGCCGCTCGCGGTCCCGCGCGAACGGCTCCGCCCACGCAGCAACAGAAGGGGATTCTACGCGGCCGTGATCGCCCCCGCCAAGATCTCTTCCCTGCCGCGGCGGGACGCGCAATAATCCCGCGAACCGAATCGCGCGGGAATGTCGGCGCGGCGATTCGAGAAGAGGTGGAAGGGTTGAGCGACGGATTTCATGCGAAAGACGGGCCCGCTCCTTCGGACATGAGTCTGACGGGGCTGCGGGCTCTGGTGCTGGGGGGAACGGGCCTGATCGGCTCCCACGTTGTCCGATCGCTCGTGGCCAGAGGTTGCTACGTCCGGGTCGTGAGCCGGGCGGGAGGGGCTACCGCGGCGCCCGCGCTACGCGGTGTTCCTGTCGAAATGGTGCGGGGCGATATCTCTGACCCGGATTCGATCCGCGGCGCGCTGAGCGGAATCGATCTCATCTTCCACGCCGCGGCGCCCTATCCCACTCGGCATTTCGGCATGGGCGCCGCGGTTCGGAGCGCGGCGGTCGAGATGGAGGCGCTCCTTCGGGTCTTCAGGGAGGCAGTCGCGCCCGAGCTCCTGACCTACCGGCCGCTCCATGCCGACCAAGCGGCGCTCGAGCAGGCCGAGATGGCGGCCCACGTCGCGCGCGTTCAGCCCGAGCGCCTCGACGAGATGCGCAGGATCGTGCGAGACCCTCATCTTCTCGCGCTTGCCGCCGAAGGGAAACTGAACGCATCGCAACACCCATCGCTCGAAGAGTGCCGAAGCATTCCAGGGGTCAAGCGGATCGTTTACACGAGCAGCGTGACGACCATCGGCCGTCCGCGGGGGAGCGAGCCCGGGCAGCCCCGCGGCGTGCTCTCGCATGAATCGGATCGCTACGATCCGGCGCCTCATCCGTCCCCGTACTTCACGTGCAAGCACCTGATGGAGGCAGCGGTGGCGCGGGCTGCGAACGAGGGTCTTCCGGCTGTCATCGTGAACCCCACCCTGGTGGTCGACGCCGGAGATTCGCACCTGACCACGGGGAAGCTCTTGCTCGAGGTCGCGCGGCGCAGGATGCCGTTCTACTTATTGGGGATGATCGACGCGATCGCCGGGAACGATGTCGGGGAAGGCCATGTGATGGCCGCGATCCGCGGGCGGACGGGGCACCGGTACATCCTCGGGCACGAGCGGATGAGCCTTGAGGCGTTCCTGGCCGTGGTCGCCGAAGAGGCGGGGGTTCAGCGCCCGCGCATTCCCTGTCCGTACCCGGTGGCCGCGGCGATCTCGCTCGCGACCGAATGGATCGCGTATCTGCAAGGGCGGAGGTGGCCGCTCTTCCCGACGCACGGCCTCAAGATGCTCCGCTACTCTCCTGCGGTCGATTCGTCCCTCGCGGTGAGTGAGCTCGGCCTGCCCCGGACCCCCGTGAGGAATGCCGTACGGCGCGCCCTGGCTTGGTATCGGGAGGAAGGGTTGTTGCAGTAAAACAAAAGGGGCGGGGGGACCGAAGTCCCCCCGCCCGTTCATCTCACCGTTGATTCTTAGTAGCGATCGCGCCGGCCGCCGCCGCCGCCGTAGCCGCCGCCGCGATGGCCGCCGCCGCCGCCACCACCACCGCCACCGCCCTCGGCCCGGGGACGAGCCTCGTTGACGGTCAGGGCGCGGCCGTTGATCTCGCGGCCGTTCAGGGCCTGCATCGCGGCGCGCCCCTCGGTGTCATTCGCGAACTCGACGAAGCCGAAGCCCTTGGACCGGCCCGTATCGCGATCCATGATGACGATCACCGACTCCGGGGTGCCGTAGGGAGCGAAGAGGTCACGCAAGTCGTCCTCATTCACGTTGTAAGGAAGGTTACCCACATACAGTTTCATCCAGCCAATCCTCCGCGTCGGAACAAGTCCGACCTAACTCTGACCCTGACCTTGCGTGAACCTCCTAGACGGAAAAGATCACGCCTTCCCGTTCTCCCTCGTTCGGCATCAGCAGTACTGGTCTGGCGATAAGCGAGCGAACCGAGAACACTGGGGGAGGATAGCATGAACCGGGCCCGGGCGGACCATAAGGAGTTTGGCCAAGGGATTCCCTGACCGGCGGATGGGTCCGGCGGGTCCCGGGACGGCATCGGGGGGATCTCGTGAAGGGTGGATCTCAATGGGAAATCGCACGATCTGCCGTTCGGCTTTGCGGACGCCCGCACCGACCCCGAGGCTACTCGGATAGAAGCAGGATCGTGCTGCGGGGGCTCGCGAGGTAGAAGCCCGGCGGATCGATGACCACCTCTTGGCCGACGTCGGCGATTTCCTGTCCGCGTGGAAGGCTCGTGTCCAGAATTCGCCGCCACGGCCGTCCGCCGAGGGGGCCGGGCAGCCGGATCGTCTGCGCCCGCCAATCGCCGTTCAGGATGAGAAAGAGGAGATACTTCCCCTCGCGCGACGGCGTTTCCCCGCCGTCGAGCATGCAGCAGATCGTCCTGAGATCCGGGTCGCTCCACGGGGGCCGCCCGAGGTCCGTCCCTAGCCATGTGATGTCCGGGATGTTGTCGGCATCGAGGTCCTGCCCCAGTAGAAAGCTTCGCCGTTGGAGAATCGGAAACCTCCGCGTGAGCGCGATCGTCTTCCGGAAAAAATCTACAATGTCGGCGTTATTGGCCGCGAGATCCCAGTCGAACCAGGAGAGATCGTTGTCCTGGCAGTAGGCGTTGTTGTTTCCGCGCTGTGTGCGCAAGAACTCGTCGCCCCCGAGAATCATCGGCGTGCCCGATGAGAAGAGGAGAACGCAGGCGCAGTTCTTCACGAGACGCCGGCGAAGCGCGAGGACTGCCGGATCGCCGGTGTCGCCTTCGGCGCCGCAGTTCCAGGAGTTGTTGTCGTTGGCGCCGTCCGCGTTTCCTTCGCCGTTCGCCTCGTTGTGCTTCCCGTCGTATGCGAAGAGATCGTGCAGCGTAAAACCGTCGTGGCAGGTGACGAAGTTCACGCTGTTGTACGCCGCGCGGCCGTCGTCCCCGTAGAGATCCGCCGAGCCTGTGAGCCTTCGTCCAAGGTCCGGGATCTGTCCGGGGTCGCCCTTGGCGAAGCGTCGAAGGGTGTCGCGGAAGCGGCCGTTCCATTCCGACCAATCGGTCGGGAAGTTCCCCACGTCGTAGGAACCGAGGTCCCACGGCTCGGCGATCAGCTTGACCCTATGGAGGATGGGATCCTGCGAGATCGCGTCGAAGAATGCCGCCGAGTTACGGAACGGCCCCTCTTCGCGCCCCAGGACGGATGCGAGATCGAAGCGGAAACCGTCCACGCG
>CAZNRY010000046.1:0-23005 GCA_964575675.1 uncultured bacterium
CCGGGCACCGGAACCCACGCAATGCCCAGGGCATCGACGGGCGTACGTCGGATCGTCGGGTTTGCGCCGATCTATCAAAACGGCCGGCCCATTCGGACCGTCGGTGATCGGAGGGAAGCTCTCACAGGTTGGGGCGTCTCGGTGATCCAGATCGAGAACCTGATCGGGAAGTTGGCCGCCACCTACAACACCGTGGGGATGGCGCTCGTCGAGGGCGTCGCTCTCACGCCGGGGCAGGGACTCTCGGTCGTCGATCCCAAGGAATCCAAGCCTGAGGGCGCGGCGAAGTCGAAGTACACGCTCTCGACATCGCTCAACTTCGCTGGATCGAATTGGACTCTGATCGCCTGGCCGCACACGACATTCTTCCCCGTATCTCAGAATGTCGTACCGACTCTCGTCATCGTGATCGGACTCCTCTTGAGCGTGCTGTGCGGGGGGGCAACCGTCTTGCTGCTGGCACGCCGCGCATGCGCGATCAATTCCGCCCAAAGGGCTGCCGATTCGCTCGGCCGGTGCGACACGATGTTGAAGGCCGTGATCGAGAACGCATCGGACGGTTTCATGATCCTCGATCGAAGCCATCGAATCACCTACGCGAGCACCGGGGCGCATGGGCTCCTGCTAGGCGCCTTCGATGACCTCTACGGGCGTCCAATCGCCGAGATCATCCCCGGGGATGGGGGGCGCGCCCTCGAGGAGGATTGCCAGCGTGTCTTCTCCGACGGCGGACGGGTTACTCGGGAAATCCTTGTTCCGGGCCCCGTGGAAGTGTGGCTTGAGTTCGGGGTCGCTCGCGCCGGCGAGGGGGCGAGCGTCTCCTTCCGCGATGTGACGGACCGGCGTCGGACTTTGGACTTGTTGCGCGAGAGCGAGGAGCGGTTCCGCCTAGCCATCCACAACTCCCCCGTCACCGTCTTCAGCCACGACCTGGAGCTTCGGTACACCTGGGTCTACAACGCAGTCCCGGAGCATCCGGAGAGTGCCGCGTTGGGAAGAACGGATGCCGACTTACTCCCCAAGGAATACGCCGGGCCGCTCATGGAGATCAAGCGCCGGGCGCTGGACACGGAGCGAGAAGTCCGGGCGGAGGTGGCGTTCCCCACCGGCCCCAAGGGGACGCTGCGCACTTACGACCTCCGTGCCGCGCCGCAGCGCGACGGGCATGGCCGTGTCATCGGAATCACCTGCGTGGCCACGGACGTGACGGACAAAAAGAGCATCGAGACGGCCATGAGGGAAAGCGAGGCGAAGTATCGGCACCTCTTCGAGGGATCGGCCGACGGCATCTTCGTCATGACCGATACGTTCCGGGAGTGCAACGATCGCGTATGCGAGATGTGGGCCTGCTCTCGCGAGGACCTCATCGGGCACACGCCGGCTGAATTTTCGCCCCCCCTCCAACCCAACGGCCGCCCTTCGGACGAGGCCGCTCGGGACATGATCGAGGGGGCACTCGCCGGGGCATCGCGGTGCTTCCGCTGGACGCACCGAAGAAAAGACGGCGTCCTGATCGACACGGAGATCTCGCTGAAGGCCGTGTCGCTCGCGGGCGAGCAGGTTCTTCTCGCAACGGTGCGCGACGTCACCGCGCAGGTGCGTCGCGAGGAAAGATTGGCGCGGGAGGCGGCCGAGAGCGCCGCTCTGGCAGAACTCCTGACCGCTGTCCTCGCCTCCTCCTCGCGGACGGAGACCTCACGCCTCGTCATCGAGCACGCCCAACGGATCACGGACAGCGAGATGGGGTTCGCGGGATACCTCGATCCCGCCACCGGCCATCTCGTCGTCCCTTCGATCAACCAAACGACTGGGGACGGGAAGCGTTTCAGCACGGGCGAGACGGTCTTCGAGACCTTCCATGGGCCCTGGGCAAAGTCTCTAGTCGACAGGGTTCCTGCTCTCTCGAATGCCCCGATTCAGGAGCCTGCCGAATCCGGAGGCTCCTTCGGGCGGGTTCCGATCCGCCGGTATCTTTCGGCTCCGGCCGTCATCGGAGGCGAGCTGGTCGGCCTACTCGCCCTCGCAAACTCCCGCCGCGACTACTCGGAGCGCGATCTCTCCCGCGTGAAGCACCTCGCCTCGATCTATGCGCGGGCCATCAGGCGACTGCCGAACGATGCGGAAGACCGGGCGGCGCCAAAGGCAGCCTAGCAGTCAGATCGTGATCACCTTGGCCGCCCGCCACTGCGCCTCGATGATGTCGGTCATCCCGCCCACAATGCCCACCTTGACCTTGTCCATCAGTCCGAGATAATCCAGGCAGGTTTTGCAGACCACGATGTGGACCCCTTTCGCCTCGAGACTGCTGAGCTGATCCAGAACCGGAGAACCCTCCACGACCAGCTTGACGCCGTCTGCGTAGAAGCCGATCGCGCCGGGAAGCATGTCGTTCTCGTCGAGCAGGCTGAAATAGGTGTGGATCAGCTTGCGTTGGAGCGCAGTTTCGGTCTTTCCCATACCATCGTCTGTGACGAGGATCAGAAGCGACCCGTCCCTCGCTGTGCTCGCCATTACTCATCCCTCCTTCATTGGGGAACCGGCTTCGGCTGGACGCCGGTCCCGCGGCCTTGCTAGACTCCGCGACGGTACCCCATGACGAAGACTCTTCCCAGAACCGGATCGCCTCCGTACCCCACCCTCGTCTTGCTGTTTCTGACGGGAGCGTTTCTCTTTTTCGCGCTGACGATCACCAGCATGCAGAGGACATCGGCCACCTTCGACGAGCCGGTTTACATCGTCGGCGGACTCTCCTTCATCACCCTTCACGATTACACGATGAAGGACGATGCTCCTCCACTTGTTCCCTACCTTGCGGGTTTCGGCGCGCGAACGAGCGGTCTCTTGATACCCGGCGGCCAGCTTCCGTTCGCCGATAGCTACGACAACGAGTACCAGTATGCCGCCGCCGTCCTCTATGCGCCCGGGACATCGGCGGATCGCATCGTCCGCGGAGCCCGCCTGGCGGTTCTGATCCCATTCGGCCTCCTCCTCCTCGCCACGGTCATGCTCTGGAGTTACGAACTCTGGGGACTCGCGGGCGCGGCGATCTCTCTGCTCTTGACATCCCTCTGCCCCAATCTGATCGCCCACGGCGGCATCGTCTCGGGCGACTTTCCTTGTGCCGCCGCGATTCTCTTCGCGAGCTTCATGCTCTGGCGGGCGGTCCGGACCCCTTCGGCATTCCGATTCGCGGCCGCAGGCCTCGCCCTCGGGCTCGCGCTCGTCACGAAGTACACGGCGCTGCTGCTCATCCCTTCGGCCGCCGTTCTCATCGCCGTGGAGGCCCGCCGCCTTGCCGGATTGTCCCCGAGCTGGATCAGCCTCTTCGCGCGGCGCCTTCTCCTCGTTCTCGTTCCCGCCGCGCTGGTCGTTGGCTTGATCTACGGTCTTCCTCCGCGTCCGGACCTTTACATTCGCAACTACCAGAATCTCTATCGAAATGTTAAAGGCATCGAATACTCCTGGTACCTATTCGGACAGTTCCACCAGACGCGGATTCCCTACTACTACGCGGCTGTCCTTGCAGTGAAGACATCGATTCCTCTTCTGGCGCTCGGACTCGGCTCGTTTGTCTGGATGAGGCGGCGGAATGCCGGATGGACGGGTGAGCTCGCGCTGCTCCTCCCCGCGTTCCTCCTGCTCCTCATCTCGACGCAGGACGTGATCAGCGCCGGGATCCGCCGTGTCCTTCCCGTTCTGCCGGTCCTTGCCGTGAGCGCGGGACGGTGGGCGCCCGTTGTATCGAACGCCGGCTGGAAAAGGCTCGCTCTCGCCATCCCAGTCGCGTGGCTCGTCGTCTCGTCGATCGGCGCGTGGCCGCATTACATCCCCTACTTCAATGAGGCGGTGGGCGGATCGAAAAACGGTGCGCGTCTGCTCGATGACTCCAACCTGGATTGGGGGCAGGATCTCGTCGAGTTGCCCGAGTCCATGCGGCGGCTCGGGATGCAAAGCGTCCGCCTCTTCTATCACGGATCGGCCGATCCGAAGTGGTACGGGATCTCCGTCGAGCCGGCGACGCTCCAGCAGCTCGCCCGCCATGAGCCGGGGAACTACGCGATCAGCCAGCACCTCGTGATCCGGATGCGGACGGTGGGGATCACATGGCCGAGCCTGGAGAAACCGGGCGGGCGGGCGGGAACGTCGATTCTCCTCTACAAGGTGGGCGGATAGCCTGAGGCTCCCGGCGCCGCCCTTCCATGCCGTCCCATCAATCGCCGTCGAGGCCTTTGCGGCGCAGTCCTGTTGTCCGGCGACGGTTTTCTCCCTATGATCAGAAAAGCCCTATCCCCAACGGGTGATCCGGCATCCTGGGAGGTGCGGTCGGCGTGAGGAAGACTGCGGTGCTGTGGAAGGCGATCGATGAGCGTGGCGCGCGCGGTGTCCCGCCATACCCAGGCATACTCGTTCCGAGATCATTGTGGACCGGTGAAACGATCGCGGTTCTGCAATCCGGCGGACGTCGGTGCCGCCCATTCGAGGAGAAATGACATGGGCATGACGATGGTGGAGAAGATTCTGGCGAGGGCCACCGATCAGGCGGCGGTGAAGGCCGGGGACGTTCTCGAGCCCCGCGTGAGCCTGGCCATGTCGCATGAGAACGGCGCGCTCGTCATCAACCAATTCCTGGAGATCTACAAGGACACCGGGCTGGATGCCAGAGTCTGGGATCCGAACCGGATCGCGATCATCTTCGACCACCGGGTTCCGGCTGAGAGCTCGAAGACCGCGACCAACCAGAAGAAGATCCGCGATTTCGTCGCGAAGCAAGGCATCGGGAAGTTTCACGACATCCGCGGTGACGAGGGCGGAATCTGCCACCAGATCCTTCCCGAGTACGGGTACGTCCGTCCCGGCGCCGTCGTCGTCGGCACCGACAGCCACACGACGAGCCACGGCGCGCTGGGCGCGGTGTCCTTCGGCATCGGCGCGACGGAGATGGCTTCGGTCTGGACGCTTGGCCGGATCCTGAACGTGGAGGTCCCGGGCACGATCAAGGTGCACGTCGACGGGACATTCCCCCGCTATGTCCTTCCAAAGGACCTGATCCTCCACCTGATCGGAAAGATCAGCGCGGAGGGGGCGAACTTCAAGGTGATCGAGTTCGCCGGCCCAACGATCCAGAAGATGTCCACCTCCGGCCGGCTCGTGATCTGCAACATGTCCGTGGAGGCCGGCGCCACGTCGGGAATCGTCCCGCCGGACGAGGAGACCCGCCGGTACCTGTGTGATGAGGCGGGGGTCAAGGACGCGCTCGACATGTTAGGCCCCGACCCGGATGCGAAGTACGAGACCGAGATTCGTATCAATGCATCCGATCTCGTCCCCCAGATCGCTTGCCCACACACGGTGGACAATGTGAAGCCGATCGATCAGGTGACGGGAACGAAGGTCGATCAGATCGTGATCGGATCCTGCACGAACGGCCGCCTTGACGATCTCGAGATCGCGGCCGGCATACTGAACGGAAAGAAGGTGGCGCGCAGCGTTCGCATGCTGATCTTCCCCGCGTCCACCAGGATCTATCGCGAGGCGCTCGAGAAGGGATTGCTCGAGACCTTCATGAAGGCGGGCGCTGTCGTCATGAACTCGGGGTGCGGGCCCTGCCTTGGCGTGCACCAGGGCGCGCTGGCCGACGGAGACGTCGCCCTCGCGACCACGAACCGCAACTTCAAGGGCCGGATGGGGAATCCAAAGTCGGAAGTCTATCTCTGTTCGCCGGCCGTAGCCGCAGCGAGCGCGATCACGGGCGTGATCACCGATCCTCGGACGGGAGGAAACTAGAATGGCCAAGGTCGTGCTGAAGCTCGGCGACGACGTATCGACCGACATCATCTACCCTGGGCGCTTCATGGCGACGGTTCTGCCGACCGAGACGACCCAGTTCGCCTTCGCCGACATGCCGGAGTTCAACGCGAAGGTGAGGGCCGGTGAGCTCCCGGCCGGCAGCGTGATCGTCGCGGGCAAGAACTTCGGCTGCGGCTCCTCACGCGAACAGGCCGCATCGTGCCTCAATGGACCGGAGCTCATCGTCATCGCGAGGGACTTCGCGCGGATCTTCCTCCAGAACTCGATCAACGTCGGGTTGAAGACGGTCATCTGTCGCGACATCGAGGCGGAGGCCGGGGACGATGTGGATGTTGCGGCGGGCGAGGTGGTCAACAAGACCAGCGGGAAGCGGTTTCCGATCCAACCGCTTCCGAAGGCCAGGCAGGGAATCATCGACGCCGGCGGCCTCATCCCCTACACGAGGAAGCTCCTTCTGGAGAGCAAGGGCCGGGCGTAAGCGAGGCGGCCGTCACCGCCCGGGCCGAGCGCGCCTGGGCGATCATGCAGGGGCGATGCCGAAGCGAGCAACTCATGGGCAGGCCCACCCGGTGGGATGAAACGCGGCCCAGTTTCTAGAGAGCTGCGCCATGCGCCGAGCGGAGGCACGCCCCGAATGAGTCGCCAGGTGCGCGTGGCGGGATGCGCCAAGTGATCGCGCGGCGGGCTACCTCAGCAACTGCAGTTTGGCCGCGAGCGCTTTCCCATCTACCCTGAGTACCCCGAAGTAGACGCCGGCGGCTACAGGGTCGCCGCCATCATCGCGCCCGTTCCACGAGACCTCATGTCGGCCCGCAGAAAGTTCGCGATTGTCGATCATCGTTCGGAGCAAACGGCCCTCGATGTCGAGGATCGAGAACCGGACCCGTCCCGCATCACCGAGGGTGAACGAGATCCGTGACTCGGCGGTGAAAGGGTTCGGCGAGCAGCGTCCGATCGAGGCCGGACCGGCGCCGCTCTCTTCTGCAACATCGGTCGGAGCGTCGAACGTGATCCAGATCGGGTTCGTGTAGGCGCGGTGACCGGCGCCGCCGTCGGAGGTGAGACACTCCGCCCTGAAGTAGCGCCAACCGAGGTACGCCTGGCCGCCCAGATCGAAGCTGGCCGTCCCCCCGAATCCCTGACCCAACGAGGAGGGATCGAGTTGGAAGAGCGGCGTCGTCTGCGCGGCGTCGCCCGCGTAGAGACTGATCGATGTGATCGGTCCGAACTCGGGGAGGGAACTCCACCGGATCTTCAGGGGAAGCAACGCGCCCGCCGTAGCCGTCCCATCGCCGCCGATCTGCAAATCTTCCGATTCATACCAGTCCCCGTCGTCGTCTCGGTCGAGCGCGATCTCTATGAACGGTCCGTCGGTGATCACCGTCCGGCCCGCACGCACCGCCTCGAGGATCGCGTCCACGGGCGGCAGGTTTCCGGGCGCGTATGCTCCCGGAACGTGCGCGACTGTTTGCACCTTCCCGATGGCGTTGTCCGTGGCGTATGTGTCGAGCGCGAGGTACGTCGCGTAGTTGAAATCGCCGTGGGCATCGCTTCCTCCCGCCAGGAACACCTTGCGGAGGGGAAGGCGAAGGACATTTTCACCCGGCGCACCTGCGACAACCGATCGGTCTTCTGGGCTTCCCTCCGGCGCAAATTCGCTGCCCAGGTTCGACCGAAGAAGATCGTCCCAAAGCGTGATTCCCGCGAGCAGCTCGGCAGGGTAAGGATTGCTCGCGGCGCTCCCGGCATCGAAATCGGCCCAGGGATTCGTCTCGTTCGTCGACTTCAGCGCCTCACGGGTGTTGAAGGCCTCGAGACCCAAGAATGCTGCGTATCCGAGGGAAACAGCGATGTCTTGATCTCCCCAGACGGCCCCGTTCACGGCCGAGCCGAGGTTGTAGACGGGGTGCGCCGCGAAGGAGAAGCCGGCTGCCGCGAGCTGCCCCATGCCGTTCGGCACGTTCGGGGTCACGGGAGACTCCCCCAACGATCCGCTCAGGGGGGAGTTGACATAGTCATTGTTCACGAAGAGCGCGTGCAGCGTCTTGCCAGGGGAAGCGCCATCGACCGAAGCGAGGTTGACTTCCTCCCCGCGAACGAGGCGGAGGTCGGCTCCATCCGCCTCGGAGATGTCCGCCCCGAGCGCGCCCCATGTGTTTCCGTAGATCGTGTTGTCCCTGGTCGTCGTCTGGGATCCGGCGGGAGTCTGAAGGGTGTATTCCCAAGCAGGCGTCGCGTAGGACCACGTCCCGTCGCCCGTCTCGTCGAGGTCGCAGGAGTGATCGGTCGTGATCAACCAGTGAAGCCCAACCGCGGCCGCGGCCCTGCGGACCGCCGGAATCGGCGCGCCCGACTCCGCCGTGTTGTTCGTGTACATCGTGTGAAAATGGATATCTCCGCCGTACCATTCCGCCGGCCAGGGGAAGGGCCCGCCGCCTACCCGGACCCGGAGGTAGCGCGTCTCCGTGTAGTTGAACAGATCATCCTTGTAGTAGATCGAGACCTTGAGCTGGATGGCCGCCCCGGCGCCGTACCCCAAGTTGGCCGGGGTCAGGAGCGTGCCGTTCGCAAGTGACGGATGGCCCTCCGTGACCGTCGTGATGTAGGTCCAGAAGTTCGCCTCCGTCGCGTCATCGCCGATCCGCTCATCTCCGAAGTTGTGATCCCAGAGGATCGTGCTTCCTCCGCCGGTCACGTCCCAGCAGCGGATCCAGTGGAGCTGGCGTATGTCGTCCGTGTCGCAGTCCTTCAGGATGATCGTGATCGGAATCGTCGTCGAGGCGTCGATCACGCGCCACGGGGCATCCATGATGAAGTCCTTCGCATAGGAGTTGTCGTAGGCGGGCGATTCAGGAACGGGATCGGGGGCTCCGGCGACTGCGGGGAGCGTCGACAGCACGACGGCCGCCGTCAAGGCGATTGCGACGCTCTGCGACCATCCCCCGGAGACATCCCATCCACGCATCGGCTCCTCCTTCGAAGTGAGAGGGAACTCTATCAACCCCGCACAACTCCGGTCAAGCGGACCACGCGGCTATCGGATCAGGAGGAACTACCGATAGAGTTCTTCCCCCCGATCCCGTTCGGATGCGGCGGCCGTGAAGATCGCGCATCTCCATGCTCAGGATCCCTGCCTGCCGTAGCAGGATGGAGACCGCCGATCAACTTCACGCTCGCGGATCGACTCACCGGAAGCTTGCCTTGATCTTTCCCCACGTCGTCCGCTCCGTCGGAACCGGAGGCGGACAGTAGTTCGGCTCGCAGGACCATTCGGGATGCCAGACCCCCGGCGGGGCGCAATCTGTTACGACCACATAAGTGCAGTTCCCGTTGCTATCGCAGCAAGCGCCCAACTCGGGACACTGATCGTTCGGAAGACACTGAACTCCCTCGCCCACGAAGTGGAGCGGCGGTTGACAGAGATCGGGATGCGTGAACGTGCAGGCCCCGGACGACAGATTGCAGCAAGCACCCGGCTGCTCGCAAGGTGAAGTCGGCGTGCACGAGGTTCCGTAACCCAGCCATCCCACATGATCGACAGCCGCGAGGCACGCGGCCTGCGTCAGGAACTCGCACTCTCCATGGACGAAGCAGCACGCTCCCAGCGGCAGAGGGCAGTTGTTGGGCACGCAGAGCGTCCCCTCGCCGAGCCAGACCCACGGCGCGGGGCAGCCTCCCCACGTCGTCATCGCGCAGGTCGCCGTCACCGGATCGCAGCAGGCTCCCCCGGGCGCCGGCGCGATCGGGCACGGGTTCTGCCCCTCCGCATACCACCTCACACAGCCGAACAGGTTGATGTCGTCCTGCAAGGGCGGGAAGCTGCCGTCGAAAAAGGCCGCATACCCGCCGGTCGGGTTGACGGCGCTGCAGAGGAAGGGGCCCGGCGCGCCGCTCGAGTCATCGACCCTGAAGTAGTAGAACCGAAACAGAACGTTGCCAATGATCGGCGATCCGAATACGACCGTGTTGCCTGTGGAATTGGAGGGCCACCCGGCGTCGGGAAGCTGGATAGTCCCCGTCGGTCCGCATGGACCGTATCCCACGGTCGCATCCAGACTTGCCTCATCGTAGTCGATGCCGAAATAGACAGAGGCGACCTCCGGATTCATGGACGGCAGAAACGCCGCCAAGAACCAGATGACCGCGCCCGTGCTCCGGTCCGTTCGCGTGATCGCCTCCGTGCACGTCGCCGGCTGGCCCAACGGCGTCGAGCAGATGGTGGTCGAGAGATAGTCGTACGCGTCATTCGTATGGACGATGATCGCTCCGTTCGCGTTCGGTCCGTAGGGACTCGGGCATGGGTTCGGGGAACAGCTCGTCCACTCGGAGTGCCAAACTAAGGGCGGCTGGCACTGCGAGGACACCACATAGGCGCATTCGCCCGTGATCGGATGGCAGCAGGCTCCTTGCGGCATCGGACACGGATTCGGGGAGCAGCTCGTCCACTCGGCGTGCCAAACACTCGGCGGCAGGCAGTTCGACTGCGACCTGATCACGCAGCTCCCGCTCGGCGCGCAGCATGCGCCCATCGGTTGCGGGCAGAAGTTCGGCGTGCAGCTCGTCAGCTCGGAATGCCAGGTGCTCGGCGGTATGCAGTTCGCCTGGGTCGTGATCGTGCAGCTCCCGTTCGTGGCGCAGCACGCGCCCAGGGGAAACGGGCAGGGGTTCGGCAAGCAACTCGTCCATTCCGGGTGCCAGACACGAGGAGCGTGGCAGTTCGCCTGCGTCGTGATCGTGCATGCCCCCGTCGGCGCGCAGCAGGCCGCCACCTCCGGTGGGGGGCAAGGATTTGGTGTGCAAGTTGCCCATTCCGGATGCCAGATGCGTGGAGATTGGCAGCTTGCCTGCGTCGTGATCGTGCACGCCCCCGTCGGCGCGCAGCATGCCGCGGTGGGCTGAGGGCAAGGGTTGGGCGAGCAGACCGTCCACTCGGGATGCCACACGCCGGGTGCGAGGCAGTCCGCCTCGAGCACCGTTGTGCAGGCGCCATCCGCCATGCAGCATACAGCCATCGGCAGCGGGCAAGGGTTCGGCGAGCATGTCGTCCATTCGGGATGCCAGATGCTCGGCGCTTGGCATCCCGATTGCGTGCTCACGATGCAGTCGCCCGTGACGGGGCTGCAGCAGACCGCGGTCGGCAGGGTCTGCGGACAGGCGTTGTAACCGGGTTGATACCAGTTCACGCAGCCGAACTGGGTAATGCTGTCTTCGAGCGGCGGGAAGGAGTTGTCGAAAAACGACCCGTACCCTCCCGTCGGGTTGATCGCGCTGCAGAAGTAGGGCCCTGCGGAGCCAAGGAAGTCATCCACCTTGAAGTAGTAGAAGCGGAATAGCGTCTCCCCCACGATGGGGGTTCCGAACCCGATCGAGCAGCCCGCCTCGTTGGCGGGCCAGCCGGGGTCTCGGATCTCAAGTGTCCCGGCAGGCCCGCATGGGCCAAAGGCACTCGCATCCAGGTTCGCCACGTCGAAGTTGACCCCAAAGTAGATCATCGATACCGCCGGAATCGCGCCTGGGGGAAACGCCGCCAAAAACCACACGACCGAGATGCTCAGGTCGGTCCGTGTGATCGCCTCCTCACAGGAGGATGGCTGGCCCAACGGCGTCGAGCAGATGGTGGTCGAGAGATAGTCGTACGCGTCGTTCGTGTGAACGATGATCGCACCGTCGGAGTTCGGACCGGCGAGTGCGGGGGCGCAGACAAGGAACAAGAAAACGAGGGCGAAGAGCACTCGCTTCATGATGGACCTCCCGCGTAGGGATGGACGGCCGAGGCCTCAAAGCCGCGCAGCGGGCCAAGTCACGCACCCATGATCCGATCGCCGCCGCAGTTGAGGCATTAGGAGGGTAGATCATCCTCGCCCAACTGTCAACCGATTGTGCGACAACCGGCTACGCGATTCGGTCTCGCGCGGAGCCCGCTGATCGATCGCGGCCTTCGTGGAAGGGGGACGGTTCCGGGAGACCCAGCCTTGCACTATGATCGAAGCCTCCGGAGGCTATTGACCATGGATGAGAAACTCCAGAAAACCGATGCCGAATGGCGCGAGCAGCTCACGGCCGAGGAGTACCGCATCGCCCGTCAGAAGGGGACCGAGCGCGCCTTCACGGGCAAGTATTGGGACGAAAAGACGAAGGGCATCTACGTCTGCGTCTGCTGCGGCCAGGCGCTCTACGATTCCGGGACCAAGTTCGATTCGGGGACCGGGTGGCCGAGCTTCTGGGCGCCGGTCGCCGGCGAGGCCGTCGAATCGCTCAGCGACCGATCCTTCGGCATGGAGCGAGTCGAGGTGCGCTGCAACCGCTGCGGCGCGCATTTGGGGCACCTCTTCGACGACGGACCCAAACCCACGGGAATGCGGCATTGCGTGAACTCAGCGTCCCTGAAGTTGATGAAGCACGATGAGCAGTAGGAATCCTTGCCATCCCGCCGCGACCCTCAGGCTGCTTTGGGCGTTCCTCCTCGCGCTCCTCACGGTGGACGCCGCGGGCCAGGCAATCCCGGCCGGCGGCCCCGCAGCCTCGATCATTCCCCCGGCCCTCCAGCTCGTCGAATCGGTTCCGATCGAGACGCCGCTTGACCATCCCGACATTCCCGACGCCTACCAGGTATGGCCGGAGATGTTCGCGGCCGCCGCCAAGAACATCGACCTCGCGGAGTTCTATGCGAGCGACGAGCCGGGGAACACCGCAAGCCGCCTCGAAACCGCGGTCCGGGCCCTGGAAGCCGCCGCCGATCGCGGCGTCCGCATTCGCTTTCTCGCCGATGAGAAATTCTATGGCACCTACCCCGAGACCCTGGATCGTCTCGCCGCCCGGAAGAACATTGAACTGCGCCGCTTCAACGTTGCCAAACTGATGGGTGGCGTTCTGCACGCGAAGTACCTGATCGTCGACGGACGCGACGGGTACTTGGGCAGCCAGAACTTCGATTGGCGTTCTTTGACCCACATCCAGGAACTCGGCGTGAGGATCCGGAATGCCGATCTCGTTCGCGGACTCGCGGATGTCTTCGAGATGGATTGGGCGCTCGCCGGGGGCGATGCTTCCCGGCGGACTCCGACGGCCACCGTGCCCGGGGGCGCCTTCCCCGTGCGCGAGATCTCCGGCCGCGACACGACCGAGGCGACATTCGTCGCAAGCCCGCGCGGCTGGCTTCCAGACTCCTCGCTATGGGACTTGCCCCGCATCGTGGGGATCATCGACGGCGCGCGCAAGACGGTTCGCGTGCAGCTTTTGACCTACAAGGCGACCGAACGCGATGGAGCGATCTTCGCAGATCTCGAATCCGCGCTCCTTCGCGCCGCGGCCCGCGGCGTGGACGTTCGGCTCCTGCTCTCGGACTGGTGCATGCGCGCCGGGACGATCGACGGGCTGAAGAAGCTCGAACCGATTGCGAACATCGAGGTGAAGCTTGTCACGATACCGCCGTGGTCGGGCGGGTTCGTTCCCTACGCCCGAGTCATTCACGCGAAGTACCTGGTCGCCGACGGGCGCGATGCGTGGATCGGGACGAGCAACTGGGAGAAGGGTTACTTCTACGACAGCCGGAACGTCGGCCTCGTGATTCGCGGCGGATCGATTCCGCCAGCGCTCGATCGGTTTTTCCTCGACGGTTGGAACGGCCCTTACGCCGCGGAGGTCGATCCCGGGAAGGTCTATACTCCCCCACGGATCGGCGAGTAGAGACCCCTCTCGCCGGAATGGGGGCACATTAGGCCGTGAGCGCGATCCCCGCGACGAACGCCGACCAGCACAGCGCGGACAAAGAGAAGCGGGGCGCCGCTCTCAGCTCGGTCGTGGCGGCCGTCTTCTTGACCGCCATGAAGCTGGTGGTCGGAATAATGACCGGCAGCTTGGGCATCCTTTCCGAGGCAGCGCATTCTGGGCTCGATCTCGTCGCGGCTGCGGTCACATTTTTCGCCGTCCGTTTATCCGGCAAGCCGCCCGACAAACGCCACACCTACGGCTACGGCAAGGTCGAGAACCTCTCCGCCTTGTTCGAGACGGTCCTTCTTCTTCTGACCTGCGGATGGATCATTTACGAGGCGATCGAGCGACTCTTCTTCAAGCCGGTTCATGTGGATCCGAGCATCGCCGCATTTGTCGTCATGGCAATCTCCATCATCGTCGACATCTCGCGTTCGCGGATGCTCTACCGCGTCGCCAAGAAGCACCAGAGCCAAGCGCTCGAAGCGGACGCCCTCCATTTCTCGACTGACATCTGGTCCTCGGCCGTCGTCATCGTCGGGTTGTTCCTCGTCTTCTTGTCCCACCGGCTCGAGGTGGAATGGTTGGCCAAGGCGGATGCGATCGCCGCGTTGGGCGTCGCGGGAATCGTCATCTACATCAGCGTCCGCCTGGGCAGGCGGACCATCGTCGACCTCCTGGATGCGATCCCCCCGGGTCTCAAAGACGAGGTGACCCGCGTCGTGCAACAGGTCCCCGGTGTCGTGGAGGTCAAGAGCGCGCGCATCAGGCGGAGCGGCCCGGGATTCTTCGCCGACCTTTCGCTTGCGGTCAGCAGGGAAACGGCGTTCGAAGCTGCCCATGACATCGCAAGCCGCGCCGAGGACGCGGTCCGCACCGTCCTTGCCGGCAACGACGACGTCATCGTCAACGTGACCCCCGTCGCGTCGAATGACGAGAACATCCTGACGAGGATCCGGCTCCTCGGGGCGCGGCGCGGCTTGGGCGTGCATGGCATCCACATCTACGACGTGATGGGCGCCCGCTCGGTTGAGTTCCACCTGGAGGTCGAGGACTTGTTGACGGTGGAGGAAGCCCACGGCAAGGCGACCGCCTTCGAGGAGGCACTGGGGGCCGAGTTGCCCGACGTTGCGCGGATCGTCACACACATCGAGCCGACGGGAGAACGCGCCTCCACGAAGACAGCAAAGCCGGTGGACGAAACCCGCCTGCTGGAGACGATCCGGTCTCTGCCGGAGAAGTCCGGCGCCGCCTTCGTCCCCCACGACGTGGTGGTCAACCGCGTCGGCGGCGCACTCTCGGTCTCGTTCCACTGTTCAATGGACGGCGCCCTGGCCATATCCGACGCGCACGCGCTGACGGAGAAACTCGAGAACATGCTGCGCGTGGAGTTGCCGAACCTGGGGCGCGTTCTCATTCACGTGGAGCCGCCGGAAACGGCGTAGATCAAGCGGTCTGGAAGTGCGGACCCGCGGGAGCGCTCCCGCCTTCGGGAGCCGCAACAATGTCACGGCTCCCGAGACCTCGGTATCGCTCTATGCGGACGTCCTGCGAACCAGCCGCTCGCGGGCCAGTGACGCCCCCGCTTTCGGGCATTCCGCTACTCCGTCACGTTGACGAGATACTGCTTCCTGCATGCGGAGGCAAAGACGCCGATCCCGCCGGCGATGCCGCCGTTCAGCTCCGGATGGTCCCGGTAGAGGTAGTTGTAGTAGTTCCCGTCGATCGAGAAGACGCCGACCTGTTGCCGTCCGTAAAAGGCCATCATGTCGCCGTACCAGGTGATGCGGTACGCGACCGGCATCGGCCCGTCGGGGCCGTCGAGATCCTCGTGCTCGATGTCCTTGATACGGAAGTAGGCTAAGAGGTGCCGCGGCGGCCCGCTCGCGCCCCCGTACTCTGCGAAGTCCCTCGGACCGTCCTCGCTCCCGAAGCGGATCACGTAACGGGCGTCCTGCCATTCCTCACGGCAGAAGACATCGACCAGGAAGATCTGCTCCTCGTTCGGGCAGGTAAGGACGATCGGGTACGATTCGGCGATCGTCGACTGGATCATCGAATCCGGATCGGCGATCGGTCCGTGAAGCACGGCGAACGAGTCCGGCGTGGTCGTCGTCGCGGTGATGATCGGCCGGCCCGGGATCTCGACGGACAGATGGTAGGTCTGGCCCGGTCCGATCCGAATCCTGGGGTTCGCATAAAGTCCCGGATCGATCATCGAGAGCGTGTCGGGACCACCGGCCCCTTCCCTCTGCAGCGTCACGAGCGCGTTGGAAACGGCGGCTTCCTCCGCGTCGTAGACCTCATCGATCGGCCTCGTCCGCGTGATGTAGATCGCGTTCCCGCCGCCCATCGTCTCATTCACATAGAGGTATCCGAAGACCGCGATCTCGTCCTTGCTCTGCGGACCGGTTGAGTCGCTCCCGCAACCGGGCAGGAGGAGGAACGCGAGTGCGACGAGGGAGAGGGTGCGCGCGCAGGCAACGCGCCCACAAGGCCGGCGCCCTGTTCGTCCAGCCGGCCGAGAGGGATGCGCGGAGCAAGCACGAGACCATTTCCAGATCCCGTCAAACCGGGCCAGCTTCCGGGTCTTCCCATCGAATCTCACGCCGCGCCTCCTCAGAAGTTCACCGTCACGCCGATCGTCGGCAGAAACGGGAGTTGCGATATGTCGTCGAACGTCGCCGGGTTGGTGGTCAGGTCGTAGTTGCGGATGTACACATTCTTCCGATCCAGGATGTTGATCACCTGCAGATTCGGTTCGACGCTTCCCCAGCGATACTTCCTCTGGTAGAAGAGACCGAGATCGATTCGGAGATAGTAGGGCAGCCGGTAGGCGTTCTTCTCGCCTTCCAGGACGACGTTGTACTCGCGCCCGTTGATGTCCCGCACGGTGTATCGTCCCGCGGCGAGGGTGACCGGCTGGCCGCTGCCGAAGCGGCCCGAGAGATTCAGCCGCCAGCGACCGCCCAACGCGCAATCCTGGACGCAGACGAACTGGTGCCGCCGGTCGTAGTCGGGATGGTAGGTATGCCCGAAGTTGTATCCTTCGATCCTCCTCTTCGTGACGCCCCAGGAATAGCCGAGCCACCCCTCGAATCTTCCGTAGCGGTTCTTGAGGAAGAGATCCGCGCCGTAGGCATCACCCTTCCCCGAGTTGAAGATCTCGCCCACCGTCGCATCGGGGGTGACGAGGGATCGGGTGAACTCCTCGCTGAACGCCACGACATTCCGGTACGGTTTCCAGTACCCCTCGACCGATAGATCGAAGCGGTCGTACGGCCCCAACTCGACCCCGAGGATGTAGTGGTCCGCCCCGCCCGGCTTCAGGGTCCGGTCGACGGGAAACCACATGTCCGCGAAGCTCGCCCCCTCCTGCGCGACCAGGTTCAGGAACTGGCTGTAGCGGCCGTAGGAGGCGTGCGCCGAAATCGTCTCGGTGAACGCCCTCCGCACGGACATCCTCGGTCCGATCCTGAAGTAGTCCCCCTTCGAGTAGTAATCGAGGCGGAGCCCAGGCTGGACCTGCCAGGTCGACGAGATCTTCCAGTTGTCCTGGCCATAGACCGCGCAGTACACACCGTCATACTTGAACGAGAGCTTGTCCTCCTCGCCGCTCTCGCGCCGGAAGCTGAATTCCAGGATCTTCGACTCCGCGCCGAAGTCGATCAGGTGCTCCGTGGATGGAGAGTACGAAAGATCGCCCTTGAAAGAGAGATCGTCGATCCGGTTCTTCATGCGGAAGGCGAAATCCTGGAACGTGAAGTCCGCTTGGGAATCGAAGGTGCTGTGGCCCAGGACGAAGTGCGAGAAGGTGCGCGTGTTGAAGAGGTGGGTCCACTGGGCGCTCCAGGTGTCGTTCCCCCAGTCGAGGAGCACGTCGAGACCCTGCTTCTGCCAGTCGAGGCGATCCTTGCCGGTGTAGTAGCTCACGGAGGCGCGGTCGCTCGAGCCAGAATCGTAGTTGAACTTCCCGTGCACGTCATAGAACTTGTACGGCAAGTCAAACTTCATCGCGCTCGCGAGCGGCTCGATGTAGGTATGCCGGCCCGAGAGCATCCACGACCCGCGCGGCCAGGGGCCCTCGATCGTCGCGCTCGACGCGATGATGCTCGAGCGGACAACCCCCTCAAACTCCTTCCGGTTCCCGTCGCGATTGTGGACATCGAGCAACGACGAAAGGCGGCCCCCGTATCGGGCTGGGAAGCCCGACTTCTGTAGATCGACCGTCTTGACCGCGTCGACGTTGAAGGTGCTGAAGAACCCAAAGAGATGGCTCGGGTTGTAAACGTCGATGTCGTCGAGCAGGATGAGGTTCTGATCGGGACTTCCGCCGCGGACATAGAGCCCCGCCGAGAAATCGGAGAGTGCGGCCACACCGGGCATCGTCTGAACGGCGCGCAGGAGATCTCCCTCGATGACGAGCGGGACCGTCTGAAGTTCGCGCGTATGCATGGTCAGCTTGCTCGGCTCGATCGCCAGACCCTCGTGGCTCGCCCTGACCTCGACCGCTTCGAGCTGGACCGCCTGAAGCTCCATCTCGATCGTCAGGGTCAGATCCTGGTCCTGCGTGAGGGAGATTGCGCGGGATTCCGTCGCGTAGCCGATATAGCTGAACTGGACGTCGTACGATCCGGCCGGCAGGCGGGCGACCACGTAGTAGCCCTTTTGATTGGTAACGGCCCCGTACGCCGTGCCTTTCAGGGAGATGTTGGCGTAGGAAAGCGCCTCCCCATCTTGCGCCCCGCGGACGAAACCGCTGATCGTGGCCGCCGGAGACGCGGCGGGCGCAAATAGTGCGGCGAGCATGAGGCCGGCGATCGTGGATTGTCTCCGCAAACGGAACTCCTTTGTGGCGCGCGATGATCCGTCCGACGCTCGGTCGATCGTACTGGGCACCGGCCTGTCTGGCTAGCCGCGGCCGCCCGAGCATCGGACGGGCGAAGCTCGCGTCCTCGCCTGAGCCACGCGCCCCCCCCCCGACCGCATGGTAGAATCCGGTGCTGATAGTCCAGAACCCGCTCAGAGATGCCAGAGAACACGACGCGATTCGGGAGAGGGGAACGCATGTCAGGGATCATCTTCTTCAAGACGGCGACGCTCGATTCGATCACCGCGTTCTACACCGCCCGCATCGGGATGAGTGTGTGGCTCCGCCAACAGGACGTGACGATCCTGAAACTCGGCAACCTCCTGCTCGGTCTCCACCGGCAGCCGCAGGCAGATGCGGCGGGCCTGATCACATTCTTCTACGAGAGCCGCGACGAGGTCGACGCGATGCACACGGACCTGAGCGATCTCGCGACGGGCCCGCCCAGGCGGAATGAAACCTATGACATCTACCACTTCTTCGCGCGCGATCCGGAAGGGCGGGCCCTCGAGTTCCAGAGCTTCGAGCATCCGGTCGCTCCCCACCTCGACGGCGAGCAGCTTCTTCTCTCGCGCCGCAGTGTGCGCCGCTACGATTCACGACCCGTTCCCGATGAGATGCTTCGCCGGATCATCACGGATTGCGCTAGTGCGCCGTCGGCGAGGAATACGCAGCCCTGGTACTTCCTGACGATCCACGACGCCAAACGACTCGATCGGCTCGCCGCCGTCCGCGGCGACTCGAGCGCACCGATCGCGCGGGCGCCAATGGCCGTCGCGATCTGCACCGACCCGGCTCGCACCCCGCGCGATGCGGAAGACGGCTGCATCGCGGCATATCATTTTCTGCTCGCTTCCTGGGCGCACGGACTCGGGACCTGCTGGATCGGCGGGATGAATCAGGATCCGGTCAAGGAGATCCTCGGCGTTCCCCGCGAGCACTACGTCGCGACGGTAACCCCGCTCGGCTACCCGGCGGAGACGCCCGAGATGCCGGCGCGCAGGGAGATCGAGGTCCGCGAGGCGGGTTGACGCCGTTGCTCACGATCGACGTCTGGGAGCATGCCTACTATCTCGACTACCAGAACCTCCGGAAGGACTGCCTCGCCGCCGTCATCGACAACCTTCTGAACTGGGACTTCGCGGCGGAGAACCTGGCAAGGGGTTGATCAGGACCTCTCGCCGGAGCGGGAATGAAGGGTGACCGGCGCTGCAGCTACGGTTGCGTCGGCGCCTTCATCTTGCATGTTGAGATCTTGAGGAGGGGATAAAGGCAGCACCGGCCGACAAGGCCGGTCGCAAGGGGCAGCAGACCGATCAATCCCCACCAGCTCTTCGCAACGACTCCTACGACGA
Organism: uncultured bacterium; assembly: GCA_964575675.1. Classification (GTDB taxonomy): domain Bacteria; phylum Eisenbacteria; class RBG-16-71-46; order CAIMUX01; family VGJL01; genus CAZNRY01. Next base: position 19,744 of record CAZNRY010000046.1, read on the forward strand.
TGATCGCCAACCCGATGACGATCCGAATCACCTTGTCCGCGCCACCGACATTGCGCTCCATCGATTCGTTCCCTCCTGGTCATAACCCAATGACTTTCTAGAACCCAACGCCCGCGCACACAGTATATGACGCTTCTTCTTGCCCATGCGACAGTTACGATTCCGGATCTCGGACGCCTTTCGGGGACAGCCCCCTAGAGGATTTCGGTGCGGACCACATTCGTCTGCCCGCGCAGAACGCCCTCGCTCACGCCGCCCGTGATGACCACCTTCTGCCCGACCCGGAGGAGACCGGACGCCACAACAAGCTGGAGCGCCGCATCAAAGAGCCGTCCCTGCTTCCCTTCCGGCTTCCCGAGCACCGGCTGCACACCCCACACCAGGGCAAGCCGCCGGAGGATCCGCGGGTCGGGACTGACGGCAAGAACGGGACATTGGGGACGGTAGCGCGAGACGAGCCGCGCCGTGAGACCCGACCGAGTGAGGCAGACGAGCGCGTCGGCCTTCATTTCGTGCGCGGTCTGGCAGGCCGCGTGAGCCACTACATCCGGCACCGAATCGAGGAATGGCCGGCGGGCGAGAGATCTCCCGGCATCCAGCATCAACTCGGTTCGCTCCGCGATACGGGCCATGAACGAGATCGTCTCAACCGGATACGCTCCAACCGCTGTCTCACCGCTCAGCATGACCGCATCGCTCCCGTCGATGATTGCATTGGAAACGTCCGAGACCTCGGCCCGCGTCGGGACCGGATTCGTGATCATCGACTCGAGCATCTGGGTCGCCGTGATGACGGGCTTGCCCTGCCTGTTGCACTCGCGGATGATCTCCTTCTGCCGCAGGGCCACCTCCTCGAGTGCGGTCTCGACCCCCAGATCGCCACGGGCGACCATGATCCCGTCCGCGGCAGCGACGATCGCATCGAGGTCCCGGAGGGCCTCGCGCTTTTCGACCTTCGCAATGATCGGCGTGTCCGCTCCGCGCGCGGTGATCTTCGCCCGCAAGAGTCTCACGTCCGCAGCGCATCGGACGAACGAAAGGGCGATCCAGTCGACCCCATGCTCGATCCCAAATGCAAGATCGGCCTCATCCTTCGCCGTGATCGTGTCCAGGGCCCGGAGCTTCGTTTCGGGAAGGTTGATCCCTTTGTTGGAAGTCAGAGGACCGCCCACCAACACATCACAGCGGACGCCCGATGGCAGGACTTCCGCTGCACGAAGGCGGATCGCGCCGTCGTTCAGGAGAATCGATTCCCCCGGGCGAACATCCTCGCGGAAGGCCGGGTAGCCATCGACCGGGATCGTTCTCGGATCGCTGGACGATTCCCCCGAAGCGAGGAGGACGGCGTCCCCGGGGGTCAGTGTGATGGCGCCTGCGCCCAGATTCCCCACGCGGATCTTCGGCCCGCGGAGGTCTTGGAGTATCGCAACCACCCGCCCCAGACGCTCCGATTCCGCCCGGATTCGCTGAATCGCCGACAGGTATTGCGCATGGTCCCCATGGGAGAAGTTGAGGCGGATGACATCTGCACCACACTCGATCACGCGCCGGAGCCGGCCATCGGCCTCGAGTGCGGGACCGTAAGTCGCGACGATTTTCGTCCTCCGATTCGATCCGCCCTTCTGCTCCATTTTCACCTCACGATCCATTGTGGCTTGATTGCCGTGCTTCGGGCCTGTCACGATCATCGGGCAAGGCGATTCTCTAGGCAACCCACCGGCGACTCCGGCCAACCGGGCGACACGCTCGAGGAGAATACATGAACCCCACGATCCCGCCGGCCCGTCGATGGGCGATCCCCCCGCGGCTCGCGCTCCTTCTTGCCGCAGCGGCCCTCGTGTTGTCGGGCGCGGGCTCCCCGCCGGCGGGCGCAGAGCCGCCGCCCTTGATCCCGCGGGATATCTTCTTCGGAGACCCGGAAAGAGATCTTCCCCAGATCTCGCCGGACGGAACGCGCCTCGCCTATCTCGGTAAGTCCCCGGACGGCGTCGTCAACATATGGGTGCGGACGCTCGGCGCCGACGACGACACGATGCTGACGCACCTGAAACGGAGCATCCCTTCATTCGAGTGGGTGCCGGACGGCAAACAGATCCTCTTCTTCCAGGACCGCGGTGGCGACGAGAACACCCGCCTCTACTCGATAGAGGTCGCGACCGGAGCCGTCCGCGATCTCACGCCCTTCCCCGGCGTTCGCGCCCAGGAGCTGATCACGAATCCCGACCGGCCGCGCGAGGCGCTGGTGGGGCTCAACCGGCGCGATCCTCACGTGTTCGACATGCACCGCGTTGATCTGAAGAGCGGGTCCGTCCGTCTCGATACGCAGAATCCCGGCGACGTCATCGCCTGGACCGCCGATCGCGCTCTCGTGATCCGGGCTGCGACCGCCATGGACGCGAAGACCGGCGATACCGTGATCCGGGTGCGGGATTCCGCGCTCTCCCCGTGGCGGGAGCTGGTCCGTTGGCCCTTCGCCGAAGCCGGAAACGACCTCTACCAGCGGGTGATTTCCTTCACCCGCGACGGCGATTCCCTCCTGGTCCAATCCCCGGTTGGGGCCAACACGACCCGCCTCGCGAAGCTGGCCATCCAGACGGGCAAGGAGGGCGCGACGATCGCAGTCGACCCGCGTTGCGACATCTGGAACTACTTCGGGACGGTCTCGCTGATCGCCCAGGCGGCGGTGATGCTGGATCCAAAAACCGGCGAGCCTCAAGCAGTCGGGTTCGAGTACATCCAACCCGAGTGGAAGGTCATCGACCCGGCCATCAAGGACGACTACAACAATTTGTACGCCGCGCACCGGGGGGTCCAGCCACCTCGGGGGTAGATCAGGTCGAGGGCACCGTGTCGGTGGGCGTGCCTGTCGGCGACCGGTCCAGATCCGGTTCGAGGTAGATCAGCCGCGCGTCCGGGACCGCGGCCCGCACCCGGCCCTCGGCCTCGTCGATGGCGCGGGCGACGGCCTCCACCGCGAGACCCGGCGTCAGCGCGATCTTCGCGGCCACCAGCAGCTCCTCCGGCCCGATGTACTGGGTACGGATGTGGATGACGCGCTTCACGTCACCGCCGGTCAGTCCCTCGGTGATCCGGGACAGCACCGGGCCCGACGCACCCTCGCCGATCAGCAGGCTCTTCATCTCGATGATCAGGATGACCGCGATGATGCCGAGCAGCACGCCGATGCAGATGGTGCCCAGCGCGTCGAAGACGGAGTCGCCGGTGAGCACCGTGAGGCCGACGCCGAGCAGGGCGAGGATCA
>CAZNRY010000047.1:0-22900 GCA_964575675.1 uncultured bacterium
GCAGGCATGTCCACGGGGTACGGCGGCCATGCATGCGCAAGCAGGCGCTCCCGCGGGTCCAAGCCGGCCATACAGGGAGGATGCGCCAAGCGAGTGCGACCGGGATCCGGAAGCCCGCGGGCGTGCAGCCATGTCTCGTAGCGCGACGCCAGAGCGCAGGCGGGGCAAGAACGGCGCGACGACCGTGGCAGTCGCCCGCCGGAGCAGTCGCGCGAAGGGACATGGCGAACGACCCGCGGGCAGCCTCCGAATGATCGCCCACGTGCACGGGGTGGGATGCGCCAAGCGAGCGCGCCAGGCGCCGACCGTAGGCGGCCCCCGAATGGCCGCACGCGCGTAGCCGGCAGCGCGCGCAGGCCGGCTACTCTATCTTGTCGCCCCTACTCGAGCTTCCTGAATAGATCGTCGAGCTTCTTGCGGGCGTCGATCGCGCGATCAGTAGCGGCGGCTCCGCGCGGAGAATCTGCGATCTGGAAGAAGTCGCAGAAGTTCGCCCTCTCGCGCTCCGGAGTCCACTCGGCGTTCGGCTCGCGGCACTTGTTGTTGACGCCGGGGTCGTAGTGCCGGCAGTTGCGGCAGCAGTGGAGATCGCGGCTGCAGGCGGGGCACTCCGATTCGCGGGGAACCGTAGCGAACGGTCGGTAGGCAAGCTCGCCGCGGCAGGACCAACAGGAGGGCATCAGGGAATCCTCCTCTTTCTGCGCGGGGGAGTCGCGGCCTCGATCGAGGGACGGATCTCCGCCGCCCGTGCAAGGAGCGCCGCTCGCTCGTTGCGCGCCGGGTCCTCGAGCACTTCGTCCAGGAGTGCGTCGAGCAGGCGGCCGATCACCGGTCCCTCCTCGATCCCGAGCTCCCGTATCAGCTCGCTGCCGTCCACCTTGAGATCGCGGACCGAGAGCGCCTCCGCGCGCTTGCGGATCTCCGCAATCCGGGATTGCAGTTCCTTCAACTCCGCGCTCACCGCATGCCGGCGCAGGCCGTTTCCGAGCGTGTCGGCGGCGCGCGTGGCGAAGAGATCATCGAGAAGCTCGGGGCCGACCGCGCGGACGAACCGTCGAACCGCGGCGTCCGTCCAGCCGCGCTCGTAGTGGAACATGTGCTGCTGGATCAAGTGGACGACCCGCTCGCGCTCATCGTTCGGATACCGCAGGCGGCGCAAGATCGCATCGGCCTTGCGCGCGCTGTATGCCTGGTGATTGTAGAAGGTGGCCCGTCCTCCATCCTCCTCCTCGCGCTTCGTGTCGACCTTCCCCAGATCATGAAGAAGGGCCGCGAGGCGCACGGTTCGATTGCCGGCCGGCGCCTGGTCGACCGCGCAGAGGGAGTGATAGAAGACGTCGAAGGCGTGGTAGCGATTCTGGCTGACCCCGTAGCAGGCGGCGAGCTCCGGCATGAATCCCTCAAGAAGCCCGGTCTCGAAGAGGCGATCGATCGCGAGCGAGGGACGGTCCTGAGCGAGAATGCGATCGAACTCTTCCCGGATCCGTTCCCGCGCGATCGCCCCGAGAAGTCCAGCGCAGCGGACGAGCGCGCGGAACGTCTCCTCCTCGATCTCGAAGCCGAGCTGGCCCGCGATGCGGATGCAGCGGAGCAAGCGCAACGCATCCTCCCTGAACCGCTCCTCGGGGAGACCGACGGAGCGGATCAGCCTGTGGGTCAGGTCGCTCCGTCCTGAATGGGGATCGACGAGACGATCCTCCTTCAGGTCGTAGGCCATCGCGTTCACGGTGAAATCGCGGCGGGCGAGATCCTCCTCGAGCGACGAGGTGAAGGCGACGGAGTCGGGATGGCGCGCATCGCTGTAGACGCCGTCGCGGCGAAAGGTCGTGACCTCGTAAGAACCGTCCGCTTCGATGACGAGAATGGTCCCGAAGCGGATCCCAACGTCGACTGCATGCGGGAAGAGGGAGCGGACCCGCTCGGGGGGAAGGTCGGTCGCGAAGTCCCAGTCTTTGACCGCGGCGCCCAGCATGAGGTCGCGGATCGACCCGCCCACGAGGCAGGCTCGTCCGTCCGCCTTCCGGAGGCGTTCGGCGACGCGGAGCGCTCCCTGGGGGAGGCGCTCCCTGATGTCCTTCAACCGCTCGTCCATCGTGGGTTCGATTCTAGCCTGGTTTGAGCAGACTTGAGAAGCTCGCCTCGCGCATCCACTCGGCCCGGCTATTCTCCCCGGGGCGCCGGACCTCGCGGCGCGCGGGCTCGTTTCTCAGCCGAAGTCAAACTCGTCTAGCCTGGCTTGAGCCGGGGGTTCATCTGCCAGATCCGGTCGCGTGGGAGGGCCGGTTCCGATCACGATCGGGCCTGCCGATTGAGGATCCGCACGCGCTGATCGGCAAGGCGGGTCGGCTCGGGGAGCCGGAACCCTCCCCCCATTGCCAGGACGAGGCGGACCGCGTCGTCCAGTGTGATCCGGTGCCCGACCGAGACGTATAGCGGCCTCACGCCGTCGCGCGAACGAAGAAGCCGGCCGATCAGCTCGCCCTGGTGGCGGATCGGCGTGGCGGAGCCGCGCCGTAGAGCCGGCATTTCCGCTTCGCCGATCAGGCGGCTCTTCGCGACCCCGACGCTGGGTAGGTCGAGCACGAGGCCAAGGTGGCAGGCGAGACCGAACCGTCTGGGGTGGGCCCGCCCCTGGCCGTCACAGAGGAGCGCGTCGGGTCGGCGGCGGATTTTCTCGAACGCGGCGAGGAGCACGGGGATCTCCCGGAAAGAGAGGAGGCCCGGAACATAAGGGAAGCTCGCGGGGTACCGCGCCTCGGCCGTCTCGACGATCTCCATTGTCTTGGCGTCCAGGACGACCACCGCAGCGATCAGGGTCTCGCCGTCGCTTGCGATGTCGCAGCCTGCGACACGCCGTAGTCCGTCCCAATCCAGTGCCTCTTCCCGGACGCGTTCTCGCAACCGCTCCTGGACGGCGGCGGCCTCTCGGGGCTGCAGATCCCATGAATGGAGACTTCGTGCGCGCACGGAGCGATTCTGCCCGCCCTCGGGCGGGGCTGCAAGGATCCATGGCCATGGTATAGTTGCGAGTTCGATCGTCCGATCTATAGCTGAGGGCGCGCCGGCCGGGCGGTCGGTCATAACGGAGGAGTGTATGCCAACGGTCCGGACTTTCCGGGTGGTTCCCAACCTGCCCGATCGATTGCTCCCGCTGTCGATCCTCGCGCGAAATCTGTGGTGGACGTGGAATCCCGATGCGGCCGACCTGTTCCGCAGGATGGAACCGGATCTCTGGGAGAAGAACCACCACAACCCGGTCGATCTGCTCGGCAGCCTTCCCCAGGAACGTCTCGAAGCGCTCGCGAATGACGAGGCATTCCTCGCGAACCTGGACCGGACGGTCGGCGAGTTGAACGCGTACCTGGTTCGAAAATCGTGGTTCGAGCGGGCCCACGGCGAGGCGACGGGGCTTCAGATCGCCTACTTCAGCGCCGAGTTCGGCCTGCACGAGTCGCTTCCGATCTACTCGGGCGGGTTGGGCGTTTTGGCGGGGGATCATCTGAAGAGCGCGAGCGATCTGGGCCTTCCCCTCGTGGGCGTCGGCCTTCTCTATCGCCGCGGCTACTTCCGGCAATACCTGAATCGAGACGGGTGGCAGCAGGAGCTTCATCCCGCCTACGACTTCGAGCGCCTTCCGCTCCACGTCGAGACGGCCGATGGCCTGCCTCGGCGGATCTCGGTCGAGATCGCGGGCCGCGAGGTCGCAGCGCAGATCTGGCGCGCCCAGGTGGGGCGCGTCTCGTTGCTCCTCCTCGACAGTGACCTGCCGGAAAACACGGTCGAGGACCGGGCCCTCACGGATGAGCTCTACGGGGGCGATCTTCGCCACCGGATCCGCCAGGAGATCCTCCTCGGCATGGGAGGGGTGCGCGCCCTCCAGGCGATGGGATTCGCCCCGACCGTCTACCATCTGAACGAAGGGCACTCGGCGTTCCTGGCGATCGAGCGGGTCCGGCAGGCTATCGAGCGGGACGGGTTGTCGCTTGCGGAGGCGCTCGAGGAAGTCCGGGCGAGCTCGGTGTTCACGACCCACACCTCGGTGCCGGCCGGGCACGATGTCTTCCCCCTCGATCTGATGCGCGAGCATTTCGGCCAACTGTGCGCGCGTCTCTCGATCCCGCTCGAGGATCTGATGAAGCTCGGTCGGGCCCGCCCGGAGGATTCGAACGAGCCGTTCTGCATGACGGTTCTCGCACTGCGCATCGCCTCGCAATCGAACGCGGTGAGCGAGCTCCACGGATCGGTCACCCGGAAGATCTGGACGTCGCTTCACCCGCACGTCCCGGTAGACGAGATCCCGATCGGCCACGTCACGAATGGCATCCACATCCCCTCGTGGTACTCGCGGGAGGTGGCCCGCCTCTACTCGCGCTATCTCGGTCCCCGCTGGCAGGAGGACCCCGTCGATCGCCAGGTCTGGCAGAGGGTCGAGAGGATTCCCGACGGCGAACTCTGGCGGGCGCGCGAGCGGCTGCGCGAGTCGCTGGTTTCCTTCGCGCGCAAGCGACTCCACGAGCAGTTCCAGCGCCGGGGGATGCCGCTCGCCGTCGTCCGCACGGCCGAGGAAGCGCTCGACCCCGACGCGCTGACGATCGGCTTCGCGCGCAGGTTCGCCGTTTACAAGCGGGCCAGTCTTCTCCTTCGGGATCCCGACCGGCTTGCCCGCCTCCTGAACGATCCGGATCGTCCCGTGCAGATCGTCTTCGCGGGAAAGGCGCATCCGGCGGACCATCCCGGGAAGCACGTCATGCGGGAGATCGTCCACCTCGCCGCAGAAACGCGCTTCAGACGAAGGATCGTGTTTCTCGAAGACTACGACATCGAGGTCGCGCGCCAGCTCGTCCAGGGGGCGGACATCTGGCTCAACACGCCGCGCAGGCCGCTGGAAGCGAGCGGCACGAGCGGGATGAAGGCCGTGGTTAGCGGGGGACTGCACCTGAGCGTGCTCGATGGATGGTGGGCGGAGGCCTACACGCCCGACACCGGCTGGGCGATCGGCAGCGGGGAAGAGTACGGCGATCCCGAGGTGCAGGACCAGGTCGAGAGCGAGGCACTCTATGATCTGCTCGAGCAGGAGGTCGTTCCCCTCTACTACCGCCGCGGGGCGGACAGCCTGCCGCGGGGGTGGATCGAGCGGATCAAGGCCTCGATGCGCGCGCACTGTCCGGTATTCAACACGAACCGCATGGTCGAGGAATACTCGCGGCGCTTCTACCTGCCCGCCCACGTCCGTTCCCGCTTCGTCGCGCACGACATCCATTCGGGCGCCCGGGAGCTCGCCTCCTGGCGGCGGAGGATGGCCGATGCCTGGCCGCGGGTTCAAATCGAGCAGGTCGTGACGGGAGACGGGGACCGCCCCGTGGGGGATGAGATGCCGGTTCGCGTCCTCGTTCGCCTCGACGGGCTCGCGCCCGAGGAGGTTGTCGTCGAAGCGGTCCACGGCGACGTGGACGGCGGCGGCGATCTTCACGATACCGAGAGCGTGTCCCTTGCTCCGGACGAGCATCGCGATGGGGCGGTGATCTATCAGGGGGCCGTTCCGTGCAGCCGCACCGGCCTCAGGGGTTTCTCCATTCGCGTTCGTCCCGCTCCCCGCCTGAACGTCGAGAACCCCTTCGAGGGCGGACTTCTGACCTGGTGGGAGGCCGATCCGCAGCGCAGAACGTAGGTCGGGATCGGGTGCCGCTGCCGCGTCCTGACGTCCCGCGTAGCGAACCGAGCGAACGAGCCGCCGGCCCTCCGATCTTCCGCCTCATATGTCTTCCGCCTCGTTGCGTGGACGCTCCATCTCGCCTATCCTTCCCCCATTCGTCCCCGAAAGGAGCCCACCCGCGATGAATGACCGCGCCTACGACCCGCAATCGGTCGAGGCCTGCTGGCAGGAGCGCTGGGAGAAGGGCGGCACGAACGTGCCGGATCTCCAGCGCGGCAAGCGGCCGTTCTACAACCTGATGATGTTCCCCTATCCGTCTGCGGAGGGGCTCCACGTCGGAAACGTCTTCGCCTTCACCGGTTCCGACATCCAGGGGCGCTACTACCGGATGCGCGGGCATACGGTCTTCGAACCGCTCGGCTTCGATGCGTTCGGGATCCACAGCGAGAACTACGCCCTGAAGATCGGCACGCATCCAGCTAAGCTCGTTCCCTCGAACATCGCGAACTTCCGCCGGCAGCTGCGGCGGATGGGGTTCATGGTCGACTGGACGCACGAGGCGCTCACGACCGACCCTCGGTACTACCGGTGGACGCAGTGGATCTTCCTGAAGTTGTACGAGCGCGGGCTAGCCTACCGCGCGAAGGCGCCCGTCAACTGGTGCCCCGAGTGCAAGACGGTCCTAGCCGACGAGCAGGTGATCGCCGGGATGTGCGAGCGCCATCACGAGACGCCCGTCGAGAAGCGCGACACCGAGCAGTGGTTCTTCCGAATCACGGCCTACGCGCAGCAACTCCTCGACAACCTCGCGACGATCGACTGGTCGGAGACGACCCGGCGCGCGCAGATTCACTGGATCGGGCGGAGCGAAGGGGCCGAGATCGACTTCGCGATCGAGGGAAGCGGGGAGAAGATCCGCGTCTTCACGACGCGCCCGGACACCCTGTATGGGGCCACCTACATGGTCCTCGCGCCCGAGCACCCGCTCGTGGACGCGCTCACGGCGTCCTCGGTCCGCGCCCAAGTCGCCGGCTACCGCAAGGCGAGCCGAGCGAAGGCCGAGATCGAACGGCTCGACCAGGGGCGCGAGAAGACGGGGGTCTTCCTCGGCACGAACGCCGTCAATCCTGCCACCGATCGCCCGATCCCGATCTGGATCTCGGATTACATCCTCATGGGATATGGGACCGGGGCGATCATGGCCGTCCCGGCGCACGACCAGCGCGACTACGAGTTCGCGACGCGGTTCGCCCTGCCGATCGTGCCGGTCATCTTTCCCGAGACGGGGGACTTGCCTGCGAATGAGGCGTACCACGGGGAAGGGATCATGCGGAACAGCGGTCCCTTCGACGGCATCGCCTCGACGCAGGCGATCCGGAAGATCACCGAACACCTGGCCGCGCAGGGAGTCGCCCAGGCGAAGGTGAACTACCGCCTCCGTGATTGGTGCATCAGCCGGCAGCGCTATTGGGGGCCGCCGATTCCGATCATCTACTGCGATTCCTGCGGGATCGTCCCGGTGCCGGAAACCGACCTGCCGGTCGTGCTGCCCGAGATCGACGACTTCAGGCCCGACTCGACCGGCGTGGCGCCTCTGGCGAAGGTGGAATCGTTCTATCACACGGCATGTCCGCGCTGCGGCGGGAAGGCCCGGCGTGAGACGGACGTATCGGACAACTTCCTCGATTCGGCCTGGTATTTCCTCCGGTATCCGAGCGCCGATCGCGACGACGTGGCGTGGGACCCTGAGCTGACGCGCAAGTGGCTTCCGGTGAACCTCTACATCGGCGGCAACGAGCACGCCGTGCTCCACCTGATGTACACGCGGTTTCTGTGCATGGCGTTCCACGACATGGGGCTCACGGAGTTCAGCGAGCCCTTCGTGAGGTTCCGCGCCCACGGGCTCATCATCCGCGACGGCGCCAAGATGTCGAAGTCGCGCGGCAATGTTGTGATCCCCGACAGGTACGTCTCCGAGCACGGGGCCGACACCTTCCGGATGTATCTGATGTTCCTCGGGCCTTACGAGGAGGGGGGCGACTACCGGGATCAGGGGATCGTCGGGCTTCGGCGCTTCCTCGACCGCGTATGGCGCTGGATCGTCGAGGAGCGCCCGCGTCTGCCCGGGGGGGAGCTGCCGCGTCCGGCTAACATCAAGCTGCATCAGACGATCGAGAAGGTCACCCGGGACACCGAGGGCCTCCAGTACAACACCGCGATCGCCGCGATGATGGAGCTCTTGAATGTACTGCGGGAGGCCCCGGTTGCCGATTCCTTCAGTGCGGAGGCATTCGTGCGCCTGCTTGCCCCCTACGCGCCGCACCTTGCAGAGGAACTCTGGGAGGAGCTGGGCAAGCGGCCGAGCATCTTCGATGCAGGGTGGCCCGCGTTCGATCCCGCCCTCACGGTCGCCGAGACGGTCGAGATCGCGGTTCAGGTGAACGGCAAGCTCCGCGACACGGTGCAGGTCCCGCGGGGGAGCAGTCAGGAAATCGTGCAGGCCGCCGCGAACGGGAGCGGGAAAGTCGCGGCGAACATCGGGGGCAAGACATTGCGGAAGGTCTTTTTCGTTCCCGATCGATTGATCAACCTGGTCGTCGGGTGAGGATGGATGCGTCCATGAGATCGCTTTCTCGGACGGCAATGCCGCTGATCTTGATCCTGCTAGGCCCCGTCCCGGCCGGCGCGGAGATATTCCTGCGCGGCAATGCCGGATGGCTGGACGTGGAGGGCGGCAGGACGAGGGGGATCGGCGATCCCTACCAGGGGGGGGGCGGAGGGAGCCTGGAAGCCGGACTCGGCCTCACGCGCCTCCTTGCGGTCGGGGGAGAGTACGCGCCGGGTTACAACCAGCCTGCGCGGCACACGGAAGTGACCGGGGATCTCGACAAGGCGAGCTTCTCCGCTCTTCTCGGAAATGTCTTCTTCCGGCTCGAGCCGATCGAAGAGGTCACGCCATACTTCTCCATCGGCGTGGGCAGGTCGGCCTTCAGCTTCACCTATGCGGACACGGGGAAGGTCTTCGTTTCCGGGACGAAGATCCGCAGGCTCGCGAGCGACCGGCTGAACGGATGGGCGATCGTGCTCGGATTCGGATTCGAGGCCCCGATCACCGGACACATCGACGGCGGGATGCGCACGCGTTACCTCTACAATCGTTGGGAAAGTCTCAGCCAGGAAGGGATCCTCTTCGCGTTCCCCACAGGGGACGCCTACTCGGTCGAAGCGAACCTCAAGCTGCACTTCTAGCAGATTGCCTGCGTGCGCTCACTCCGCACATCCCGCTCAACCGGCTAAGCGAGCGTTGCATGCACCGGGCTGAGGCGATCACCCAAATGGCCACCCGGCCACTCGCTCACGATGTGTGACCGTCCGCAAGGCACCTACGGAACGGCGACCCGAACCTCCCGGCACTGAATGATCTCGCGCGTCGAGGCGTCCTGGACGAACGCGACCATGCGCAGCGTAGGGGAAGGCCAATCCGCATCGTCTTCCGCGAGGTCGAACTGGACAGCCTGATCGAGGAAGGCGCCGCTTGACCTGTAAGCATCCAGGACGGTCGGCACGGTGTAGTCGCGGATGACCCCGTTGAACTGCGGGACATCGTACGGGTTCAGCGGGGCGATCAGGCTGTCCTTGGCGACGAATGCCGTGAGTCGGAGCTGCTGAAAGCGCGCCAGGTCGTCGATCGCGACGAACCTGAGATCGCCGGCGAGCTGAGAGCCCTCCAACCGGACGTTGGTCCAGTAGAGACCCACCTCCGCATCGGCGCCGTATGTCTGGAGGATCTTGCCGCGATATGCCTCCTCGAGCTGGGGATTGCTGCTTCCCTCCATCTTGTCCTTGCCGTTGAAGAAGACGTACGGCGCGCTCTGATCGTTTCCGTAGAAGGCGACCCGCTCGCCGATCTCATCCGTGTAGAAGGGGTCCGATCCCATCCAGGTGAGGTGAACCTGCACGCAGGCGAGCGCCGCATCGTCGAAGAAAGGGTCCATCTCGATTCGATCGGCCGCCGCGTCCGCCTTCGGGCAGTTCGGACAGAGGGTGGCCGTGAAGATCTCGAGCAAGACCCCGCGCGTTTGCCCGCGGGGGGTATAGGTGAATGCGAAGTCTGCGTCGACCCTCCCTTGCTCGGGGACATCAACCGTTTGCAGGGTGTCGCCCGAGACGAGGTCGAACCCAAGCCTATTGATGGCCGCGCCGGCGAGGCGGACCTCGTAGCGCCCCGGCTCCATGCAGACGAAGGATGACGGGGTAGTCCGCCCCGTTGGGACCCCGTTCAAGCTGATCGCCAATCCGGCGATGTCGGAATCCACGACGAGGACGTTCGATGCCGGAGCGAGATGGAAATCGACCTGTTGAGCGCTTCCCGCGTCGACCCGGATCGCCAGCGTGTCGGATGGCTCCACGGCGACGCAGGTCTTGCGGAAGACGATCGTGTGCTCCCCGGCGGCGAGAAGGGTGTCGATCGTCTCCTCCGACAGGGAGCCGCGGATCAAGTTCCCGTCGATGTAAACCTGCGCACCCTCGGCGAGGCCCGATTCGGCCGACAAGAAACGGATCTTCACCTGCGCCTCGGTCGGTTCGGGGAGGCTTTCCCTGCAGCCGGAGAGATGTCCGAGGAGGATCAGGACGAACGCGGCGGGAAGGATCGTCCTACCCCGCCGGGGTGCGGCCGGCCTAGAAGTTCGTGAGCAGCTCAACGCGACCTCCTTCGAATGGATCGACGATCTTGCAGACGCCGCCCGAGCAAACCTGTCCGCCGCGGAGTTTGCCGCCGCCCATCGTAATCTGGCCCGCGAGCCCGAGGCGTATCGTCCACTCCGCCCATACCCAGGAATCGCGCGTGCGGAGGGGATCGTTCGTCCACTCCGTCGTGACCGACCAGCTCTGGCGCGGCGAGCGGGTCAGCGTCATCGTGGCCGCGTGGTCGCGGTATTCGACGGCGCGGACGTAAGAAGCCCGCGCGAGGTCCAGGGATTGGACCCCCTGCGTTTCGTAGGCGATCTCGGCGGACCAGGGACCGAGCTCTTTCATCCAGTCGCCGCCGTAGGTGACTCTCTCGAAGAAGACCCGGTCGGTTCCCTCCGGGACCGTGTCCTCGCTCTCGCCCGCGCGCAGGATCCAGTGGGACCCGATGAGGTCTCCCTGCAACTCGCCGTAGGTCTCCCACGCGGAGAGCGCCGCGTGGCGCGCCTCGGATCGACTCCAGTTCCCCGTGAGCGTGACGAGGGGCGAGATCGCATACGTCGCCTCGGCCTGCAGGCCTCGTTCGTCATTGAGCCGGATGTTCGGCACGTGCGAGCCGCGGTTCAGGAGCGTCGTCGCATGCTGCCGTACGGCGGTCGGGGGAATTGAGTAGGCGTGCTTGAAGCGCAGCAGGTCCTTCCCCTCGAGAAGCAGCGCCAGGCGCCCCGCGCTCGCGTTCAGAGCCATGTAGCCGCCGTGCCCGTCGGCCGGCGCGCGCCTGCCGGGGCGTTGCGGGTTGTAGTGCTGGATCGCGTACTCGCCGGCAAAGTCGATGCCGCCCGGAAGGCTGCCGCGCGCCTCGATCCCGCCGAGCCCGTCGCGGCCCTTACCGCTCCCGGGGGAGACCTCGGATTCGAGGGAATCGATCAGCGCCCCGTTCAGCCCGATCGTCCAGCCGCTGGCGAACGAGCGGCGTGCCGAGAGAGCCTGCACGGAGGTCGCCGGATCGCCGTAACTGTTCGTTCCCGCGATCCCTTCGATCGTGAAGCCGTTGCTCACGGCCTGAAGCCGCGCCCCGTCGATCACATTGTCGAAATTGACCGTCTTGTCCTCGTAGATGTTGATGATGAGTCCCGTCCCGAAGGTCGCGTAGCTGTCGCCGAGGCGCGCCTCGAAGGGCCCGTAGGTCGCGGTGATCCATCGCTTGCGGATCCCCTCCTGCCGGGCGCCGTACTTGTTGGGATCGATGCCGGGGCCGGAGGGCGTGTGCGAGAGGAAGACGATCCCCGCGGAGAACCGGTCGTACCCCAGGTCCAGGTCGAAGCGGTCGTCGAGCAGGCTCTCGTTCAGATTCGTGTCGTAGTAAGCCTGTAGTTGGTTCGCCCCGCGGATCCTCGCGTCGGCGGCATGCGCGGCCGGGACGCACGACAGCGCAATCGAGAGGATGGTCAGCACGATGAGACCGGCGGGTCGACGTTTCACTTCGCCGCGCCGGGAGCCGGTTCCCCCGTCTCCATTCCCAAGAGCTCGCGGACCAGGCTCTCGATCTTCTTCTCGTCGCCCGGCAGGTAGCCCTGCGCGAAGTAGGCGACGGTTCCGTCCTGCTTGATCAGAAACGACGTCGGGTATGCCCGGACATTGTAGGCGTTGCCGGCCGACTTGGATGGATCGGTCGCCGCCAGGAACTCGAACTTGCTGCTGTCGATGTAGGGCTTCACCTTGCCGACGGTGCGCGTGTCGTCCTGCGCGATCGCAACGACGGCGAAGCCTTGGGCGCGGTATGTCTTGTGGATCCGATCGAGCTCGGGCATCTCGCGTTTGCAGGGGCTGCACCAGGTCGTCCAGAAGTTGAGGTAGACGGGACCCTTCGCAAGAAGCTCGGCGAGATGGATCGTCTTGCCCTTCAGATCCTTCACGGTGAAATCGGGCGCCTTGATCGTGGCGGTCTGCGCGGCGGAGGGCGCGGGAGCGCCTGCCTCGGCCTTCACCGAAGCCTGGTCGCTTTGCGGCTGCCCTGAACCGCCCGCCGCGAGCGCGACGCCGCCCGTCGACGGCGTGATCAGGGCCGCGGCGAGGCCGAGGATGAGGATCGGGACGAGCAGAAGGTGAGGGGCGGTCCGTTCCTGGTTCGATTTCAAGATGTCTCCTTTCCCGCGATGCCCGTCCCTCGCCGCGGGGCGAAGGGATGCAGGGAGCCCTCCCCATTGTAGGCGGGGAGAGGGGTGATCCGGAAGCCCGTTCGGGATCTGCTTGCGACTTGGAAGGCGCCTCTGGGCGTCACGGGGGATGGGAGCAGGTCAGGAGATCTATTGACCACGGGCGGTCGCACCGAGTACGCTGGCCGGTCACGAAAACATGATGCTGATCTCAGGAGAAGGAGAACAGATGAAGAGCTTTCTTGCAACGATGATCGTCCTCGGAGCCTTGGGGATGAATGCGGCGGCCGCCGCGACGGTCACCCCTTACATCGCTTTCTGGGCCGACGGCGACACGCGGGATCTTCTCGAGATCCCGTTTTATCAGGACGAGATGGGTCGATACCGAGTCGATGAGTACTCTTACTCGACGAACGAGTTCAGTTTGCGGCTGAACAACGTGCTGCTGGATCCCGATCCCTCGATCGCGTACGGCCTTGCCGTGACCGATTTCGGCGCTCCGAGCACATTCTCCTTCCTCTTCATGACTCCAATCGTTCCCGTGGGGGCTCCGAATGTCGTCACGGCATCGATTTCAGGGGGGTTGACGGATTTTACGGGGGACGGCGTCTCGATCACCCCGTCGGCCGGTTCGTTCCTCCAGTCGTCGTCGGTTGGGCCTGTGGCCACGAGCATGGGGGTTGATGTCGGGCCCGGCGCCCTGTTCGGTTCGGGGACCGCCGGCTCGCTGTACACCTATGGCGCGTTTGCCGCTGGTCCCATGGCAGGGCCTGGGCCCGGGCCGTGGACCACGCTCTCGGCGGCCACGGCATTCATGCTCAGCGGTGGCGGGGACATCGCTTCGCTGACCGGGTACGCGAGCATCGAGGAAGGGACCGTGGATCCGGTGCCTGAGCCGGCGAGTCTGATCCTGCTTGGCGGGGGTCTTCTGGGCCTTGCCGCTGCACGGCGGCGCAAGGCGGTGTCGTAGACTTTTCCGTTTCGGAGACGCTTCTGTGAGGGCCGCTCGGGGGCAATTCCGGGCGGCCTTCGTGTACGGGCGCTGGGCAGGTCTCGCGGGACCGAATGGCCTTCCTTCAGTTGCCACGAGCCAGTGGACGATTCGCCCAACATGGAGTTCTTGCAGCTGACCACGAGGGCAAAGTCTCTTAAGATCGGGGACGCGCGGCGCCCGTGCAGTGCCAATGGATGCAGGAAGGGAATCGTCGAAGATGGAAATCCGACCGCTCCTGCCCGATCTCATCTTCCGCCAGCTCGAGGAGAAGGACTTCGATGGGCTCGCCCGAAGCATGGAGCGGGCGCTGGAACAAGGGGAGGGGGTCAAGCATGTCCTATGGGGGATGCGGCGGTTCACCGGTCTTCTGCAGGCCGCGCCCGATTGCGCCCATCCGACCGTGGTCCTCGATGCCGTGGGCGACCTCGTGCCCACTTTCGGGGATGATTCTCCGCTGGAGCTCCTCGCCGCGGCGGCGCGGTATCTGATCGGATTGCCTGCCTCGCCTCCCCGCGTCGGCCTTTTCGATGCCGCTCCCGGCAACCCGCCGGTCGAGGTCGTCCCGGTCTCATCTCTTGAGGACGCCCTGCTCGAGGGATCGATCGAGACGACCTGCACGACGCTCGGGCGGCTGCTCCGCGTGATCCAGACGCGGGAGTACCTGCTCGAGGTTGTTCTGGAGATGGTCGCCCCCGAGCGGACCCCTGATGGGCACCTCCTCATCCACGCCGATGCCGTCGTGAAGGCGCTTCACGGGGCGGACTGGGACGCCGGCCGGGGCATCCTCTACCGGCTCGTGGAGGCCCTGAGCATGGACCCCGTCGAGCCGGCACCCGCAATCACCGAGAAGCCGCCGCAGACCCCCTGCCGCGGGGGCTTCATCGTGAGCATCGAGCAGGCGGTCCCCGAGAGGTACTGGCTCTACCTCGCCCATGCTTTCCAGGCGGAGCGCTACGCGCAGATGAGGCCGAAGGCGGTCCGCTGGGGTGTGCGCTCCTGGATCGCCGAGCGGCTCTTCGACGGCGACGAGGCGGCGATGGATTGCGCCGAGCAAAGCGTCGATGTTCACGCTCGGCGGCGCCACGACGAGAAGCTTCCGGTGCCGCCGATCGAGATCGGATGGAGGATCCTCGACGCGGGGGCTGGCGGGGGAGGAGACGGCGCGCGGGAGGCACGGCGCTGGGCGCAGATCCTGCCCGACGTCGATCCCCTCTTTCGCTGGATCGCGGCGGGGGCGGCGCGGTCGCTCGCGGCCGGCGATCCCGGGCCCATCGTCGCCGTGAACGCGGCCCGCTGGGGCTGCCACCTGCTTGGGCCCTCCGGGGCCGGGGTCCTGACGGAGCGCCTCATGGAGCGGTTGATCGTCCTGTCGCGGGAGATCGATTGACCGGCGCGGAGGCGGGGGAGGCGCGCGAGCGAATCTTCGCTTGGGGGACCGAGATCGGCGTCTCTGCCCTGGGCGTCGCACCCGCGACCAGGCCGCCGCGAGCCGGCTTTCTCCTCGAGTGGTTGTTCCGCGGCTATCAGGCTTCGATGAACTACCTCGCTCGCGACGCCGAAGCGCGCTCGGACCCCGCGCGGATCCTGGAGGGTTGCGCGAGCGTTCTCTGCCTCGCGCTCGATTACGGAGGAGTGGAGGATCCGGCCGCGAATGACCCTACCCTGGGCCGGATCTCCCGCTATGCGTGGGGCGACGACTATCACGTCGTCCTGAAGGAGAAGTGCGAGGCGCTCGCCTTGCGGATTCGCGAGGCATGGCCCGAGGCGCGAACGCGGGTCGCCGTGGACACCTCTCCCGTTCTCGAGAAGGCCTTCGCCGCGCGGTCGGGCCTTGGGTGGATCGGCAAGCACACGAACCTGATCGACGAGAAGCGGGGGAGCTGGTTCTTCCTCGGCGAGATCTTCACGACCCTCCCGCTGCCGCCGAGCGAAACGGCGGAGGATCGATGCGGGAGCTGCACACGATGCATCGAGATCTGCCCTACGGAAGCGATCGTCGAGCCCTACGTCCTCGATGCCCGCCTCTGCCTCTCGTACTGGAACATCGAGCACCGCGGAGAAATCGATCGATCGATCGCGGGGAGGATGGACAACTGGATCTTCGGCTGCGATCTATGCCAAGAAGTCTGTCCCTGGAACCGGGAATCACGCCCCGGGCTCGAGTCGCCGGCCGTTCCGCCGCCCGACGCGCGCTTCGCACCCCGAGGGGAGAACGTCGGCCGGCCGCTCGAGGAGTGGAGCGGACTCACGCAAGAGGAGTTCTCGAGGCGCTTTCGCGACAGCGCGGTCAAGCGCGCCCGGTACGACGGCTTCAGCCGCAATGTCGAGATCGCCCGGCGAAATGCGGGCGAGGCCTGATAGCACCGCGGGTCTCGTGCCTGGATGAAGCCGAGCGCGCCCTGCCCGCCTTGACAACCCGCGCTCACTGCCGCTAGCTTTGGGGCTGGTTCTGCGGGGCGTCCGGCCGCGTGGCGCGATACGGAGGGTCCCGGGAAGGAGCGAGCGGCATGTTGGAACGCGACAAGGTCGAGAGCCTTTTCGACAAGAGGATCCGCCCCGGGCTCATGATGGACGGCGGGAACATCGAGTTGGTCGAGGTCAAGGAGAACAAGGTCTACGTGAAGCTCCTCGGCGCATGCGGCGGCTGCCCGAGCGCGATGATGACCCTCCACTACGGGGTCGAGCGGATCCTGAAGGAGGAGTTCCCCGAGCTCGAGGCCCTGATCGCCGTCTAGCATCGGCTTCCATGCCTTGTGGGGGACTCTGATTCCCCCGGCGCCGCCGGCGAGGGTCTCCCCGCCGGCGTTTCGCATGGCGCCGCGGCATCAGGCGCGCAACGGCCGCCCTCGATCAGGCTGCGGACTGCCGCAATCGATTCCGCGGTGCTTTTCCGTTTCCTTGGCGCGACGATGGGCATACGATCCTGCGCGATCACCCGGTCATGGGTAGCGGGAGAATGACACGGCGGGATGAGAAAGCCCGCCCGACTGCAAGGAGGAGAGCATGAAGGCGGTTTGTTGTGCTGCGGCGATTCTTTTCATCGGTGCGCTCGTCGCGCCGGCCCTCTGCGGGGCGGCGGGGACCTCGGGCCCGAGGGTCGGCCTTTTCGTCCACGGCGGCTACGGAACGTATGCGATGTCGGATGTCAATGATGAGATCGAGCTCGTGAATGCCGAGCTTGCCGGAACGGGTCTCATGATGGACGAGATCAACGGCGGGTTGGATTTCGGCGGTGGGGTCCGTTTCATGGTAAACGAGAGCATCTCGATTTCCGCAGGCTTCGAGAGGCTTTTCGGCAGCACCGAGGTTAGCGTCGCCGGCGCGAGCGCGAAAATCAAGGTCCCAGCCAACGCGATCACCGCGACGGGCGAGTACTTCCTGCCGATGTCCGGCCCGATCGGGATCGGATTCGGGGGCGGGGTCGGCTACTACATTTCCGCGGCGGGGAGCGAGGGCAGCTATCTTGGGGAGACCATCAGCGAGAATGTGACGGGCAACGGTTTCGGCCTGCACGGGCTGGTCCTCTGCCGTATCCCGGCGACGCCGGCGATCCAGGTGGACGGGGCCCTCGGCTACCGCCTCGCCGTCGCGAAGGATGTCGAGGTCGGGGGCATCTCGTCGCAAGACGATCTCGACTGGAGCGGCCTGATGACCCGATTGGGTATCACGATCTACCTGACCCCTGCCCGCTAGACTCAGGATCGGGCGAAACCGGGCGGGGCCAAGTCGGGTCCCGCCCATCCCGGCCCGTGCTTTGGTCCTGCTGCAAGGAGGAGAGTTTCGATGAAACGGATCGCGTTCTCCCTGGTGCTCGCCGCGATGCTTCTGGCCGGGGCCGTCCCCGCGCGCGCCGACGTCACGATCGAGATGAAGCACAACGCCGAGCCACAGACTCTCTACGTCGCCCCGCACGCGTTCCAGACCGCGACGGATGCCGGGAAGATGATCTTCCGCGGCGACCAGAAGCTCCTCTGGATGGTCGACGACGAGGAGAAGAAGTACACGGAGCTGACCGAAGCGGACGCGAAGGCGATGGGCGCCAAGCTGGGTGATGCGATGGCGCAGCTACAGGAGGCGCTCAAGAACGCGCCGCCGGCGCAGCGCGCGATGATGGAGAAGATGATGAAGGGGCAAATGGCCGGGATGGCGCCCAAGGAACGGACCGTCAAGGCAATGGGGCAAACGAAGACGATCAATGGTTTCGCGTGCGCCGGTTACACGGTCTCGATCAGCGACGGATCGTCCACGGAAGTCTGGGCCGCCGATCCGAAGGCGATTCATCTCGACCCGAAAGACCTCTCGGTGTGGAAGGATTTCGGGGAGTTCATGAAAGCGATGCTCCCGGGGATCGACCAGTTCAAGGATCTGATCAAAGACTACGAGAACCCCGGCAAGGACCAGGTTCCCGGGTTCCCCGTCCTCTCGATCCAGCGGGACAACTCCGGCAAGGAACTCTGGCGCTCCGAACTGGTCCGCGTCGAGAAGGGGTCGATCCCCGCCGAAAAGTTCGAGGTCCCCGCGGGGTTCAAGAAGGATAAGGCGAAGCTCGACGAGTGAGCGCCGCTTCGGAGGATCGCTCCGCCGATCGGAGCCGCCGCCTGTGGATCTTCGTCGCGCTCGGGGCGGGCGCGTTCATGTCCTCCTTCGGCGCGAGCGCGGTCAATGCCGTCCTGCCGGTCATCCGCGACGCGTTCGGCGCCTCGGTGCCGGACGGGCTGCGGGCGTAGCGGCAGGGCATCTCTCCGCGAGCGAACAGCCGGCGCATCGCGGCGAGCGGGCCGTACAAACGCTCCGGCCGTGAAGGATCAGCCGGTGGGCGAGGACGGTCCACTCCCTCTCCGGGAATAGGCCCATCATGTCTTGCTCGATCTTGACCGGGTCCACGTGCGCGGTCAGGCCGAGCCGCTGCGTGATCCGCGCGACGTGCGTGTCGACGACGATCCCCTCCGTCTTGCCGAACGCATTGCCGAGGATCACGTTGGCCGTCTTCCTCCCGACCCCGGGGAGGGTGAGGAGGTCCTCCATCGTGGAAGGAATCTTGCCCCCGAACCCTTCAACCAAAGCGGCGCACGCTCCGATGATGCTCTTCGCCTTGTTGCGAAAGAATCCCGTGCTCCGGATTCGCTCCTCGAGACTGGCCTGGCCGAGGGCGAGATAGTCCTCTGGAAAGCGGCACTCGCGAAAGAGCGCGGGGGTCACCTGGTTTACGCGCGTATCGGTGCATTGGGCGCTGAGGACGGTCGCGACGTAGAGCTGAAGGGGATCGCCGTAGTCGAGCGAACAATCGGCATCGGGGTAGTCGCGGGACAGGCCGTCGCTGATCCAGGCCTCGAGCTTCGTCATCTCGAGATGTCTCTTCTTCGCCCTCGCCTCACCGGCCGGGGATTCCCCGCCCGCCGCCTTTCTCGGACTCACGCCCCTGCGCTCTCCCATCTCTTCTTTCTCTCCTCGAGCCACAGGCCGATGCAATCGGCACTCAAGCTGTTCAGGACGTCGCCCGCCGAGAGTCCGCCCTTGGCCGCAGTCCCGATCGTGAGCCGCGCATCGGCGAGCCCGGCGGGGGAATGGGCATCTGGGTTGACCGACACCTTGACCCCGAGCTTCAGCGCCCTGGGGATCCAGCGCCAGTCCAGATCGAGGCGCTGCGGGTTTGCGTTGAACTCGACCGAGACCCCCGTCTCCGCGCAGACGCGGAGAAGGTGCTCGACGTCGCAGTCGTAGGGATCCCTTCCGAGGAGGAGGCGGCCGGTCGGGTGTCCCCAATGGGTCGTCGCCGGATGCCGGAGCGCCCGCTCGATCCGGTCCGTCATCGCGGCGCGATCCATGCGCATCCGACTGTGGATCGAGGCGACGACGAAGTCGAGCCCGCGGAGGATCTCGTCGTCGTAATCGAGCGAACCGTCCCCAAGGATGTCCGATTCGATGCCGTGCAGAATCCGAATCCGCGGATGGAGCGCCTGCGTCTCGTCGATCGCGCGCCGCTGGGCGCGCAGGCGTTCGGCCGTGAGGCCGTTCGCATAGAACGCCGCCTTCGAGTGGTCCGAGATCCCGACCCACGCGTACCCCATCCGTTCAGCCTCCGCGACCATTTGCGGGAGCGAGGCGCCGCCGTCGCTATCGGTCGTGTGGACGTGG
The DNA here is from genome assembly GCA_964575675.1 of uncultured bacterium. GTDB lineage: Bacteria > Eisenbacteria > RBG-16-71-46 > CAIMUX01 > VGJL01 > CAZNRY01. The sequence goes on from CAZNRY010000047.1 coordinate 19,628, forward strand.
AAGATTCCGCGGATCGCCTCCGGACCCGCCAGGGCATGAGGCCGCGGCGCCAACTCGGCCGGCCCTTCTCGAAGGAGCGGATGGACCGGCTCCAGGCCGAGCATCCGGTAGATCCCATCCTCAGCCAGTGGTAGGATCTCGCCGCCGCGGCAGAGCCCCGCCTCGGTGAACGCGAGCCCCCGTTCGGCCGCCCTCCTCTCGAGCGAACTCCTGTGTTCGAGGCTGCAACTCTCCCAGAGCCAGCAGCCCTCGAAGCTCTGGATCGAACGCCGCAGGACCCGGACCGGGATCCCGTGCTGGCTCATCTCGACCGACTCGGCGCACTCCGCGCCGTCCGCCGATTCCATGACGAAAAGGACTTCCGCCAGGGTCTCCATCTGGCGACGGAGCTCTCCCGCGATCTCGAGTCGCGATCCCGCCCCTGTGTTCTGGGCCATGAATGCCGCCGCCGCCTCCCACGCCGCCGGCAGAAGGTAGCGTCCCTCGCCGTCGCGGAACGACTCGACCGCGCGCCGCAGGGCCTCCTGCGACTTCTGCCCGAAGCCGGAGAGATCGCGCAGGCGGTTCTCGTTGATGGCGTATTCCAGCTCCGCGATCGACGCGATGCCGAGCGACTCATGGATCACGCGCAGCCGCTTCGGACCGAGTCCGGGTATCGCCATCATCCGCCGGAGCCCATCGGGAAGGGCTGCCCGAAGCTCCTCGAGGAGAGGAGAGCGCCCCTCGCGGACGAGGGAGATGATCTGCTCGGCGGTCGAGGCGCCGATGCCGCGGATCGAGGTCAGCGATCCCGAGGCGACGAGGTCTGCCGGATCATGGTCCGCGCGCTCGATCGCCCGCGCCGCGGTCTCGAATGCGCGGCACTTGAATGGATTCTCGCCCTTGAGCTCGAGGAGTCGCGCGATCTCCTCGAGGACGGCGGCGGCTTGCTTGCGGTCAATCGGCATTCCGGTCCCTTCCGGCCCCAGGCAGCCCCGGGACGGGCCCCCGCGCGCCGTTTCCGCGCTCCGCGATGCGAACCGCAGGAGCCCGGACCGCTGCGTTGGGCCCTACAGCGTCAGCTTCACGACCTCCCGCACGAGAAGGGCGATCCCGTCCGCCGCTTCGTCGATGCGGCCGGCGAGCATGTAGGCCGGGGTCGAGACGATGCGGTTCGATCGGTCGACGCAGATTTCGCGAACCTGACGATCCACCGGCTCCGCGCCCATCGCCCGGATCTTCGCCGACGTGTCCGGATCGGTCCCGATCGTGAGCTGAACCGGGATCCCCTTCCTCCCGAACACGCGCGCGAGGATCGTCGGGGCGATACAGATCGCCCCGATCGGCTTACCCGAAGCGTGCATCTCGATGAGAAGCCTCTCGAGATCGGGGTTCACGCTGCACTCGGTCCCCGCGGAGGCGAAGTCGCACAGGTTCTTCGCCGCCCCGAATCCGCCCGGAAGGATCACCGCGTCCAGGTCGGACGCCTTGATCTCGCGGATGTCCCGAATCTTCCCGCGGGCGATCCGCGCGGCCTCAGTCAACATGTTCCGCTTTTCGGGGGCGACGACGCCCTTCGCGTGGTCCACGACGTCGTGCTGGGGAAGGTCCGGGGCGATGCAGACGGCTTCCGCATCATTGCGGGCGAGCTCCAGGAGGGTGCATACGGCCTCATGGATCTCGCTGCCATCCTGAACGCCGCAACCGCTCAAGACCACGCCGACCTTGCGCTGCGTCATTGTACCCTCCTTCTACTTCGCGACCGGCTCGACCCGGCCGCCGAGGTGCGTTCCGAGGAATTGCTCCATCGCGCGATAGAAATCGAATCGATTCTCCTCGTTCGCGAAGCCGTGTCCTTCATTCTCCTTCACGATGTAGGGGACGTCGATTCCCCGGGCCTTCAGGGCGCTCACGATCTGGTCCGACTCGGCCTTGTTGACGCGGGGATCGTTCGCTCCTTGCGCGACGAGCAGGGGAGCGGTGATCTGATCGACGTGGAAGAATGGGGAGACGGCCGTCAGGAGCTCTTTGTCCTTCTCCGGGTCGCCGACCATCTCGTAGATCATCTTCCGGCCCAGCTCCCAATAGGGCGGGAAGGAGTTCAGGAAGGTAAACATGTTGGATACCCCGACATAGTCGACGCCGCATGCGTAGAGATCCGGGGTGAATGCGAGCCCGGCGAGCGTCGCGTAGCCGCCGTAGGATCCGCCGTAGATCGCGATCCTCTTCGGGTCTGCGATCCCCTCTGTGATCAGCCAGCGGGCCCCGTCGGTGATGTCGTCCTGCATCGCTCTGCCCCACTCCTTGAAGGAGGACTGCCAGAACGCTTTGCCGTAGCCCGTCGAGCCGCGGAAGTTCATCTGAAGAACTGCGTATCCGCGGTTGGCGAGGAACTGGACCTCGGGGTTGAACCCCCATCGATCGCGATGCCAGGGCCCGCCGTGGGGATTCACGACGACGGGGAGGTTCTTCGGCTCCAGGCCATTCGGCAGGGTGAGATAGCCGTGGATCGTCATGCCGTCGCGGGAGGTGTATTCAACCGGCTTCATGTCGGCCATCTGCTCCTCGCGGAGCCATGGGCTCGTCGCGATCAGCTTGGAGAGCTCTCCCGTCTTCCGGTCGTGGAAATAGTAGGTCCCTTGGCTCTTGTCGCTGTAGGTCACGACGAGCGCCTTCGTCTCGTCCTTGCTCATGCCGGCGACCGCGACCTCGTAGCCGGGGAGCTTGCCCTCGAGGGTCTCCTGGAGCGAGCGGCGTTCGTCGTCGAGGAAGTGGTAGTGCGTCTTGTCGGTCACGTAGGTGACCCCGGTGATCACCTTCCGGAGCTTGGAGCGGAGCAGCCGCTCGACATCGACATCGGGGTTCTCGTAGATCAGATCGAGGAACTCGGCCTTCTCGGCGTCGTACTTGAAGATCGCGGCCTTGTCGCGACCGATGTTGCTCGAGACATAGAGGTAAGCGTCATCGAAGGTGAAGTAAAGCGGCGCGATCTGCTCCTTGAAGCTCGTCGTGACGATCGTCCGGAAGGAGTCGGACTCGCTCTTGCGGTAGAGGAGGCTCGTGTTGACGCCGTCCGTCGTCGTCGCGGCGCGCAGGTTCCCCGCGTTGTCCGTGAGCCACGAGTCGATGTTCCCCGGATTCTGGCCGATCATCTTCATCTCGCCCGAGTTCACGTCGATGCGGTAGACGTCGAAGAGCCGGGGGGCTTGCCCTCGAGGGTCTCCTGGAGCGAGCGGCGGTCGTCGTCGAGGAAGTGGTAGTGCGTCTTGTCGGTCACGTAGGTGACCCCGGTGA
>CAZNRY010000048.1:0-22597 GCA_964575675.1 uncultured bacterium
TAATCTCGAAGATAGGGGTTCCTGAATGCATCATGCATCCGGGGACCCCTTTTCTTTTGTCTGCTGGCGTCAATCCCCCTGCGTGCGATTGCGCGGAGCGGGGGGCAATACGCCGCCGGGCTGGGCATCGTGGGAGCTGCCGGTCGCGCGCCTGAGCGACTCATTCGGGGATCGCCGCCGCTCGGCGCATGGCGCGGCTCGCTCCGGCGTTCCCCTGCATGATCGCGCGGTGCGCGCGCTTGCCCGCTGCTCGTGAGGGTGTTAGAGTCCCTTCGGCTATTCTCTCCAAATGGGTCGGGAGTCGTGGGGATGCGGCTGCCATGGTCCTCTCTGGTTCCCGTTGCGTGTGAGAATCATGGCGGATGGGGGTATTGAGCGGTGAAGATCTTCGACACGGTGGCGATTCGCAACGTCGCGATGGTCGGGCATGGGGGCTCCGGTAAGACATCCCTCGGGGAGGGAATGCTGTTCACGGCCGGGGCGACGAACCGGCTCGGGAAGGTCCAGGATGGGACGTCGGTCCTCGCGAGCACGGCCGACGAAGTGAAGCGACACATCAGCGTTTACCTGTCGCGGGCGCAGTTCGAGTACAAGGGCAGCAAGATCAACCTTCTCGATTGTCCGGGCTACGGGGACTTCGTCGGAGAGGTCTACGCCGGGTTGCATGCCGCCGATGCGGCGCTCATCGCCGTCAATGGCGTTTCGGGCATTGAGAGCGACACGGAGAAGCACTTCGACCTCGTCGCCGAGAGGGGGATGCCCGCCTTCTTCGTCGTCACGATGATGGACAAGGAACAGGCCGCATTTGCGAAGGTCGTCGAGGGAATCGGCAAGTTGACCGACCGGGCCGTTCCGCTCTTCCTACCGATCGGCGCCGGCCCCGACCTGACTGGCGTGGCCGGCGTGCTGACCGGCCGTGCGGCGATCGGCGATTCCAAGTCCGTCGCGGACGGCGCGATTCCCGGCGACCTGAGCGACCAGATTGCGCGAGCCAAGAATCAGATCACGGAGCTTGCCGCCGAGGCAGACGACGCGCTCCTCGAGAAGTACCTCGAGAGCGGGGATTTGACCCCCGAGGAGGTCTTGCAGGGGTTCCGGCTCGGGATTGCGAGAGGCCGGATCTTCCCGATCCTCGCCGTTTCCAGCGAGAAGAACATTGGCGTCTCGGCCCTACTCGACACCCTGGTCGACCTCGCCCCCTCTCCCCTGGATGTCGCGGGTCCGCTCGGCATCCGGCCTGGCGCGGAAACCGAAACCCCGATCCGCGGCGGTTCGGGCGACCCGCTGGCCGCGATTGTTTTCAAGACGACATCCGAGATCCTTCCTCAGGACGTGTATCTGATCCGCGTCTATTCCGGCCACCTCGAGAAGGGCGTCGAGGTGTACAACTCCCGGCGCGACCAATCCGAGCGGATGAGCCAGCTGTACAACTTCTGCGGCAAGGAGCGGAGCGACGCGGACCGAATCGTCGCCGGGGATATCGGCGCGACCGTAAATCTAAAGAGCACGGGGACGAACGATTGCCTCTGCGCGAAGGACAACAAGATCGTGCTCACGCCGATCCAGTTTCCGGCGCCCGTCCATGAGCTCGCGATCGCTCCCGCCAAGAAGGGCGAAGAGGACAAGGTCGGCAACTGGCTCAACCGGCTCCACGGCGAGGATCCGACCCTCCAGATCCGGGTCGACTCGAGCCTGCACCAGACGATCGTCCGCTGCATGGGCGACCTGCACCTGGACGTCCTGCTCGATCGGATGCGGCGGCGGGGCCAGGTGGAAGCGGTTCTGAACAAGCCCCGAATTCCCTACAAGGAGACGATTCGAGGCAGCGCCGATGTCTCTTACCGGCACAAGAAACAGACCGGCGGGCGCGGGCAGTTCGCGGACGTCTCGATCAAGGTCGAGCCTGTCCCTCGCGGGGGCGGATTCGAGTTCCTCGATGAGATCGTCGGCGGCGTGATTCCCTCGAAGTTTATCCCGGCGGTCGAGAAGGGCGTCGTAGAGAAGATGCAGGAGGGAGTCCTGGCCGGCTACGAGCTCGTCGACGTCCGCGTCCGGCTGCACTACGGTGGCTATCACGACGTCGATTCCTCCGAGATGGCGTTCAAGATCGCCGGAGCGATGGCGTTGAAGGACGGCATCGAGAAATCGCAGCCGATGCTGCTCGAGCCGATCAACCGCGTCGACGTGATCGTCCCCGACGATTACATGGGCGATGTGATGGGCGATCTGAGCGGGCGCCGAGGGAAGATCCTCGGGATGGAATCGGTCGGGAAGGGGAAGAAGGTGAGCGCCCTCGTTCCGGCCGCCGAGCTGTATCAGTACTCGACGAAACTTCGCTCGATGACGCAGGGAAGGGGGCGCTTCACCTTCCAGTTCGATCACTACGAAGAGGTCCCGCGCGAGATCCAAGAGAAGCTCGTCGAGCAACTGCGCAAGGACCAGCAGGAAGCGAGCGCTTAGGGCCTGCAGCCCGGGTGGCGGAGGAGGAACACTATGAGCGGCCACTCCAAGTGGAGCACGATCAAGCGCAAGAAGGGCAAGGCTGACGCCGAGCGCGGCAAGCTCTTCACGAAGCTGATCAAGGAGATCACGATCGCGGCCCGGGACGGCGGGGGGGACGCGAAGGGGAACCCGCGCCTCCGGACGGCCATCGCGAACGCCAAGGCGCAGAGCATGCCTGCGGCGAACATCGATCGGGCGATCAAAAAGGGGACGGGCGAGCTCCCCGGGACGACCTACGAGGAACACTTTTACGAGGGGTACGGCCCGGGTGGAGTCGCCCTGCTGGTTCAAGTTCTGACCGACAACAAGAACCGCACGACGAGCGAGCTCCGCCACCTCCTGACGAAGTACGGTGGCAACCTCGGCGAGGTGGGGTGCGTGGCGTGGATGTTCCATGCTAAGGGGCTCCTCACGGTTCCCAGCGCCGGGGTGACCGAGGACCGGCTCCTCGAGATCGTTCTCGACGCAGGGGCCGACGATGTCGACAGCAGCTCCGAGGATGTTTATGAGATCTACACGAGCCCGAGCGATCTTGATCCCGTCCACAAAGCGATCGAGGCGGCGGGGATCACGCCCGCGAGCGTCGAGTTCTCCCGCGTGCCCTCGACGAGCGTGGCGGTGGAGGACGAGAAGCAGGGGGAGCAGCTGCTCCGTCTGATGGAATTCCTCGAAGACCACGAGGACGTCCAGAAGGTCTACGCGAACTTCGACATCTCCGACGAGATGATGGAGAAGCTCCGCGGGTAGCTCGCGAGGATGTCGGACGGCGAGCGACGGCGGCTCGCCGGCGCGGGAGGACGGGTCCGAGGATGACGATCGGGAGAACCATCCTGGGACTGGATCCGGGAAGCCGGAATACGGGCTTCGGTCTGCTGAGGATTGAGGCCGGCGCGGAGGGGATCACACGGCTGGCCAGCGGCGCGCTGCGGCTCGACGAAGATCGGCCGTTCGCCGAGCGCCTTCCGGATCTGCGCGACGGGATCGTCCGCCTGATCCGCGACCATCGGCCCGATGATGCGGCCATCGAGACCTGTTTCGTCGCCCGCAGCGTTCGATCCGCTCTCGTCCTCGGGCACGTTCGCGGGGTTCTTCTCCTCCTCTGCCTCGATGCGGGGATTGATGTTTATGAATACTCTCCAGCGGAAATCAAGAGATCCGTGACCGGCAGCGGCAACGCCTCGAAAGCGCAGGTGGCGCGGATGCTGCCTCACCTCATGTTGCGTCCGCCCGAACGGCCTTCGGAGGACGAGGCGGACGCCCTGGCCGCCGCCTACTGCCACCTGACGCGCCCTGCGGTCGCTCGGGCGCGCCCTTTGAGGGGGATCTCATGATCGAACGGATTGAGGGCGAGCTCCTCGAGACCGGACCCGGCCACCTCCTCGTCGGCCTCGGCGGTTTGGGGATTCGCGTATCGGTTCCCCGGACCGTGCTGGAAAGGCTCGACGGCGCCCGGCAGGGGATCCTGTGGACCCGTCTGCTCGTGCGGGACGGCGATCCGCAGCTCTACGGTTTTCTAGAGACCGAGGAACGCGACTGCTTCGATGCGCTGATCGCCGTGAGCGGGGTGGGCCCCCGGATCGCGCTCGCGATCCTCTCGTCGATGGAGCCGAGTGCGCTTGCGCTGGAGGCGGAGCATGGATCGATAGACCGGCTCGTGATGGTTTCCGGGGTTGGGAAGAAGCTAGCGGGAAGGATCGTGCTGGAGTTGAAGGGGAAGCTCCCGCTCATGGCTTCCTCTAGCGATGTGGGAGGCGCTGCAGGGTTGCCCGGGGAGCTGGGGCTCGACGCAATCCGCGCCCTGACCGCACTGGGATACCCCGCGGCCGAATCCAGGGAGGCCGTGCAGCGCGTTCTTCGCAATCGAGAGACGGCCCCGCTGCCCCTCGATCAACTTCTTCGCGAGGCCTTGCTCGGCCTCAATCGCGCCGGGCCGTAGTTTTCGCCATCCTCCTCAGGCGCGCGCCGCCGGATCTCTCTCAGATCCAGCCAAACCGGGCTAGATCACCGCGAATCCTTCCTCCTGCTGCTTGAACTCGAGCTGATAGAGCTTTGCGTAGATCCCTCCCAAGGCGAGCAGCTCATGATGCTTGCCCTGCTCAACGAGACGCCCTTTGTGCAGGACGAGGATGCGGTCGACGTGGCGGATCGTGGAAAGGCGGTGCGCGATCACGAGGCTCGTCCGCCCGCGGATCAGCGCGGGCAGAGCGCTCCGGATCTTGATCTCGGTCTGGGTGTCGACGCTCGATGTCGCCTCGTCGAGAATCAAGACCCTCGGATCGTGCGCCAGCGCCCGCGCGAAGGAGAGCAGCTGCTTCTGCCCCACCGAGAGGAGATTGCCCCGTTCCCGCAGCTCCGTCTCGTACCCTTGGGGGAGGGCTTCGACGAAATCGCGGGCCGAGACCACATCGAGCGCCCGGCGAACGCTCTCTCCGCTGATGGCAGGGTCGCGAAGGCCGATGTTCCGTTGCGCGGAGCCGGAGAAAAGATAGACATCCTGCGGACAGATCGCCACCCGCCGCCTCAGGCAGGCGAGCTCCCAGTCGCGGATGTCGAGGCCGTCGATTCGGATCGTCCCGCCCCAGATCTCGTAGAAGCGGAGGAGGATGGAGGCGATCGTGGTCTTCCCGGCGCCGGTGTGGCCGACGAGCGCGACCGATTCCCCGGGTGCGATCCGGAAAGTGAGATCGTGAAGAACCGGCTCACCCTGTTTGTACCCGAACCGGACGTGCTCAAAGCGGATCTCTCCCCTCGTCTGCTCGGGCCGAACAGCCTGCGGCGAGTTGTGGATCTCCGGCTCCGTGTCGAGAAGCTCGAAGATCCGCTCGCTGCTCGCCATGGCCCCCTGCAGGGTGTTGTAGCGTTCGGAGAGGTCGCGGATCGGCCTGAAGAACCGCTCGCTGTACTGGAAGAAGGCGACGAGCGATCCCAGGGTCAACGTTTGTGAGAGAACACGTTCTCCTCCGTAGGCGAGGATCATGGCCGCCACGCCGACCTCCAGGAACTCCACCGTCGGAAAGTAGACGGCATAGGCGCGGACGGAGCGGAGAAACGCGTTTTGATATTCGAGGTTCAGCTTGCCGAACTCGAGCGCCCGAGCCTCCTCGCGCCGGAAGAGCTGTACCACGGCGATCCCCGTGAGATGCTCCTGGAGGTAGGCGTTCATCGCGGCGATCTTGGTCCGGATCGTCGTATAGGCAGAGCGGACGCGCGATCTGAACACGAAGGTCGCTGCGATCAGCGGGGGAAGAACGGTGAAGCAGATCAACGCCAGGCGAACGTCGAGGAGGAGCATCATCGTCACGATCCCGGCGAGCATCAAGACATCGCCGAAAATCGAGACGATCCCGGAGGTGAAGAGCTCGTTCAAGACCTCGACGTCGCTTGTCAGGCGCGTCATGACCCGTCCGACGGGGTTGCGCTCGAAGTAACTGATCGAGAGGCCCTGGACGTGTTTGAACAGCTTCCGCCGCAGGTCGAACATGATCTTCTGCCCCAATCCCTGCGTCGTCACGGCTTGCAGGTAGCGCAAAGCAAAGACGGCGATCAGGAGAGCCAGGTAGATCATCGATATCCGGAGAAGCCCTGCCGGATCATGTTTCTGGATGTGGCTATCGATTCCGATCTTCATCAGGATAGGAAACGAGAGCTCTGCGGCCGACAGCAGGATCAGGAGGAAGACCGAGGAGCCGAGAACGAGTCGGTGCGGGCGGGCCAAGGACAGCAGGCGCAGGAAGAGCCGCCGGTCCATCTGGGTTCGATAGAGGGGTTCGTCCTCAGGCAGCGGGGGCATCCTCGATCTCCTCCGCCAGCCTTTGCCGGCGCTCCATGGCCGCATAGATGCCGCCTCGCGCAACGAGCTCATCGTGGCTCCCCGCTTCCGAGACGACGCCGTCCTGCAAGACGAGGATCCGGTCGGCGTCGCGCACGGTCGAGATCCTGTGCGCGATCAGAATCGTCGTCCGGCCCCTTCTGTAGTCCCTGAGCCCCGTGAGCAGCTCCGCTTCCGTGATCTTGTCGACGCTCGAGAACGCGTCATCGAGCAGGAGGATCAGCGGATCGGCCAGGAGGGCGCGCGCCAGCGCGATTCGCTGGCGCTGTCCCCCGGAGACCGTGATCCCTCGCTCGCCGACCCGCGTCTCCAATCCCTGCGGGAAATCCTCGAGATCCCTCTCCAGGCGGGCCAGTCGGACGACGCGCTCGAGATCCTCTTCGCTCGCATCCGGGTTGCCGACCAGGAGGTTCGCCCGCAGCGTGTCGGAGAAGAGAAACGATTCCTGCGGGACCGCTCCGATCGCTGCGCGGACGGCTTCGAGGCTCCGCCGTCGCACGTCAATTCCCTCGAGGCGAACTTCCCCGCCCGTCGCTTCGAGTAGCCGCGGGATCAACGAGACGAGTGTGCTCTTGCCGCTTCCCGTCCGCCCCACGATCGCCACGGTCGATCCCGCTTCGATCGACACGTCGATGCCGCGCAGAACCTCGGGGGCGTCCGGGCCGAACCGGAATCGCACCTCGTGAAAACGGATCGTTCCGCGGATCCCCGGCTCATCCTCGGGGGACGGGGGACTGGCGATATCGGGCGGCAGACGCCGTACCTCGATCATCCGGGCCATCGCCGCCTCGCCTCGCTGAATCAACGAGAGAACCCAACCGAGCGCGATGAAGGGCCAGGTGAGCATCCCGAGGTATCCCATGAACGCGACGAACTCGCCCAGCCCGATCGCACCGCTGATCACGCGCATCCCCCCCGCCCAGAGAAGGATGAGCATCAGCAGTCCGACGAGGCTCCCCATCGTCGCGAAAAAGAGGGCTCGGTAGCGGATCAGGCGGAATCCCAGGCGCATGTAGGTGCGGCTCAATCCGTCGAAGTGCTCTTCCTCGAACGGCTCCTGGGCGAATGCCTGCACGACGCGGATCCCGGCGATGTTCTCCTGCAGGGCGGAGGAGAGGACGCCGTAGTGGTCCTGCACGGCGCGGCTTCGGCGGTGCATCTCTCCTGCGAATCGCCGGACCAGGAATGCGAGCAGGGGAAGGGGAAGCAGCGCCGCCACCGTCAGAAGGGGATCGAGCCGGACCATCAGGACGACGCTCGCCACCACGACCGTCACCGTGTTCATGCCGTACATCACGCCCGGCCCGACGACGTCGCGAACCGCGTTCAGATCGTTCGTCGCGCGGGCCATGAGGTCCCCGGTCCTCTGCGCGTTGAAGAACGAGAGGGGGAGCTTCTGCATGTGGCGGAAGAAGTCGTTTCTGAGTTCGTACTCGATCCGCCGGCTCGCGCCGATCAGGATGAGCCGCATGAAATAGAGGAAAACCCCGCTCGCGGCAGCCAGGCCGGCAATCCAAAGCCCATACCGGACCATCCCGCCCGATGCCGCCGATTCGAGGTGTCGGATCCCCGAGCGAAGGACCATGGGGATCGCCAGGCTGAAGCCGCTCGTTGCGACGGTGCACAGGTAGCCGACGAGAAACGCCCGCTGGTGGCGCCGCATCGCCGGCCCCAGTTCGCTCAGGTTGGGCAGGATTGTGGGGACCAGGGAACGGATCGACCAGCGGGACGCCATGTCCGCGATTCTCCCGAATCGCATCGTGAGGGGTCAACGGCTCAAAGGACCCGTCGATTGAGGCAGTGCGCCTCGTGTGATAGCCTCGGCCCTGCCCGGTTGGATCGAGAGGAGGCTCGCCGTTGTCGCGTTCGCCCTTGATGGACCCCATTCCACAGGAGCAGGAGATCGTCTTCGAGACCAGCCTGCGCCCGCGGCAGTTGGCCGAGTTCGTGGGGCAAGATCGCCTGCGCGAGAACCTCGGAATCCTCGTCAAGGCGTCCCGCCTCCGCGCTGAGCCGTTGGATCACATCCTCCTGACCGGACCGCCCGGGTTGGGGAAGACCACCCTGGCGCTCCTGCTGGCGCGAGAGATGGAGACCGAAATCCGGTGCACGAGCGGCCCGGCCCTCGAGCGTCCCGGAGATCTCGCCGGGATCCTGACCTCCCTGCCCAAAGGGGGGATCCTCTTCGTCGACGAGATCCATCGCATGCACCGGGTCATCGAGGAGTATCTCTACCCCGCGTTGGAGGACTTCCGGATCGACATCGTGCTCGACCGGGGCCCCGGTGCCCGGACGGTGAGGCTCCATTTGGAACGGTTCACGCTGATCGGCGCGACGACGCGCGCGGGAATGCTCACGTCGCCTCTGCGCGCCCGATTCGGCTTTCTCGGGAGGGTCGATTACTACGCGCCCCAGGAGATCGAGCAGGTCGTCGGCCGTTCGGCCGGTCTTCTCGGGTTTCGCCTGACCGGGGAGGCGATTTCGGAGATCGCCCGCCGGTCTCGGGGGACCCCGAGGATCGCCAACCGGCTGCTCCGGCGGGTGCGCGACTTCGCGCAGGTCAAGGGCACTGATACGGTCGATCGCGCCGAGGCGGCAGAGACCCTCTCTCGGCTCGAGATCGACGAGATCGGCCTCGACGAGATGGATCGCAAGATCCTGGATACCCTGATCCGCAAGTTTCGCGGCGGTCCGGTCGGACTGACGACCCTTGCGATGAGCGTCGGCGAGGAGCCCGACACCCTCGAAGAGGTCCACGAGCCGTTTCTCATCCAGCAGGGATTCCTCGAACGGACCCGCAATGGGCGGCTGGCGACCGACCGCGGCTATGCGGCGATCGGCGCCGATCGTCCTCCGGGCGAGATCAAAGGAAACCTCTTCTGAGCCGACCCCGCGGGCGGTCATTCGGGGAATCGCCTCCGCTCGGCGCATGGCGCAGCTCGCCGCGGCGATCCCCTTGCATGGCCGCCGGAACCCCCGAGCTGCCCCCTGGCGGTCCTGATGACCCGCTCCAGGCACCGATGAGCGATCGAAAGCCCCATTCCGGCGGGGATCCAGGGTCGGAGCGCCCTCCGCGGGATTGCGGATCGGGGGACGGGTGCTGTCCTCCTGATCCCCGCAACGACCCCGCGTCGTTCGATTACTTCCTGCCCGAGGGTAGGATCGCGTCGCGGCCGACTTCGCCCCGGGATGCTGCGAGGCTCCTGGTGCTGCATCGGGAGGGGCCTTCGTCTCAAGACCGCGAGGTACGCGACCTGCCCGATCTCCTGAACCCGGGAGATCTCGTGGTGGTCAACGAAACGCGCGTGATCCCGGCGCGGCTCTTCGGAACGATCGAGCGGGGGGCGCGGGAGATCGAGATCCTCTTGATCCGAGAGAAGGCGCCGGGGACGTGGGCCTCCTGGGTTCGTCCCGCTCGTCAGCTGCGCGAGGGGGATGCGATTCGCTTCAAGGGGCAGGAGACCATCGGCCGTTTCGTGGGACGGCGCGACGACATGGCCGAGATCTCCTTCGAGGGAGGGGTCGCTCCTCTACTCGCCGCATGTGGTCACGTTCCGTTGCCCCCCTATATCAGGAGGTCCGACGACCCGCAGGACGCGGCCGACTACCAGACCGTTTACGCGCGGGTCCCCGGAGCCGTCGCCGCCCCGACAGCGGGACTCCACTTCACCGAGGACCTGATCGCCCGGCTTGCGGATCGCGGCATCGGGCTTGCCCGGATTCTTCTGCACGTCGGACCGGGGACATTCCGGCCGGTCCGCGTGGAGGACATCCGTGCGCATCATGTTGAGGCGGAGTTTTACGAGGTCCCGGCGGGGGCAGCCTCCGCAATCGCGGAGACGCGGCGACGCGGCGCCCGGGTCGTGGCGATCGGCACGACGACCGTCCGGGCATTGGAAAGCTGGGCCCGCGCAATCGGATCTGCCGACGCACCGGCCGCCGGCTGGACGGATCTCACGATCGTCCCGCCCTTCGAGTTCCGGGTGGTCGATGTCTTGATGACGAACTTCCACCTTCCGCGGAGCAGCCTCCTCATCCTTGTTTGCGCCTTCGGCGGCCGCGAGAGGATCCTCGCCGGATACGAGGAGGCGGTGCGCCGCGGGTACCGCTTCTATTCCTACGGCGATGCGATGGTGGTCTTCTGATGCAATTCGTGCTTCTGGCCACGAACCCCGGCACTTCGGCGCGCCTCGGCCGGATGGAAGTCGCAGGCCACTCGATCGACACGCCATGCTTCATGCCGGTCGGGACGCGCGCGTCGGTGAAGACTCTGTCGTCCTGGGATCTTGAGGAGATCGGCGTCGGGATCCTCCTGTCGAACACATACCACCTCTACCTCCGCCCCGGTCATGAGCGGATTCGCCGCCTCGGGGGCCTCCACCGCTTCATGAGCTGGGGCGGCGCGATTCTGACCGACAGCGGGGGATATCAGGTCTTCAGCCTGGCCGACCTTAGAAAGGTGCTCCCCGAAGGGGTCCGCTTCCGCTCCCACCTCGACGGCAGCGAGCACCTCTTCACGCCCGAGCTCTCGATGGAGGTTCAGGAGGCGATCGACTCGGACATCGTCATGGCCTTCGACATCTGCACGCCGTATCCCTGTCCGCAGGAGGAGGCCGGCCGGCAGATGGAGAGGACGCTGCAGTGGGCGGCGCAGTCCAGAAGGCGGTTTCTCGCATCGGGCCGCGATGGGCGGGCGCAGTTCGGGATCGTCCAGGGCGGGGTCCATCCAACGCTTCGGCGGGAGTGTGCCGAGCGCCTTGTGCGGATCGGTTTCGACGGGTACGCTCTCGGCGGTCTGGCTGTTGGCGAGCCGGCGCCCGTGCGCTGGGAGATGGTGGAGAGGGGGGACCGCGATCTTCCGCCCGAGAGACCCCGCTACCTGATGGGCGTCGGACAGCCTGAGGATATCTTGGAATCGGTGCACCGCGGTATCGACATGTTCGATTGCGTGTTGCCCACACGCGGGGCGCGGCACGGAACGGTCTACACGCTTGGCGGCCGGTTCTCGATCGCCGCAAGAGTGCATGCGGAAGATTCCGGACCGCTCGATCCGGATTGCGATTGCCGGGTCTGCCGCACGGTCAGCCGGGCGTACGTCAGGCATCTTTTTCGGGTGGGGGAGTTCTTGGGTCCGCGATTGGTCAGTCAGCACAACGTGCGAACCTACCTCCGTTTGATGGAGGGGATCCGAGGTTCCATCCGGGAGGGCAGGTTCGCAGAGTACAGGCTCCTCATGCAGTCGCAGCTGCGGGGGGGCTCAGCGCAGGGCTCGAAAGAGCCGGAACCACGAGAGGAGTGATGATGGATCGCTTTCTGATCGGAGTCGCGCAGGCGCAGCAGCAGACGGGTCAGCGGGGAGCGGGCGGCGGACAGCAGCAGCTCTTCAGCACGCTCTTCGTCCTCGGGTCGTTCGTCCTGATTTTCTACTTCCTTCTGATCAGGCCGCAGCAGCGCCGCCAGAAGGAGTCGCAGAAAATGATCTCGGGTCTCAAGAAAGGGGACCGGGTCCTCACGTCCGGGGGTCTCTACGGGACGGTGTGGGATGTGAAGGATGACCTGATCGTCATGAAGCTCGCCGAAGAGGTGAAGGTCGAGGTCGCCAAGTCTGCCGTCCAGGCGGTCCTGACGAAATAGTGCGGATCCTCTTTCTCGGCACCCCCGAGTTCGCCGTCCCGTCGCTCGAGTCCCTCATCACGGGACCCGATTCGGTCGTGGGCGTGGTGAGCCAGCCCGACAGGCCCCGGGGGCGTGGCCTGAAACCCGAGCCCGCCCCCATCCCGCTGCGCGCCCGCGAGGCTGGCCTTCCGCTTTTCCAGCCCGAGAGGCTCAGCGACGAAGGATTTCTCTCCCGGGTGAAGGACCTCGGCGTCGATCTCGGCGTGACGTGCGCCTTCGGCCGGATCCTGCGGCCTCCGTTGCTATCGCTGCCGATCCACGGCTGCCTGAACGTTCACGCGTCGCTCCTCCCGCGCCACCGGGGTGCTTCGCCGATCGCGCGGGCCATTCTGGAGGGAGATCCCTGGACCGGGGTAACGATCTTCCGGCTCGATCACGGAATGGACACGGGGCCGGTCCTCCTCCAGAGGACGGAAAAGATCCTTCACGACGATACGGCGGGGACCCTGTCCGATCGTCTCGCGCAGCTCGGGGCGGCGGCGCTCCGCGAGGCCTGCGAGTTGATTCGCGCGGGTGGCGCGGTCTATCTCGAGCAAGCCGCCGAGGGGGCGACCTACGCCCCCCTTCTGCACAAGGAGGACGGGATTATTTCGTGGGCGCGCCCGGCCGATCAGTGCCAGCGCTTCGTGCGTGCGATGACCCCTTGGCCCGGGGCGGCCACGCGCCTTCGAGGGCAACCGCTAAAACTCTTGCGGGTCGAGCTTGTCGACCTCCTTCCCTCCGGTGCGCCGCCCGGCGCGCTCATCGCTTCGGACCCGTTCCCCATTGTCGCCGCTCTTCCGGGGGCGCTCCGGCTGTGCCGGGTCCAACCCGCCGGCCGCAAGGAGATGGACGCCGATTCGTGGGGGCGCGGTGCGCGCCTCGAGATCGGAGAATGCCTCGGATGAGGAGCCCGTCCTCCGGTTCTCCCGAGGGGCGGAAGAACGAGCGGTTGGACCTGCGTTCGGTCGACCCGGTCCGGCTCGCCGCCTACGGCATCCTCTTGCAGACGGAGATCGGCAGGCGATCGATCGATCGCCCGCTCCGGGTCGCCGCGTCATCCTTCGAGGATCGGGACCGGCGCTTCCTCTGGTCCCTCGTCCAGGAAACCCTCAGATGGCGGGCGCGCCTCGATGCGGTGATCATCCCGCTCCTGCATCGCAGAATCGAGAAACTCGATCCTCCCGTTCGGGTGATCCTGCGGCTCGCCGCGGCGCAGATCTGCGTCCTCGATTCGGTTCCCGCCCACGCCGTCGTCAACGAGTCGGTGCGAATGGCGCAGAGGCTAGCCACGGCCGGGTCCGACCGTCTCGTGAATGCGGTCTGTCGAAGGCTCTCCGAGGACGGCCGGACCCGCTGGCTGGATCTCGATGATCGAGGCGACGAATCGCGGCTCTGGATCGCGCACAGCCATCCGCGCTGGCTCGTGGAGCGGTGGATCTCTCGCTGGGGGGTGGAGCAGACGCTTTCGATGTTGCGCTGGGATAATGCCCGTCCCGACATCTGGCTTCGCGCCCGTCCCGATGCGCCCGCCCCTCCCGGTGAAGCAGGTTGGGTGCCCTGCACCTACCGGATGGATCCGGCATACCGCCCCTTGGAAGATCCCGGATTCCTGCTTGGGCACTTCACCGTGCAGGATCCGAGCGAAACCCTCGTCGGTCTTCTCCCACCCGATACCAGCGACGGATCGATTCTCGATCTCTGCGCCGCGCCCGGCACGAAGACGACGCATCTCGCGGCGCGTTTTGGCGGCGCCCGCGTGATCGCCATGGACCGGTCGCGCGGACGGATGCAGCGGCTTCGAGAGACGCTCGGCCGCACGAACGATCGATGTCCGATCGTCCTCGGCACGGGATTCCATCCTCCCTTCCGGGCCGGTCTTTGCACCGGAGCCCTTCTCGACGCGCCATGCAGCGCGCTCGGTGTCTTGCGCCGCCGGGTGGACGCGCGCTGGAACGTCAACGAGTCGGACCTCGCGCGCAACCGCGTGCAGCAGGTCGGGTTGATCGGGGCGGCGTCCGGCTTGGTGCGCCCCGGCGGGTGGCTCCTCTACAGCGTCTGCTCGACCGAGCCGGAGGAGACCGAGCAGGTTCGCGAGGCGTTCCTCGCGCGGCATCGGACTTTCCGGCCGCTCTCGTTTGGTATTGCCGTTCCCGAGGACCTCCAAGCCGGGGAAGGAACGGTGCAAATCCTTCCCGGCCAAGCAGGATGCGACGGGGTGTATGCTTGTCTCTTCGAGCGGAAGGAGGCGCGCACTTGAGGGCCGTCCCGAAGGTTTTCAGTCGATTGCTTCGCCGCCCCGAGGGGCGCGCCGCGAGGATCGCCTTCGACCTGGGACAGCTCGCGATCGGACTGCTCGTCGGGATTCTCCTCTTCGACCGCATCGTGATGCCGCGGGTTGTTCGCCAGGGCTGGGACGCGTCGGTCCCCGATCTCAGCGGTGCGTCGAAGGAAGAAGGTGAGACCCTCCTCGCCGCGGCGCGCCTCCGGACAGGGCAGGTTCTCGAGGTTTCTGATCCGGAGGCGCCTGCCGGCCGCATCATCTCGCAGGATCCTCCGGCGGGATCTCGAGTCCGCAGGGGACGGCTCGTTCATCTGTTGGTCAGCCAGGGATCGCCGGTTCGGGAGATCCCCGATCTCGTGGGGAAGACCGTTCGCTCCGCGCGCCTCGACCTGGCCCAGCAAGGGATTCAGCCGGGATCTGTTCTCGTGCTGCCCTCCGAGTCGATACCCGAGGGAGAGGTGATCGGTACGCATCCGCAGCGGGGCGCGGCGCCCCAGCGCGACGGATCGGTCGACCTTCTTGTGTCCGGCGGCCAGCAGAAGACGCTCTACCTGATGCCCGACCTTCGGGGGATCGAGATGGCCGATGCGGTGGGACGGCTTCGCGCGGCCGGCATCGCGGTCGAGTCTTCTGAGGCTTCGATCGGACGGTACGTCTCGGCGCAGAATCCGGCGCCTGGCGAACCGATTGCCTCCGGCCAGGGCGCGGTGTTGAACTGATCGAACGGATGGAGCGAACGTGAGCGCAGAATCGGGAGGAGTAGCCGCGGCCGGAGGGAACACCCGCGCCCGCTGGGAGAATCTCAGGCGGGGGACGCACGTGCTTCCGTCGCTCCTGAGCGCGGATTTCGCGAACCTGGGATCCGAGATCGCGAAAATGTCCTCAGCCGGCGCAAAGATCCTCCATCTCGACGTCATGGATGGGCACTTCGTTCCCAACATCACCTTCGGCCCGCCTGTCGTCGCCGCGATCCGCGGGCATACAGACCTCTGGCTCGATGCTCACCTGATGGTGGCCAATCCCGCGGCGTTTCTCGAGCCCTTCGCGAGGGCTGGGGCCGATAGCATCACGATCCACGCGGAGGCCGCAGCCGACCTCTCTCTCTGCCGCGATGAAGCCGATCGACTGGGCGTGCGACTTGGGATCGCGATCCGGCCGGACAGCAGGGTCGGTGAGACCCTCGCAAAGCGCGGAGAGCTCTTCGACCTGATTCTGGTCATGACGGTCATGCCCGGCTTCGGCGGGCAAGCCTACCTGCCGGGATCCCGCGAGCGGATCGAGGAAGCCGCGGCCTTCGCTTCGATCTCCCCTCGCCGGCCCGTGGTCGAGGTGGACGGCGGAATCCGCCCAGGGACGGCCGCCGAAGCGGCGAGCGCCGGGGCCGACTGGCTCGTCGCAGGAAACGCGATTTTCCGCAACTCTTTGCCAGATGAGACGTTTCGGGCGCTCCAGTCGGAGGTCGAAACGGCGCGCCCGCGCAGGATCTAGCCGCCCGGATCGGGCCTTGCCCCTCATCATCCCTTCAGGTATCTTGATGAATTCGGCGTGCCAAACTGCGCCTTTGGGGGTCCATTCACCGGATGTTCGAACAGCTGACAGGGCGTTTGGATGACATCTTCCGCCGCCTCACGGGGCGCGGAGTCCTCACGGAGGAGAACATCCGTGAGGCGCTCCGCGAGGTGCGTCGCGCCTTACTCGAAGCGGATGTCCACTTTACGGTGGCCAAGGACGTGGTCCGAAAGGTGGAAGAGAGGGCCGTCGGGCAGGATGTCCTGCGCAGCCTGAGTCCGGGCCAGCAGGTCATTCGGGTCGTCCATGACGTGCTCGTCGAGACTCTGGGAGGCCAGGCGCGGCCGATCGTCGAGAGCGGCGAGATCCCCACGAGGATTCTGGTCGTCGGTTTGCAAGGTTCCGGCAAGACGACTTTTGTCGCGAAGCTGGGGCATCATCTCAAGGGACGCAAGCAGATCCCCTATCTCGCGGCGTGCGATCTCGCCCGGCCCGCGGCGATCGATCAGCTCGAGACCCTCGGACGCGCGAACGCGATCAAGGTTCATGCCGATCGCGCGACCCGCGATCCGGTCCAGGCGGCCTCGGATGCGTGGAAAGCGGCGAAGGCTGCCGCGGCCGACTATCTGCTCGTGGATACCGCGGGCCGGCTTCACGTTGATGCCGACCTGATGGCTGAACTCGTGCGCGTGCGCGAGGCGGTGCGGCCGCACCAGACGATCCTCGTCCTGGACGGAATGGCCGGACAGGATGCGGTGCCGGTGGCCGAATCATTCCGGTCCCAGCTGCCGATCGACGGGATCGCCCTGACGAAGATGGATGGCGACGCGCGGGGCGGGGCCGCTCTGAGCGTCCGGGCCGCGACGGGGATCCCCGTCCTGTTCATCGGGACGGGAGAGAAGATTTCGGCGCTCGAGGTGTTTCATCCCGACCGGCTCGCGTCGCGGATTCTGGGAATGGGGGACGTGCTGACATTGGTCGAGCGCGTCCAAGGGACGATCGACGCAGAGCAGGCGCAGCAGATGCAGAGCCGGCTTGAGAGGCGGCAGTTCACGCTCGAGGACTTCCTCGCGCAACTGCGCCAGGTGCGGAAGATGGGACCTCTCGATGAGATTCTCCGGATGGTCCCGGGGGCCTCGAAGATGTTGCCCGCGGGGGCCTCGTTCGACGAGAAGGAGATGTTCCGGCTGGAGGCTATTCTACAGTCGATGACTCCGGGCGAGAGGCAACGCCCCGAGATCATCAACGGCAGCCGCCGGAAGCGGATCGCGAGGGGCAGCGGCACCGTCGTGCAGGACGTGAACCGCCTCTTGCGGGATTTCGATGCGATGAAGCGTGTGATGCAGCAGATGGGAAAGGGCCGCAAGTTGCGGATGCCCCATCTTGGCCGGGTTTAGGCCATGGTCGATCCGTGGGAGAACCTGATTCGTGCGAGTAGGAAGGAGGAGTTGTTGACGTGGCGGTAGCAATACGCCTGCAAAGAGCGGGGGGACGGAACAGGCCCTTCTATCGGGTCGTAGCAACGGACTCGAGGTCGGCCCGGGACGGGCGCTTCCTGGAGAAGGTCGGGTTCTACAATCCGCTGAAGGACCCGGCGGAGCTCCAGTTGGACGTGCCGCGCATCCGGGATTGGGTGTCGAAAGGGGCCCGTCTTTCCGAGACGGTTGCCCTGCTTCTCAAGCGCTTCGAGGAGATCACTCCGCCCCCGGCGCAGGAGAAGCTCCACGCGGAGGGTTGAGGCCGGATCGGCCCGGGGGAGGGGTCGGCAGCGGTGAAGAACGCAGGCCGCCGCTGTCGTTGTGGCTGCTGGAGGTGACATGAAGGAAATGATCGAGTACATCGCCAAGCGCCTTGTGGACAGACCCGAAGAGGTGAACGTCCATGAAGTCGCAGGCGAGAAGACCACGGTTTACGAGCTCAGGGTGGGCGACGGGGATCTGGGCAAGATCATCGGCAAGCATGGCCGGACGATCCGGGCGATCCGTACGATCGTGTCCGCAGCGGCCACGAAAGAGAATAAGCGAGCCGTGCTGGAGATCCTGGAGTAGCGCGCGGCGTGGACGATGGTCCGGGGAAGCCCCGACTTGTCGTTGTCGGGAAGATACGAAGAGCGGTCGGGTTGAAGGGGAACGTCTTGGTCGCCGCCACCGGCGACGATCCGGGCCGTTTCTCGCCGGGGACGAGACTCTGGATCGCAGGGGATCCTCCCCGCGAGGTGAGGGTGCGTGAGATGCGACCGTCGGGGCAAGCTTACGCGGTCGCCTTCGACGGGATCGACACGGTCGACGATGCGCAGCGGTTGCGGGGCGCGGACCTGTTGATCGAGGCCCATAGGCTTCCTCCCCTTCCCGAGGGCACCTACTACCACTTCGAAGTGGTCGGCATGGAGGTGCTGGACGCGGGCGGTTTGAGTCTGGGGCGCGTGGAGTCGATTCTGCAGACAGGGAGCAACGACGTCTATTGCGTGGGGAAAGGGAAGGAAGAGATCCTGGTTCCCGCGACCCGGGAGTATGTCGCGAAGGTGGACCTCCCGGAGGGGCGGATCCTTCTGGCGGTGAGCGGCTCCCGGCTGGGGAGGGAAGACTCGCCGGTCTGACGATTCACGTCTTGACCGGGTTCCCGCGGATTTTTGAAGGGCCGCTGGATGAGGGGATGATCCGAGTGGCGCGCGAGAAGGGTCTCGCGAACGTGCGGGTCGTCGCGTTGCGGGAGTTTGCGGAGGACAATCACCGATCAATCGATGACTATCCCTACGGCGGAGGCCCGGGGATGATTCTCAAGGTTGAGCCGGTGGCGCGCGCTCTTGATTCGCTTCCTCCGCCGGTGGGCGAGCGGCGGGAAACCGTCCTGCTCAGTCCCCAGGGGAAGAAGCTCGATCAGGCGCTCGTCCATCAGATCAAGAGCGCGGGCGACGTGGTCCTTCTGTCGGGCCGGTACAAGGGAATCGATGAGAGGATTCGCGCGTTCGTCACGCGTGAGGTTTCGCTGGGGGACTACGTGTTGTCGGGGGGGGAGCTCGCCGCGCTCGTCCTGATCGATGCGATGGTCAGGTTGGTGCCGGGCGTCTTGGGCTCCATCGACTCCGCGATGGGCGACTCGTTCGAGAGCGGGATCCTCGACTGCAGCTACTACACGCGCCCGGAGGAGTTCCGGGGGATGAAGGTGCCGGCGCTGCTGCTCTCGGGCGATCACGGGGCGGTCGACCGGTGGAGGCGCCGCGACGCGCTGGCGCGCACGCTTGGCCGGCGGCCCGACCTGCTGGATCAGGCGGGGCTGACGGACGATGATCACGAGACCCTCGCGGGATTGGGTTGGGGCAATGCCCGCCCTCCCCAGCGGAGGAAACGAAGAGTACGATCGGGTAGGAAAGAGACAACGAGAGGACAAGGAGTCGAATAATGGATCTGCTGCGCAAAGTCGAAGCTCCCCACCTTCGGGACGATCTCCCGGCGTTCAGGGCGGGGGATACGATTCGCGTCCACGTGAAGGTTGTCGAGGGCGACAAGGAACGGACCCAGGTATTTCAGGGGGTTGTGTTGGGGATCCGCGGCAGCGGCATCAGCAAGAGCTTCACGGTCCGCAAGGTGACCGAGGGGATCGGCGTCGAGAGAATCTTCCCCCTGCACAGCCCGAGCATCGCGAAGATCGAGGTCACGCGTCTTGGGAAGGTTCGCCGCGCAAAGCTCGGCTACCTGAAGGAACTGAAGGGCAAGTCTGCGCGCATCAAGGAGCGCGAGGTGTCGACCCCTGGGACGGCCAAAGCCTAGGTCGATGGCCTGTGTTGCCGCTCCGAGCGGCAGGTGGGAAGCGGCGGAGCGCCGGCGGGGCGCGATCCACGTGGCCGGCACGGACGAGGTCGGGCGTGGCTGCATCGCGGGGCCGGTCGTGGCCGCCGCGGTCATCTTGAGGCGGGGCGTCGCGATCCCGGGTCTCGCCGACTCGAAGCTTCTCTCGCCGGCGCAGCGGGACCGCCTGGTTCCCCAGATCCTCGCCGCCTGCGAAGGATGGGGGATTGGGGCTGTTGCCCCCGCCGGGATCGACCGCTGGAACATCCGTCGCGCCTCGTTTCGTGCGATGCGCCGCGCAGTCGAGCGGCTTCCGATCAGACCGGACCACCTGATCGTCGATGGGTTTCGCATTCCTGGATTTGATCTGCCCCAGACTGGGTTGATCAAGGGAGACCGCCTCTGCCGCACCGTCGCGGCCGCCTCGGTCTTGGCAAAGGTCGCCCGCGACCGGCGCATGGACCGCTATCACCTCCTGTACCCCGAGTACGGTTTCGATTCCAATCGCGGGTATCCGACGCCGGATCACCTTCGGGCCCTCGAACGCTACGGGCCGACGCCTCTTCACAGACGTACCTTCGCACCGGTTCGCGATCTGATCAAAGGGCCGCTCCCTCTTCCTTTCTGAGACCGGATCGTCAACGGAGTCTTCTGCCCCCTCCGCCTTCCAGTTGAAATTCGCTCCTGCTCCGCAACGGCTTGGCACGTCCGGTGCAACGGATCCTCTCTCATGAGCTCTGCACACCGCGAACTTCGCCTGCGCCTCGGCGTCGCGGCCGAACAGATGGCGGCAGCCTATCTTTCTCTCGAAGGGTGGGAGGTGACGGAACGAAACGTCCGGATCGCCGGCGGCGAGATCGATCTGATCGCCCGGCGGGCAGAATGGCTTCTGTTGATCGAGGTGCGCTTCCGGCGATCCGCGCGCCACGGGACGGCGGTCGAGACGGTCTGCGGACCCAAGGCCCGCGCATTGGGCCGGGCCGGGCGCGCCTATGTCGCCTGTCGCCGCGGCGGGGCGGGGTGTTGGCGCTTCGACGTCATCACTGTCTCGCTGGGGTCGGACGGGGAGGCTTGGGTTCGAAGCTTCCCGGGGGCAGTCCCGCTCTGACCGATGCCGCCAGTCGATCGGCCGAGGCAGGACGCCATGCTATGCTGTCCGGGAGGTCAGGGCGTTCCCCGTTGACAGGATTCGCGTGTGTGAATAGATTCACGACTCGGCCCCGGAGCGGCCATGTCTTGGTGTGTGTGTGGGCTGAGGGCGGTTTTCATGGCAGTTCGGCCCCTTCCGGTCTCCATGGACTGGGAACGACCGGATGCGATCTGGACGGACACCTCCGGGGCATCTTCTCTTCACGACTCGCGGTTCGATTGTGTGATTCTCATCACGAATCGAGTTGACGCAGCAGCTCTTCTCCTGTTAACTTCCCTTGTTTCATAAGCTTCCATTGTAGCGTGGGAGGATCGGGTGGCGTCTCTTGACCGCGAGGCGATCAAAAATCTCGCCTCACGCGTGCGCAGCGGCGATCGTCGCGCCCTCTCCCGGGCGATCTCATGGATCGAAGACCAGACGGATGAGGGGAGGAGCCTGCTCGATCTCCTCTATGCGCCGTCGCCGCGGGCACATCGCGTGGGGATCACCGGTCCGCCGGGAGCCGGGAAGAGCTCTCTGGTCAATGAACTGACCCGGCTGCTCCGGCAAAGGGGAGAGCAGGTTGGAATTCTCGCCGTTGATCCCTCGAGTCCCTTCACCGGAGGCGCAATCCTCGGCGATCGGATACGGATGCAGTCGCACTATGGCGATCCGGGCGTGTTCATTCGGAGCATGGCAAGCCGGGGGAGTCTCGGCGGACTCGCATCGACGACCCACGAGGCAAGCGAGGCGATCGAGGCGGCGGGCTGCGACTGGATCTTGATCGAAACCGTAGGGGTCGGCCAGTCCGAGATGGAGATCGTCGAGGCCGCGGACACGACCGTGCTCGTGCTGGTGCCGGAATCGGGAGACGCGGTTCAGGTCATGAAGGCGGGACTCATGGAGGCCGGCGACATTTTCGTGATCAATAAGTCCGATCGGGAGGGGGGAGACCGTCTGCAGAAGGAGATTTCTCTCCTCTTCGATCTGGCGCGGGAGCGGAAGCGGGAAGTCTCCACGGACGATAGGTTGCCTTCCTGGGAAAGACGGATCTGTAGGACCGTCGCCACTCGCGGCGAGGGGACCGAGGATCTTCTGGAGGGGGTCGATGCGCACCGCGTCTTCCTTCGCGCCGACCCGGCGCGATGGGCCGCGCACTGCGAGCAGCGGATCGCGGCGCGCATGCGCACCCATCTGCGGGATCGCCTTCTCCAGGGGATCTGGAGCGCGGGGCATCTCGATGAATGGATGGCCCGCGGTCTGGGGAGGATCCGTATCGGTGACATGTCGCCCTATGCGCTCGTGGACGAGTTCGTCGCGCGCCTCTTGCGCGGCGAACTGACCATGAAAAGAGAATCGGGAAACGGAGGAGAGCGATGAGTCGGGAGAAGATCCGGATCCTGGTCGCGAAACCGGGTCTCGATGGTCATGACCGCGGCGCGAAGGTCATCGCGACCGCTTTCCGTGACGCGGGTTTCGAGGTGATCTACACGGGGCTCCATCAGACGCCGGAGATGATCGTCGATGCCGCCGTCCAGGAAGATGTCGACATTGTCTCCTTGAGCATCCTCTCCGGGGCGCACATGACGCTCTTTGCTCGGGTGCTCGATCTGATGCGGCAGCGCGACGCGGGCGACATCCACGTGATCGGCGGCGGAATCATTCCCCAAGAGGACGCTGAAGCCCTCAGGAAGATGGGGGTCGGCGCCATCTTCGGTCCGGGCACGCCCACGACGGCGCCAATCGACTACATCCGCCGCTGGCACGCGGAGAAGGCGGGCAAGTGACGCGCCCCCCGCGAGACCCCTCGTTCCCACGGCTGGAGCGATTCGACGGTCCGGGTGGCCGTCGGGCAGGGGGATCGCCGGCCGGCCGGGATCCGCGAGTTGCTCGAGTATGCAAGA
>CAZNRY010000049.1:0-22517 GCA_964575675.1 uncultured bacterium
ACCCGCGACCCTCAGCTTGGAAGGCTGACGCTCTAGCCACTGAGCTACTCCCGCGCCTCGAACCTCCAGACACAGCACCATTCCCTGCAACCGCGGTCTAAACCGCCAAACTTGGGGAGGGAAGGATTCGAACCTTCGAAGGCGTTCGCCGACAGATTTACAGTCTGTTCCCTTTGGCCACTCGGGAACCTCCCCGAATCCGAAACCTCCCTCGTCAAAACAGAGCAAACATCACCCCGAGATCCGCCTTCGCTTCGAGAAAGTAAAAGCGCGGGTGGCTGTCGGACTCAGGACGACCTGGAGCTGGCGAAGGGATTTGAACCCCCGACCTGCTGATTACAAATCAGCTGCTCTACCCCTGAGCTACGCCAGCAATCGTGGAACCCCAAAAACACGGCACCGCAAAAACGGGCGTGCACACTCCTACGACCGACCCCCCTGTGAAGTCGGATTCCGAAAGGGTGCACGGTGGCTGGTTCACTTCAAGGATGGCAGCACGCCGTGAAACAGCCCACATGCCATGCCGCCAAAGACTTGCATCGTAGGAAGCTACGTAACGACTGTCAACAAAATAATATGCGGCGGTTGGCCCCGAACGAGGATCCGAACGAAACCGATCAATCGTTCGTCCGCGCGGCGGCGCGCGACCGGAGAATAGCTCCAGGGCCGACCGGAGGCGCCGACTCGCTTTCACGAGAAGCGACTCGCCCATCGACGCCAAAGGATCCCAGGGCGGTGACTGACACTCAATCGTAACTGCTTCTGTGAGAAGGGGATAAAGGCGAGTAGCTTCGTGTTACCTATTGAAACGAACGTTTGTTCGTTCTTCCTTGTCTTCCACTATGTATCCGGCCGCGAGGATCTCCTGCCGGAGGCGATCGGCCTCCGCCCAGTTCCGGTTGGACCGCGCCTCCGTCCGCTTGACGATCATCTCCCGGACCGTCGCCGGAACCTCGCAGACTTCCGGTCTAGCCAAGAGGTCGATCCCAAGGACCCCGGTCAGATCCACCAGGACTCTCCGTCCGCCCTCGAGCGCCTCCCTGGTCGCCGGGCTTTCGCCCGCGGCCACCCAGCGGTTCATCGCCCGCACAAGATCGAAGAGGTGGCCGAGCGCCTTGGCGCTGTTGAAATCATCGTCCATTGACTCCTCGAAGAGACGAATCGCGGTCCGGGCTTCGTCGGATCCTGCCGCCTCGGGAGAAACCGACTGTCCCACGGCCGTGCGATCGAACGGGCCCAACGCCTCCCCCGCCGCGTCCAGCGCGCCCGTGAGACGGGACAGCGCCTGATCCGCCTCGGCGAGCCGCTCCTCGTTGAACTCAATCGGACTCCGGAAATGGGTCGAGAGGAGATAGAACCGGACCACCCTCGGGTCAACCCTTTCGCACACGTCCTCGATCAGGAAGAAGTGCTTCGTGGATTTCGACATCTTCTCCCCGCCCAGAAGAACGAGGCCGTTCTGGACCCAGTACTCGGCGAACGGCTCGCCGGTCGCGCACTCGGACTGCGCGATCTCGTTCTCGTGATGAGGGAAGATCAGGTCGAGACCGCCGCCGTGAAAATCGAAATGCCGGCCGAGGTACTTCAT
Organism: uncultured bacterium; assembly: GCA_964575675.1. Classification (GTDB taxonomy): domain Bacteria; phylum Eisenbacteria; class RBG-16-71-46; order CAIMUX01; family VGJL01; genus CAZNRY01. The sequence continues at coordinate 1,589 of CAZNRY010000049.1, forward strand.
CGACATCGCCGAGCACTCGATGTGCCAACCGGGCCGACCTGGTCCCCACAAACTCGGCCAAGAGGGTTCGCCCTCACGCGCCCCCTTCCAAAGGGTGAAATCGAGCGGGCTCTCCTTGTGCTCTCCGACCTCGATCCGGGCGCCCGAGCGAAGTTCGTCGATCTTTCGTCCGCTCAGCTTGCCGTAGCCCGGGCACCGCTCGACGCGGAAGTAGACGTCCCCGCCGCTTGCGTAGGCGCACTCCTTCTGCACCAGGGTTTCAATCAGGTCGAGGATCTCGGGGATGTGCTCGGTGGCTTTTGGGTAGATATCAGCGGGCATGATGCCCATTTTCTCCACAAAAGTGAGATAGCAGTCGATATTCCGCTGCGCGATCTTCTGGTAGTCGATGCTCTCCTCGCGGGCCCGATCGATGATCTTGTCGTCCACGTCGGTGAAGTTGTTGACGAAAGTGACGCGGTAGCCCCGTCGCAGGAGGTAGCGCCGCAGAAGGTCGCCGACCAGGGCGGCGCGCATGTGGCCAACGTGGGGTTTGTCCTGGACGGTCATTCCGCAGAAGTACATCCCCACGCGGTCTCCCTGGACCGGCCGGTAGTCCCGTCTCTCGCGCGTCAAGTTGTCGTAAACCCTGAGGCCCATGCGACCCTGCCCTTCCGGCGTCCCGTTGAAAGACGCCCGATTCCCCTTTTCATGGCCGTCGAGCGGAATCAAGCGATGGAGAGGCCAAACTACCGCGGAAGGGGCGTTTCGCGCAAGCAGGGCGGCTCCGGGCGAGTGCCCGCGATGGAGTTGGGCAGCGCGAGCAGGTGTGCCCGCGAGGCCGGCGCCCCGCTCGCATAGCCGGCCGAGCGGGCTGCACCGAGCGCGCGCTTACTGCGCCCCCAAAATGTAGCTGGGTGCGAGGAGGAGCTACCTTCGGCGCGCGAGGACGAGGGTGATGTCGTCGGACTGGGGGCTCTCTCCGGCGAACGCCTGAATCTCGTCGACGACGCGCCGAAGCACGTCGACGCAAGGATCGCCCTGCGTCGCCAGCAACACCCTCTCGAGGCTCTCCGGGCCGAAGAACCCGCCGTCCGGGTCCCTCGCCTCGGTCACCCCGTCGGTGAAGATCGCGAGGAGCGAGTCGGGTGGCACATCTGCCCTCGCCTCCTCGTAGACGATCTGAGGGAGCATGCCGAGGATGAGACCGCCCCCCGTCAAGGGAACGATCGTCCCGTCCTTCTGCAGGAGCAGCGGGGGGTCGTGCCCCGCATTGGCGTAGCGGAGTTCGCCCGTCGCCGGGTTGAACAGGCAGAGAAAGGCCGTGATGAACTTGCCGGGATCGACGCTCGAGTGGATGAATCGGTTCACGCGGCCCAGGACCTCGGCGGGCCCGAGCTGCGCGAGGTCCTGGCTGCGCAGGGAGGCGCGGAACGTGGACATCAGGAGCGCGGCGGGGGTCCCCTTCCCGGAAACGTCGGCCACGGTGATCCCGACCAACCCGCCGTCGAGGACGATGTAGTCGTAATAATCCCCGCCGATCTCCCGCGCCGGCAGGCTAAGGCCGGCGAGCTCCACGCCTTCGACGGCCGGCGGGCCGGCCGGCAGCAGGCGATCCTGGATCGCGCGCGCAAGACGCAGCTCCTCCTCGCGCCGCTGGCCCTCGCGCTCCATCTCGCGCATCCGTTCGAGTCCTTCGGCCATGTCGTTGAAGTTCGTCGCGACACGCCAGAGCTCGTCGTGGCCCTCGATCGGGATCCGATAGCCCAGGTCGCCGCGCCTGAGAGCCCCGGTCGCGTCGGTCAGCGCCCGAACGGTCCTTGTGATCGTGCGGCCCATGCCCGCCACCATCGAGATCGTGATCCAGATCGCGGCGATGAAGAAGAGCGCGATAACCCCCAGGACGACCAGCACCACGATCGCGAGCGGATTCTCCTTCGCGATCGGGAAGAGGGCGAGCAGGGGCTCGCCGATTCCGGAGGAGGAGGAGATCGGCACCATCGTCCGCAGAAGCCCGCTCCCCGTCCATTCGAGACACGAGGCGATCGCTCCTCCCGGGAGATCGCTTCCCTTGAGCCTCGGTGGCCCGATCGAACCGCCCCTCTCCGGTCGCATCAAGGAATCCGCGGAGTCGGCCACGAGGGCGGCATCCTCCGCGTCGCGACCCTCGACCCGGCGAGGCAGGTCCGCGGCGCGGCGTTCGCCCGCCCCGAGATCGCCCGGCCGCTCCCGATGCTCGTCGCCCAGTCCGATCGTCACCCCGGAGCCGCTTCGCATGACGTGGACGAGGGGACTCACGCGGACGGGCACGCCGAGGATGCCGCTCATGCGCACCATCCGCAGCGAGTCGACGGGCGCCAAGGCTTCGGCGCGAACCGCCCGGCCCGCCACGACCGTGTCGATGCGCGCGCGGAGATAGAGCCCCTCGCCATCCCAGAGCAAGAGGGCGTCCCGACTCGAATAGTCCGCCGAGAGGAGGGTGTCGGCCGGGAAGGCGAGAGATCCTCCCGCGGTCCGAATCGGTCCGCCCTCCGCGCGACTGAGAAGGATCTGTCCCGCTGTTTCTTCCCCGAAGGGAGGCGTGCGGACCTCCCCAAAAACGGCCAGATCGTGGGCCATGCTGCGCGTAGCGGCGGTCGAGGCGATCTCGAGCAGACGCTGCGCAATGGTGCCGCGGTACGTTGAGAGGAAGAGCGCGCTCGCGACGAGAACGAACGTGACGGCCAGCACGAGGGGGACCACGCCGCTCAAGAGGTGAGAGACGAAGAGCCGCCGGCCGATCCTCCGAATCGAGAGGTGGATCCGTGTGGCGGATCCTCCCAGAAGGACCAGCCCGTACGCCAGGCTGAAACTGAGGCCCAGGGCCCAGATCTGCCCGATCCCCTTGAAAACCGGCTGCTCCCTCATCGCAACATCGCCCCCGAAGGCGAGCGGCATGGCGAAGATGGAGACGAGCCCGGTGAGGCTGATCAGCGCGAGTTTCGTCGCTCCCACGTCCTTGCGCCATCGGGCCGTCCAGAGCCACGGAATTGCCGGCAGCAGCGCGAGTCCCGTCCTTGAGGGAGGTATGATCCCGCCCAGCAGAAGGGAGAGGACGAAGCCGGCGGCGAAGATCCGCATCCGTTTCGAATCCTCGCGTCCCCAGAGGGTGAAGCCGGCGAGAGCCCTGAGGAGGATCAAGGCTCCGATCGAGCCGATCAGTTGCGGGATCGCGCGGGGGATGGCGGCGCCAAGCTCCGACGCGGCGAGCAGGCCGGGGACGATCTTCGCCAGAAGAAGCCCGGCCCACCAGAGTCCGACGAGCGCCATGAGGGACGCGCGTCGTGATCTGAGGACCCAGGCGGCAACGAGGAGCAGGCCGAACAGGTAGAGCGGGAATCCGGTCATAACGCCTCGACGAGGGCCACCGCCTGCGCGGCGATCGCCTCTCCTCTTCCGGTCGCGTCGCAGCCTTCGTTCGACTTGATCTTCACGGACACGCGAGCCGGATCAATCCCGAGGGCCCCGGCGATCCCCGAGATCATCGCATCTCGGTGGATCGCGAGTCGCGGCCGCTCGGCGATCAGAGTCGCGTCCACGTTGCCGACCCTGAACCCGCCCCCGGCGAGCAGGACGACGACGCGATCGAGGATCGACGCCCCGCTGATCCCCTTCCATCGGGGATCGCTGTCGGGGAAGTGAACCCCGATTTCGCCCAGCGCTGCCGCGCCGAGCAGCGCGTCGGCGATCGCGTGACAAAGGACATCTCCGTCCGAGTGGCCGAAGAGACCGAATGTATAGGGGACTTGAACCGTTCCCACGAATAGCGGACGCCCGGGGACCAGACGGTGGAGGTCGTAGCCGATCCCCACGCGCGAGCCCGGTGCGCCGTAGTTCAAGGAGCCCCCCGCTCGCGGAGCAGTCGCTCGACGAAAATCCGGTCCTCCGGATAGGTGACCTTCAGGTTCTCGAGGTCTCCCGGAACGATCCGAAGAAGATGCCCCACCGCCTCGAGAAGCGATGCGTCGTCGGTGACCGTTCGTTCCTCGGCGAGCGCCTGCTCGTGGGCTTCGCGCAAGGGGCCGAGGCGAAAGATCTGCGGCGTCTGCGCGCCCCAGAGCCCGGTGCGATCAATCGTCGATGCGATCCATGATTCCTCGACCCTCTTCAGGGTCTCGCGTACCGGCAGGGCGGGAAGCACGCCCGCCGCGTCGGGATTCTCGGCGAGAGCCCGCAGACAGCGCGTGATGAGGAATGCGGAGACCAGGGGGCGCGCAGCGTCGTGGATCAGGACGATCGTCTCGGGATCGTCGAGCAGGCGGGAAGGAAGCGCCTCGATTCCGCGCAGGGATGAATCCTGCCGCCGTTCCCCGCCCTCGACCAGGATCACGCGATCCTGCAATCCGAGCGGCGCCAGAGCCTCGGTCAGACAGCGCTCGCGCGATTCGCTTCCCGGGGCGACAACCACAACCAGTTCGCCGATCGACGGATGCCTTGCGAAGGTCTCGAGGGACCACGACAGGAGCGGGCGGCCGTGGATCTGGACGAATCCCTTGTTCGCCCCCGCGCCGAGTCGCCGGCCCAGCCCGGCGGCCAGGAGAATCGCATGCCCCTGCGGAACCGGATGATCAGCGGACGTCATGATCCGTTTCCCTCCCCTCCGCGAAATGCTCCCGGTCTGTCTTGGTCGGCCGGGGTCGATGCTCCCGCCCCCCCTCGTCGTTCAAGCCGATCCCGAGGGCTTCGGCGACGTTGCGAACCCCCCGCAGGCGCGGCGTGCCGTCGGGCGGCAGGTCCGCACGATTCGCCTCGGGCAGCAGAATTTGAGCATACCCCATGCGTCCGGCCTCGCCGATCCGGCGCTCGGGGTGGGCAACGCGGCGAACCTCTCCGCCAAGGCCGACCTCCCCCATGACCACCATGTCGGGATGGGGGGGAAGATCGCGCACGCTGGAGGCAATCGCGAGGAGGATTCCGAGATCGACTCCCGGCTCCTCGACGCGAAGGCCTCCGGCGACGTTCACGAAGATATCGTGGCGGCCGGCATCGACGCCCCCTCTCTTGGCGAGGACGGCCAAGAGCACCGCGAGCCGCCGTGCGTCGAATCCAATCGCGACGCGCTGGGGCGTGGACCACTGGCTCTCATGGACGAGCGCCTGCACCTCCATGAGCAGAGAGCGGCTCCCCTCGAGGCTCGCGACGACGACCGATCCCACGGCCCCCGCCGTTCGCTCGCTCAGGAAGATCTGGCTCGGGTTTGGAACCTCGCGGAGACCGTCGTCCCGCATGTCGAAGACGCCGATCTCGTGGACGCTGCCGAAGCGATTCTTGACGCTGCGAAGAATGCGGTAGTGCTGGTAGCGCTCCCCTTCCATGTAGAGGACCGTATCGACCATGTGCTCGAGCGTGCGTGGACCGGCGAGCGTCCCCTCCTTCGTAACGTGCCCGATCAGGCAGACGGCCATCTCCCGCTGCTTCGCCATCTGCATCAGGAAGAGGGCCGATTCGCGCACCTGCATCAGCGACCCGGGCGCAGAGGGGACCGCCGGAAGGTAGGCCGATTGGATCGAGTCGACGACGAGGACTTGCGGCCGCAGCGATTCGACGGCAGCGGCGACGCGTTCGAGATCCGATTCGGCGAGGAGGCGCAGGTCTCCGGCGACGCCGGAGAGGCGCTCCGCCCGCAGGCGCGTCTGGCGGGCCGACTCCTCGCCCGAGGCGTACAGCGTCGCGATCCCCCGCGCGACCAGGGCCCCGGCCGCCTGGAGCAAGAGGGTCGACTTGCCGATCCCGGGGTCGCCCCCGAGGAGAACGACCGAGCCGGGAACGATCCCACCGCCCAACGTGCGGTCGAGCTCTCCGATTCCCGTCTCCATGCGCGGGGTCGCCCCAATGGGGATATCGGCGAGTCGCGGCGGAGGCTCGGTCATTACCCCCGCCTTCACGCCGAGCGGGCCGCCCCGGCGCGATGAAGGGTCCGTCGCCGCGGGGGGAGTGTAGGGGCTCAGGCTGTTCCATTCCCCGCACGAGGGACAGCGGCCGTACCACTGCGATTGCGTGTCGCCGCAAGCGCCGCACAGATAGACGCGACGTGCGCCCTTCGAGGGCTTGCTCGACCGCGGCGGCTCTTGCCTTCCCGCCACGCTCCTACTCCGGGAAGTACTCGTCGCGCCGGGTGTCGAGCGACCTGAAACGGGTGAGCTCCGAATCGAAGAAGAGCTTCACGGTTCCCGTCGGGCCGTTCCGGTGCTTGCCGATGATGACCTCGGCGCGGCCCCTGAGCTCCTCCTTCTTTGCCTCCTTGGCGTAAACCTCCTCGCGGAAGATGAAGATGACGATGTCGGCGTCCTGCTCGATCGCACCCGATTCACGGAGGTCGGCGAGCACGGGACGTTTCTCGTCGCGCGCCTCGACCGCGCGGGAGAGCTGCGAGAGGGCCATGACGGGGATCGAGAGCTCCTTGGCGAGCGCCTTCAGAGACCGCGAGATCGAGCTGATCTCCTGCTGCCGGTTCTCGACCTTTGCGAACCCGCGGGCGAGTTGGAGGTAATCGATGATCAAGAGACCCAGGTTCTGCTCGCTCTTCAGACGGCGAGCCTTCGCGCGGATTTCCATGATCGAGGCGGCCGGGGTGTCGTCGATGAAGATCGGCGCCTCGGTCAGGACGCCCGCGGCCTGGATCAAGTTTACCCATTCGTTCTCGTTGATGAAACCGGTCCGGAATCGGTGCGCGGGAATCTGGCTCGTCGATGCGAGAAGCCGCTGCACGAGCTGGTCGCGCGACATCTCGAGCGAGAAGATTCCGACCGGGATCTTCATGTTGATGGCCGCATGCTCGGCGACGTTCAGGCAGAAACTCGTCTTCCCCATGGCGGGACGCCCCGCGACGACGATCAGATCCGACGCCTGGAATCCAGCGGTGAGGCGGTCCATGTCCGCGAAGCCGCTTGGCACGCCGGTCACCGCGCGCTTCGTCTCGAAGACCTGCTCGAGGAGGGTGATCACGCGCGGCAGAAGCGAGCGGATCGCGATGAAACCCTTCTTCATCCGGGGATCGTTGATCCCGAAGATCATCTGCTCGGCCGTGTCGATCAGCTCGCCCGAGGAGCTCGCCCCCTCGTACCCCTTGCGGACGATCTCGGTGCCGGTGCGGATCAGCTCCCGCATCACGTGCTTCTCGAGAACGAGACGGCAGTGGTGCTCGATGTGCGCCGCGGTCGCGACCTGGTCCTGCAGCGAGGACAGGAATGCGGTCCCGCCGATCACCTCGAGCAGCCCGCGCGAACGCATCTCCTCGGCCAAGCCGATCAGGTCGGCGGGCATCCCCCGTTCGTAAAGCGAGGAGATCGCCTCGAACACTTTCCCGTGAGAATCCCGATAGAAGCACTCGGAACCCAGGATCTCCACCGCGCGTCCGATCGCATCCTTGTCGAGGAGCATCGCCCCCAGAACGGCCTGCTCCCCTTCGAGATTCTGCGGCGGAACCCGTGTCCCCGACTCGGCCTCGTGCTGCGTCTCCCGCGCCACGTTCACTCCCTACTCCGCGTCGAGCAACGCGCGGACTTTCTGTACGTCCTCCCAGACAAGCGGCTTCAGCGCCGGGTTTCGCAAAAGGGCGGCCGGGTGATAGGTCGGGATCACCTTCGAGCCGCGATACGCGTAAACAGCCCCGCGCATCGTCTTCATCGCCGCATTCTCACCGGTTAGAAAGAAGGTCGAGTGGCGCCCAAGCGTGCAGATCACCTTCGGCTTGAGGATCTCGAGCTGGCGCGCGAGGAAGGGCGCACAGCTCGCGACCTCGTCGGGCTGCGGATCCCGGTTCCCCGGCGGGCGGCACTTGATGACATTGCAGATGTAGACCTGCTCGCGTTTCAGGCCGATCGCCTCGATGATTCGCGTCAGCAACTCTCCCGCCCGGCCAACGAAGGGAATGCCCTGCCGATCCTCTTCTGCGCCGGGGGCCTCGCCCACGAAGACGAGCGGAACGGTCGCGCCGCCGACCCCGAAAACGACGCTGTTGCATCCCCCGCGGAGCGCACAGCGCGTGCAGCCGACCGCTTCCTTCTCGACGATCTCGAGCTCTCGATCCCAATCGAGGGTCCGTCCGCCCGCGGCTGGCGGCGCTCCCCAGGCGGGCCGTACGGCGCGCCGCTGCGCTCCCACCGGGGCAGCGGGCGGCGATGCCATCGACGCGGCTACCGACATCCCTGGGGCGGGCGGCGCGATATGCGCGGGCGGACGCGCGAACCTCTGCGCGGGCGGCGGAGTTCCTGGGACTTGCGGAGCGGCCGCTCGCGGCACGGGCGCGCTATCTGCGGCACGCGGCGCGGACGGAGGCGCCTGCGCGTAGAGCGCGCGCAGGGCATCCTTGAGATCGGGGGCGCACCAGTATCCGACCCCGGAGCGCTGCTCCTGCCGGATCTGAAGACTCAGTAGCGAGAGGAACCGCTCGCGGGTCATTTTCCGCTCCCGGGGCGCCGCCTGCCGGGCCCGCCCTTCCTTTTCTCTCCGGCGCTCCCCGAACCAGTGCCGCTCCTCGCAGCCCGGCCGGCCGCCGGCCCGGGGGGATCGGCCGGGATCATCCGGCGCAGGATCTCGCGCGCGACCTCAGCCTTCGTCATCAGGGGGAACGATTCCTCCCGCCCGTCCGGATAGAGGAAGACAACCTCGCTCGTGTCGCTCCCGAATTCGCTGCCGATTCGCAGCGGGTAGTTCAGGACCATCATGTCGCAGCCTTTGCGGACCATCTTGGCGCGCGCCCTGGCCCGGCCTTCCGTCGTCTCCAAGGCAAACCCCACGCTCCTCATCTTCTTCCGCGAGGAGGCGAGGGTCGCAAGGATGTCCGGATTCGCGCGGAGTTTCAGGCCGATCTCCCTCTTCCCGCCCTCGATCTTTGTCCGCTGGACGGACAAGGCGCGGTAGTCGGCGACCGCGGCGGCCATCACGAGGATCGGATGATCCTTGGAGAGCCGTTTGCAGGCGGTGAGCATCTCATCGGCCGTTGCGACCTCGATTCGCGTCACGCCGAGGGGCGGCGCGACGGAAACCGCGCCGTGGACGAGCGTCACCGGGAAGCCCATCCTCCTGGCCTCTTCCGCGATCGCGAAACCCATCCTGCCGCTCGAGCGGTTCGTGAGGACGCGGACCGGATCGATCGGCTCCTGTGTGCCGCCGGCGGTGACCAGAACCCTCGGGAGATCGGTCCGCCCCGGACCCATCAATTGAAGGGCGCGGTCGACGATGACGACCGGATCGGCCATTTTCCCGCGGCCGAACTCGCCGCAGGCCAGATCGCCCTCGACGGGATCGACGAACTCGTACCCGCGCCGCCTGAGCGTGTCCACGTTCGCCCGCACCGCGGGGTTCTCCCACATCCGCGTGTTCATCGCCGGAGCGAACAGGACCTTCACCGACGAGGCCAGAATTGCGGTGGAGAGGGGCTCGTCGGCGATCCCGGCGGCGACCTTCCCGATGAGATTCCCGGATGCGGGGGCGACGAGTATCAAGTTCGACTCGCGACTGGCCTGGATGTGGCGGATCCCGCCCCCCGACCTCTCTCCACCCCAATCCATGTAGGGACCGCCGGTCTCGGCGGAGAAGAGATCGACCGTGACGGGATTGCCGGAGAGGGTTCCCAACGTCATCGGTCCGATGAACTCGCGGGCGGATGGGGTCATCACAACGTGGACATCGATCCCCTCCTTGCGGAACAGGCGGATGATGTCGGCCGCCTTGTATGCGGCGATCGAGCCGGTCACTCCCAGGACCACGCGCCGCGCGGGGATCTCGTTGGTCACCATCGCCAAACCCTCCTCACATCTTCCGTCATGACCCCGATCACTCGATGCCTGGCGGCATTCCGACGGCTGGCCGGGGCGGACCACCCCGAGCGGATTACCAGGCGGGGGGGGCCTCCAGGCGCGAGACCCGCCGGCGCTCCGCCCGTAGGATCGCCGCGAGATCGGCGACGCACGAATCGAGCAGATCGTTGACGATCACGTAATCATACCGCTCGATCTCGCAGAGTTCCTCATGGGCGCGGCGGATCCGTCCATCAACCGCTTCTGGGGTGTCCGTCCCGCGTCCGAGGAGCCGGGCGCGGAGGTCTTCCCATGAGGGAGGAAGGACGAAGATCAGGACGGCGTTCGGATAGTGCCGTCGGACCTGAAGCCCCCCCTGAACCTCGATGTTGAGCACGACGCTCAGCCCCGATGCGACCTTGGCTTCCAGAAACGCCTTCGGCGTCCCGTACCTTGCGCCGTTGTAGACGGCCAACTCGGCGAGATCCCCCTTCTCCTCAAGCTCTCGGAATCTCTGATCGCTTACGAAGAAGTAGCTACGGCCGTCGACCTCGTCGCCGCGCGGCGGACGGGTCGTGGCGGAGACGGAGCGGATGCAGCGAGGATCCTGGAGCAAGAGACGGTCCACGAGGCTCGTCTTGCCTACACCCGACGGACCCGAGACCACGACGGGGAATGCGGCTTCCTTGCGCGTCCATCGTTCCATTGCGAATCGACCCGCCCCCGGCCGCGCAGCGGCCGTCACTCGATGTTGGCCACCTGCTCGCGCAGGCGTTCCGACTCTTCCTTGATCGTGATCACCTCGCGGGCGATCGCGACATCGAGGCTCTTCGAGCCGATCGTGTTCGCCTCGCGGTTCATCTCTTGGAGTAGGAAGGTCAACTTCCGCCCGGCCGGCTCGGGCGCCAAGATCAGCTCGAGGAACTGCTGGCAGTGGGCGCGCAGCCGGACGCACTCTTCCGTGCAATCGGTTCGGTCCGCGAAGAGGGCGATCTCCCCTTCGAGCCGGTTCCGCTGGTATTCGACATCCTCATTCTTCAGGAGCTCTTGGAGCCGGTCTCGCAGTCGGGTCCTCGCCGCCTCGATCATCCTCGGCACGTCCTGCTCGACGCGCGAGAGGCTCGCGAGGATCGATTCCAGCCGCGCGCGCAGGTCCCGGCTGAGGATCTCGCCTTCCCGGCGCTTCATCTGCACGAGATCGTCGAGCGCGCGATCCAGGGTCGGCGCGAGCGTCCGCCAGCCGGCCTCGTCGTCGAGCAAGTCCTTCTCCCAAGAAAGAACATCCGGCAGGCTGACGAAGGTTCCAATGTCGAGATCGCCCGAGAGGTTCAGTTTCTTCATCAGATCGCGGAGCAGACTCGCGTAGCGCTTGGCGACTTCCTCGTCGATCTTCAGGCGTCCCATCTCGCCGTCGTCTCCCTCGAGACTAACCGAGAGGGTGATCTTCCCGCGGCTCAGCCGTTCCTGCATGCGGTCGCGGACGCGGTTCTCGATCATGGCCAGGCTCTTCGGGAGTCGGATCGAGATCTCCGCGAAACGGTGATTGACGGTGCGGATCTCAACGACGAGGGTGCGTCCCCCCTCGCGCGTCTCCGCGCGGCCATAGCCGGTCATGCTGAGGAGCATCGTGAGCCTCCGGGTTGGGCGGTTAGAATATCCCTCGACTGCTCGCGGGTCAATGCGGATGACAATCGCCCGTCTTCTCTCGCCGGGCATTCCCTCCGGATCGGGGCTACACTCGCGGGGCCGCACGTCCTGCGTCCGCGAGACAGAGTGGTCGGATTGAGGGGGAGCGCCGATGGAGTCCCGCATTCTCGATGCATGCCGAGAGGATCTCGCCGGGCAGATCGCGCCCAGAGCGCAGATTCTCGACGTGGGATCCACGGATCCGCACCGCTGCGATCTTCTGCTCGAACGGACCGGAAAGGACGGAGGCAGGGCCCGGCTCGTCGTGGACCTCTCGCCTGCCCGCCCCTGCCTCTACCTCGCACGGCCCCAAACGACCGTGTCGGGAAGTGAACAGCTCCGTCGCCTCCTCGTCGGCAAATGGATCACAGGTGTTGACCGCCCGACGGCGGGACCGGTCCTCCGACTCGTCCTCGCGCCGCCGGGGGGCAGAGATGTCGCATCCTGGCTCGTATTCGAGTGGTTGGGCGGAAGCCCCGGCGCCGTCGTCGTCGACCCCGTTTCGGGCGAGGTCCTCGCGTCGCTCGGCGAGCCGACCGGCCCCGCCAGGGCGCGCAGGGAGCGCGGGGCTTCCTATCACTGGCCATCATCGCCCCACAAACCGGCCTACGATCGCGCCACCGCGGAACAGACGAAATCGATCCTCGACGCGGCGAGAGATGCCGGCCACGCCCGCGCTCTCGCGCGCGGCTTCTCCGGGCTGCCGACTTTCCTCGCCCACGAGGCCGTTCACCGCGGAGGAAGCGACCCATCCGCCCTTGCGGCGGCCCTCCGCGCGATCGCTTCTGAATCGTTCTCGCCGACGCTCTACGCGATTCCCGATCCGCCCGCCGGCCTGCAGCGGGAGTTCGTGAGCCCAATCCCACTGCGTTCCCTTGCCTCATTCGAGGCAAAGCGCCCGGGCGGCTTGTTCCGTCTCCTGGAACACGCCCATGAAGCCGCCCTGAGGATCGCTGCCGAGGATCAGGTCCGGAACAGTTGGCTGCGCCTTCTATCGCGCGAGGAGAGCCGCTTGATCCGCCTGCGCGAGAGGCTTGCAGAGGAGCTCAGGGAAGCCTCCGGAGCGCCCGATCTGCGCCTCAAGGCTGAGGCGATCCTGATCCACCTGAAAGAGGTTCCGCGAGGCGCCAAGCAGCTCGAGTGCCCCGACCCGAAGGAACCGAGTCAGATTCTACAAATCGATCTCGACCCCCGAATGTCTGCCGCAGCGAATGCGGAGACCCTCTTCAAACGCGCGCGGCGCCTCGAAAAGGGCGCATTGCTGCGCGCACGTAGAGTCCGCGCGCTGGAGGAGGCGATCGCGAAGCTCGCGTCATTGCGCGAGGAGGCGACGTCGAAATCGAGGCTCTTGCCCACGAAGGGCGCCCTCCTGCTCCGCGCGGCTCTCGGGCATTTCGTGCGGGAAGGGGTCCTTGCCGCGTGGGCGAAGGAGATCGCAACCGGAGGGATGGACGTGCGGTCCGAGGGGTCGGACGTGCGGTCCGGGCGGGCAAGGACGCGATCCGCCGGGACCGAGGAGGGCGGAAGGCCGCGAGATGCGGGGACGCCCCCTCGTCCCAGGCCGGCCGGCCGACGCGGCGAGAATCGCTTCCACCCGCGGTCCTTCAAGACGAAGGATGGATGGACGGTCCTGGTGGGCAGATCCAATCAGGAGAACGACTACGTGACCCATCGCCTGGCCAAGCCGGATGACTATTGGTTCCACGTGCACGGCTGCCCAGGCAGCCACGTGATCCTTCGGCGCGAGGGACGGAAGGACAATCCGAGCGCGCGGACGATCGAGGAGGTCGCGGCGATCGCGGCGTTTTTCAGCAAGGCGCGGACCTCGCGGAAGGCCCCGGTGATCTACACGCTGAAGAAGTATGTGCGGAAGGCGCGGGGAGGGAGCCCGGGACTCGCGATCGTCACGCGCGAGCGCACGATCATGGTCGTTCCCGAGGCCTCTGTCGACGCCGGCCCCCCGGGATGGGGCGACGAGGAGATCTAGCCGGAGTTTCTCACCAGCCTGCTGCTGCGACGAACGGTGGTAAAAAGTACGGGCAAGCGCCCCGGATTGCGGCCGATCCCCCGACCTCACCGGGGCAACGTCGAGGTCTATCTGCGGGGAAGAAGCTCCAGATAAGCGTGGCGGACCCCTTCCATGCAGACGGCCGCATCGAAACACTCCTCGGCCCGCATGCGCCCGCTCCGGCCCATTCGCTCGCGCTCCTGCGGGTCTCGGAGCAGTCGGTCAATAGCCTCCGCAAGGCGGTCGACGTCCCCCACCGGATAGAGAATTCCTGTCTCCCCGTCGACGACGACCTCGGTCGTTCCCGCGATCTTCGAGGCGACGATTGGCTTCGATGCAGCCATTGCATCGAGCAGCACGAGCCCCAAACCCTCGGCCTGCGACGGGAAAACGAACAGATCCAGGGCCGGGTAGAGCCGATCGACATCCCTCCGGAAACCGGTCATGAGGGAGCGGTCCGCCAGGCCCTCGGATCGGATCAGATCCTCGACCTCTTGCCAATGCCCGCTCCCGTAATGGTCCGCGCCCACGATGAGGACGAACAGTTTCGGATAGCGACCTTTCAGCCTCGCGACCGCCCGTACGGAATCGGCGACGCGCTTTCGTGGAATGATCTGGCTGAAATGCCCGATGACGAGCGCGTCCTCCGGGATTCCGAGCTTCCGGCGGACCTCGATTCCTGTGGGGGGATTCTCGAAGCGGGTCAGGTCGACCCCGGAGTAGCGCCTGACGACCTTGCGGTCGGATGCCGAACCGCGCACGCACTCCCCGGCCGCATCCGAGATGACGAGCACCCGATGGGCAAGCGAGAGGAAGTTCCGGCGGAGCTCCGACGGTCGATAGACGGTCGTGTGGATGGAGCAGATCGTTTTCGCACCCGTGAGCCTGGCGGCGGGCGCAGCGTGCTGATTCGGGTAGGCACCCGATGCGTGAACCAGATCGATCCGATTGCGGCGCATCAGAAGTGCCAGCCCGCGCAGACTGGTCAGGTAAGGGAAGGGATTCCGCCGGCACAGGGGCGCCAGAGGAAGGAAGATCGGGTCGAACCCCTCAGACCGCAACCACTCGGCGAAACGCCCCTCTTGGGGCAACAAGACGGACTGCCTCGCATCGCGGTCCAGGGCGCGCAGAACGCTACAGAGGGACATCTCCTGGCCCGCGATGACGTTGGCATTGCCGTGGAGGTGCAGGATGCCGGGGAGTTCCTTAGCCATCGCGAGACGCCAAGGCCGGTAGTCCCCGACCCCGTCTTCTACAGGACGGCACCGCTCGACTTCCCCTCAGGCTGACCGTGCAATCGGACCATTTCACGCTGAACACTCTCGCGAGCAATGGCTCCGAGGTCAAGCCCGGAACGGTTCGCTTGCCCCCCTCCGACACGCGCGGTATCGTCCCGGCCGACGGGAGGGGAAACAGCATGGATGCCATCGAGATCGTCGGCGGAAACAGGCTGAAGGGCGAAGTTCCGATCAGCGGGGCGAAGAATGCCGCCCTGCCGATGATGACCGCCTCGCTCCTCATCGCCGGGAAGACGACGATCCGAAACGTCCCGCATCTCCGCGACATCGTCACCCTCTTGGACCTGCTGCGCCTCCTGGGCGTTGAGGGCGGCTACGAGGACCATTCCCTTCACTTGAACGCGGCGAACATCTCCTCGACCGAAGCTCCCTACGATCTCGTTCGCCAGATGCGCGCTTCGATCTACGTCCTGGGGCCTCTTCTCGCCCGTTTCGGCCGTGCCCGAGTCTCCCTCCCAGGAGGGTGCGCCTGGGGACCGCGTCCCGTGGATCTCCACATCAAGGGGATGGAGATGTTGGGGGCGAAGATCGAGCTCGACCACGGCTACATCGTCGCTTCCTGCGACCGGCTCCGCGGGGCGCGGGTCGGGTTCGACATCTCGAGCGTCGGCGCGACCGGCAACGTGATGATGGCCGCGACGCTCGCGCGCGGAACGACACGGATCGAGAACGCGGCCTCCGAGCCCGACATCGTCGCGCTCGCGGAGTTCCTGAACGCCGCGGGAGCAAGAATCGCTGGACAGGGGACGAAGTCGATCGAAATCGAGGGGGTCGAAGCTCTTCATCCGGTCGAGTTCGTCAACATCCCGGACCGGATCGAGACCGGAACCTATCTCGCGGCCGGCGCGATCACGGGCGGAGACATCACCTGCGTGCGCGCCAGGCCGGAGCATGTCGGAATCGTGCTGGATCGTCTGAGCGAGATGGGGTGCGAGATCACAACCGACGGAGACAGCATCCGCCTCCGCCGGTCGGGTCCGCTTCGCGCCGTCGACATCCGCACCGAGGTCTATCCCGGCTTCCCGACCGATCTGCAGGCGCAGTTCATGGCGCTGCTTTCCATTGCCGAGGGAACGGGCGTCATCACCGAGACGATCTACCCGGATCGTTTCACGCATCTGCCCGAGCTGACCCGGTTGGGCGCGAGGATCACGCTGCAAGGAAACGCCGCGACCGTCCGGGGAGTCGAATCGCTTCAGGGAACGAACGTCATGTCGACCGACATCCGGGCCTCATCGGCTCTGATCCTCGCGGGACTCATCGCGAGAGGGACCACGGTCGTCTCCCGCATCTACCACATCGACCGCGGTTACGAGGGAATCGAGCGCAAGCTTTCCGCCATCGGGGCCGACATCCGGCGAATCAAGCTCGACGACCCGCTGGGATGATGAAGCGTCCCTGCATCATCGGTACGGCGGGGCACATCGACCACGGCAAGACCCTGCTGATCAAGCTTCTGACCGGCGTCGACACAGACCGCTTGAAGGAAGAGCGCGAGCGCGGCATCTCGATCGAGCTGGGCTTCGCCTCGATGACGACCCCCTCCGGGATCCGCTGCGGGGTGATCGACGTCCCGGGGCATGAGCGGTTCATCCGCAACATGCTCGCCGGCGCGGGGGGGATCGACGTGATCCTTCTCGTCATCGCGGCGGACGAGGGGGTGATGCCGCAAACACGGGAACACCTCGACATCGTCGATCTTCTGGGCGCTCATGACGGGGTCGTCGCGTTGACGAAGATCGATCTCGTCGAGCCCGACTGGCGGGAGATGGTTTACGAGGATGTTCGCACCTATCTCTCCGGCACATGCCTGGCCAAGGCGCCGATCGTCCCCGTGTCCGCGGTCACCGGCGAGGGGAAGGAAGATCTCCTCTCGGCCCTCGATCACGCCGTGGCTGCGGCGGATCTCACCCCGCGCGGGAGGTTCGTGCGCCTGCCGATCGACAGGGTCTTCATCATGCAAGGTTTCGGCACCGTCGTGACCGGAACCCTGTGGGCGGGGTCGCTTCATGAGGGGGATCATCTCAAGATCGAGCCCAGCGGCCACGAGACGCGGATCAAGTCGCTCGAGGTCCACGGGGCGCGCGTCCCCGAAGCCCTGGCTGGACAGAGGGTCGCCGTCGCCCTTCACTCCGTCCCTCGGGATGAGATCCAGAGAGGAGACTGGCTTGTCGCGGGACAGGCGCCCCCTGCGGCAGAGATCATCCAGGCCCGACTGAGGTGCGTGAAGGGAAGCCCGTACCCGATCAAGAACCGCATGCGGATCCGGTTCTATCTCGGCGCGAGCGAGATACTCGGCCGCGTCGTGCCTCTCGAGACCGAGGAGATGAAGCCCGGCGAGGAGGGGTTCGCCGAACTTCGAATGGAAGGACCCGTCATCGCCGAGAGGGGCGATCGTTTCGTCCTGCGCTCATACTCTCCGATGCGGACGATCGCCGGAGGGGTCGTGCTCGACGTCTCGGGCACGCACCGCCGGCGGTTCCGCGAGCAGGAAATCGCGACGCTTCGGCTCATCGAGGAAGGATCGATCGAGGAGAGGATCGGCGGAGCGATCGCCGCCGCAGGTACGGCCGGCTTGACCCAGGACGACCTACTGAAGCGGATCGGTCAGACTGCGTCGGACGTCATGGCCGCGTTGGCGGGACTTCTGGATGGAGGGACTGCGCGCCTCATCGGCCGCAATCTGCTCGTCGACCGCGGGGCGGTCGAGGACGCGGGCTCAAGGATGGCCGTAATTCTCATCGATCATCAGAAACGCCAACCCCTGAGCTGGGGGCTCTCGAAGAGCGAGATGAAGAGCCGACTGGAACGGCAGGTACATCCCGATCTGATCGACGTCTGGATCCAGGAGCGGGAAGCGGCGGGCGAGCTCTTCATCCGCGACGATCGGCTTCGTTTCGGCGAGGCTGTGCTCACGCTCTCCCCCGTCCATGCGGCGCTCCGAGACAGGATCCTCGCGGAAATCGAAAGAAGGGGGTTCTCGGCGCCGACCATGAAGGAGCTGCTCGAATCGATCGGATCCCCGTCCGGCGCGGAGGAGATTCTGGTTCATCTTCATCGCGAGGGCGAGATCGTGAAGATTCCCCCGGACCTCCTCTTCGGCGCGAAGAGGATCGCCGAAATGGGGGCCAGGATCCGAGACCACTTCTCGCGCCATCAGGAGATGGGCGTCGCCGCACTGAAGGAGCTTCTCGGCGTCAGCCGGAAACAGGCCGTACCGCTCCTGGAGTGGATGGATCGACAGCGCTGGACCGAACGCCGCGGAGATGTGCGGGTGGCGGGCAAGCAACTCGGCGAGGGCGTTGTCTAGGTTATAGTTACGGCCTGTCGCGTCCTTATTGTGAATTGTTTCTCGCAGTCTCATTTAGCCCTATACAGAGACCCCGGCTCTCTGTACCATCGACGTGGTTGGTTCGCCGAATGAGTCCGGTCTGCGCCCGAGTTGTTATAGGTCCGCTGCTTGAACTCACTCGTCCCGCCTGCCTTAAGAGTCGACAAGCGACTCCTTTCCAAGGGAGACCCGGAAAGCAAAAGATTGGGTCTGGAATCCATCGCAAAGGAGAAACACGGTGGGTAACAAGCTGTACGTCGGAAACCTGAGCTTCGATATCGACAACTCCGAGCTGGAGAGCATGTTCTCCCGGCACGGCGCCATCTCGAGCGCACAGGTGGTCATGGATCGGGACACGGGCCGGAGCAAGGGCTTCGGGTTCGTCGAGTTCGAGAACGAGAGCGATGCGCAGAACGCGATCGCGGCGCTCAACGGCACCGAGCACAAGGGCCGCGCGCTGACGGTCAACGAGGCGAGGCCGCGCGAGAACCGCACGGGTGGTGGTGGTGGCGGCGGCGGCGGCCGCGGCGGCTACGGTGGTGGCGGCGGCGGGGGCGGCCGCGGCGGCTACGGCGGCGGCAGCCGGTACTAAGTCCCGTCTGTTGATCGAAGGAGGGAGGTCGCGCGAGCGATCCTCCCTCCTTCGCGTTTCTGGACGAGGTTGGTCGACAGCGACCCATTCGGGGCGTGCTAGGCGCTCGCTTGGCGCATCTCGTGCAGCCAGAGATCCCCTGGGCGGCCATTCGGGGGCCGCCTTCGCTCGGCGCATGGCGCAGCTCGCTGCGGCGATCCCCCTGCATGGCCGCTCGTGGCCCGCGGGCGTGCAGCCATGTCTCGTAGCGCGACGCCAGAGCGCAGGCGGGGCAAGAACGGCGCTATGGCCGTGGCAGTCTACCGCCGGAGCAGTCGCGCGAAGGGACATGGCGAACGAGCCGCGGGCAAGCGCGCACGCGAGTCCGGCAGCCCCGCCGATCGACCGCCTACGCCCGCTCCGCCAGCACGACCCGCGGGCGGCCCGCAAGGTCGGGGCAAACCTCGACCACGCCCCACTCTCCCCCCGCCAGCAGGCCGCGAACAGCATCCGCCTGCGTGATGCCGATCTCGATGGCCAGCAATCCGCCCGCGCGCAAGCGTGCCGATGCTTGGGGGATGATCCGGCGGATCAGATCCAGGCCGTCCTCGCCCGCAAAGAGCGCTTCGGGCGGCTCGTGATCCCGAATCTCCGGGGCCAGGGCATCGCGCTCGTCGAGCCTCACATAGGGCGGGTTCGTGACGACGACGTCGATGACCCGTTCCGGCCGGAGCGCGTCGAGCAAGTCGCCCAACAGAAACTCGATGCGGCCGGGCAAGTCCGGCAGGCCGGCGGCTTCACTCTTCGCAAGCCGCTCCGCATTCCGCCGCGCCCACGCCAGCGCTTCCGGCCGGGCATCGATCCCGATCCCCCTCGCACGCGCGAAACGCCGCAGGAGCGCGAGGAGTATTGCTCCGCTTCCCGTCCCCACGTCGACAATCATGGGAGCGGCGCCGCGTTCGCCGCCACGGGCGCGGAGCGCGGCTTCGACGCGTTCGACCAACACCTCCGTCTCGCTGCGGGGAATCAGCACACCGGGACCCACCGCGAGATCGAGCCCGGCGAACTCGACGGTGCCCAGAACATACTGGAGTGGTTCGCGGGTGAGGCGGCGGGCGACAAGCTGCTCGAAGGCCTCCAGCTCGCCGGCGGCCGGCGGCCGATCGATCAGCCAGAGGCGAATCCTCGGCACCCCGAGGGCCGCAGCCATCAGGTACTCGGCCTCGAGCCTCGGATTCCCCGCCCCGATCGATTCGATCCGTTGCGCTGCGTCCCGGATCCGCGCGAAGAGAGGATTGGCGCTGGACGGCGGCATGGAGCTCACCGCAGCGAGACTCGGGCGGGCGATCGCCCATCCAGCCGGCCACAACTCGAGGAAAGCTCCATGTCGGGTAGTTTCCGGCGCGGGAGCTACTGAATCTGCGGGGACTTAAGGCGCGCCTCGTTCTCCGCAGCCTTCAGCGCCCGGATCAAGCCGTCGATCTCCCCTTCCATCACGTCAGACAGATTGTAGAGGGTCAGCCCGATTCGATGATCGGTGACGCGCCCCTGAGGGAAGTTGTAGGTGCGGATCTTCGCGCTCCGATCGCCCGTCGAGACCATGCTCCGGCGCGTGCGGGCGAGCTCGTCCTCCCGCTTTTGCTGTTCCATGTCCAGCAGACGCGCACGGAGGACCTTCAGCGCCTTCGCCTTGTTCTTCAGCTGGCTCCGTTCGTCCTGGCACTGGACGACGATGCCGGACGGGATGTGCTTCACGCGGACCGCGGAGTCGGTCGTGTTGACGCTCTGCCCCCCGGGACCCGAAGAGCGGAAGACGTCGATCTCCAGATCCTTCTCCTCGATCCGAAGGTCGACCTCTTCGGCCTCGAGCAAGATCGCGACCGTGATCGCGCTGGTGTGGATTCTTCCGCTTGCCTCGGTATCGGGAACACGCTGGACCCGATGGACGCCCGACTCGAATTTGAAGGTGCCGTAAGCGTCTTCTCCTTCCAGAGAGAAGACGACTTCCTTCAGCCCGCCTATCCCGGTCGGGTTGCTTGACAGCTCTTCGAGGCGGTATCCGTGCCCCTCGGCGAACCTCGTATACATCCGGAAGACGTCGCGCACGAAAAGAGCGGCCTCTTCACCGCCCGTGCCGGCGCGGATTTCGATGATGATGTTCTTGTCGTCGTTTGGATCGCGGGGGCTGAGGAGATCTTTCAGCGTCGTCTCCGCCGCGCCGAACCGTTCGCGCGACTTGGGCAGTTCATCGCGGACGATCTCCTGAAGCTCGGCGTC
>CAZNRY010000050.1:0-22128 GCA_964575675.1 uncultured bacterium
GCAGTTGAAGAGAGCTGGCCGGTAACAATTTTTGGTGATTATGACGCTGACGGCGACCTCGATATCCTGCTTACGGGGCACGGTGATCTCTACGGTGATACTTACGTATCGCGGGTGTACCGCAACGATGGCGGCGGCGTGTTCGTCGATGTCGGCGCCAACTTGCCGCAGGTGAGTGATGGCGTGGCGGTGTGGGGAGACCATGACAACGACGGCGATCTCGACATCCTTCTGGCGGGGTGGACGGGCTCGCGGGGGACTACGAGCGTTTACCAGAACAACGCCGGGCGGTTCGACGATACCGGCGCCTGGCAATGGCTGATGTGGATGTACGACGGCTCGCTCGCGTGGGGTGACTACGACAACGACGGTGACCTGGACATCGTCCTGGTCGGCAGTCAGGGAGGCGCCTGGTCCGACGTCTACCGGAGCGAAGGCGCCCCGACGAACATCGTTCCTTCGGTTCCCAGCGGTCTCTCGTCCACGATCGCCGTCAATCACGTGACCCTCAGCTGGAACGCCTCGACGGATGCCCAGACTCCATCCGCGGGACTGTCGTACAACCTGCGCGTCGGCACCACACCGGGCGGGAGCGAGATTTCCTCGGCCATGGCGAATGCCGTCAGTGGCTACCGGCGGGTGGTGCAGCTCGGCAATGCCCAGCAGCGGACGACGTGGACCGTGACGTTGCCACCGGGGAACTGCTACTGGAGCGTGCAGGCGGTGGATGGGGCGTGGGCCGGCTCGGCGTTCGCGGAGGAGCAAATGATCAACCAGACGAGTGCCGTGGTGGAGGAGCTTCCCCGGGAGCTGTCGTTCGTCCCGGCCGGCGCGAACCCGACCGCAGGTGCCGCACGTTTGCGCTTCGGTCTGCCTGCGCGCGCGCGCGTCGAACTCTCCGTCTACGACATCGCCGGGCGGCGAGTGGCAAGCCTGGTGTCCGGGGACCTCGAGGCCGGCTATCACACGGTGAACTGGACCCGGGGTGGTGGTGGGGATGCACCTGCCGCGGGCGTGTACTTCGCGCGCCTGACGGTTAGTGGGCGGGTGTTCACGCGGAGGGTCGTGGTGATTCAGTAGGCATAGCGGAGTTGACCGGCGGCCGCCTGTGCTTCCCAAAGAGTGCGCCACGACGGGCGCCAAAAGGAGTCGGACCAACCAGACCGACTGGTAGGGAGGGCCTCAGACCCGATCGAACTCCCACTCGATCTCGCGGATCGCCACGTAGTGTGCGTCGTCAACTGATTCGCGACAAGGCAGGCTCATGATGCACACGAACCGCCCGGTCGCCCACGACGGACTCCACCCGGGCACGAGGCGGAAACGCCGGACACAGCCAAGGGGCCCGTCTATCGATGACCTGCAGCCCTATCCCGGCCGCACTGCCCGCGAAACTGATGGACGACTGTCTGCTGACCGACTACACTCACCTGCGCGAACCAGATACTCCTTCGATTCTCTGACGAACGTGGATGGTCGCAGATGATGCTGCCGCGGGCCCGACTAGATGTCGCGAGGCCGTGCCCATGGGCCGGTCCCGTCCGCAGTGCATCTTATTCTGCTGGTCTTGGCTTCCTGTTGGCAGGGGTCTTCCAAAAGGTCCTCATGCTACTGGGTGGCCGAATTCTCCGGATCGAGGCTCCAGTATGCCCGATGAGAGTTGGGATTTTCGGAATGGTCAAGCACAAGAGGCATGAGTGCGGCCCGGGACAGCGAGCCGCTCAACGCGACCGGCGCACAGCCGGCGCATGAAAGGGGTGGAGACATGAGACGGGATCAACTCCGTTTTCTCGTTCCAATGGCGACGCTGGCGTTGTTGTTCTCGGCAGCGACCACGGCTGGCGCGGAACCGGCCGACTACCTATTCGGACTGGGATGGCACAACGGGCCGCCTACCCAGCCCTACCTCTACCGGATCGACCTGAACGGCGGGATTGTATGGGAGCGGTCGCTCCCGTTCACAGAGTTTTCGCTCGCTGTTGATGCTGGTGGCCGCAACCTCACGGAGGACGCCCTCTACCTGCCGATCCTCGGTGAGACTAACAGAATCGATGGTAAGTTCCGGATCCAGAAGTACGATGCAGCCGGGAATCTAGCGTGGGATCTGCCGCTCTCCGCGGACCTGTACAACGTCTCCCCCAACCCCGTGACCGGCGGGTGCTATGCCACCGACAAGAACTTGGGCGTCTACCGAATCGACGGAAACGGCACCGTCCTGTGGGGGCCCATCAACTTCGGCTTCAGCCCGGTTCCTGACAGCAATTGGAACGTGGCCGCGGACCCGACGACCGGGGGCGGCTTCGCGACCTCTTGGAACCATTCCGTGGTCATCCGGTTCGACCGGGACGGACAGGTAGTCTGGGTGAAGCAGTTGTCCCTCATGGTCCAGGCGTATCCGAACCCTGTGGACGGCGGCGTCTACCTGACTGCCGAATCGTACGTGAGCCGCCTCTATCGTCTCGACCCGGAAGGCGAAATCGTGTGGGACAAGTCCTGCTTTCCCTCTTGTTACACCTATACGCACGCGGTGAGTCCCGTCGATGGCTCGATGTATGCCGTAGGCGGCTGGCCGTCGCTGATCGGCAAGGTGGCCATGGACGGTAGAGAATGATGATGGCCAGGGTCACGTGTTCGCGAATCAGTCTCTTGCCGCCGACACGCGCGAGAACGTCTTCTACTCGGGTGAGACGGCCATCGACCATGGGTTCAGCAAGTTCAACGGCGCCGACTGTAGCCGCGTCTGGCACATCGATCCGGGCCACGACGGTGATCTGTTCATGGTCTTCATGGGCTTCCCCGGGGAAGAGGGCCCGACTCCGGCCGCTCCGGCGGTGGAGGCGTGGGGGGAAGAGGAAGGGATCGCCCTCTCCTGGAGGGTTCCCTCGGACTTGATTGGCGCGGGCTTCCTCGTTTACCGCCGGGCTCCCGGAGAGGATTGGAAGTGCGTGTCGCCACCCCTGTACGCGGAAGGCCAGGAGTGCCACTGGGTGGACCGGGAGGCGGAGCCTGGGATCCTCTTCGAGTACGAGGTGGAGGTGATCGGCCCGTCCGGTCCTGCGGGACGTTGGGGGCCGGTGTCCTTCGAGCTCCATGCGGTGACGCGGCTCTGGTTCCGTGTGAGTCCAAACCCGGGGAGGGGAAGTGCGAACTTGGCCTTCGGTCTGCCGCGGGCTGGAGATGTGGTGTTGCACGTTTTCGACGCGGCGGGGCGGGAAGTGGCGCGTGAGGAGTGGACGGGTTTGCGTGCAGGAACGCACCTGCGGGAGTGGGAGGCTTGGGACGGATCCGGAAGCGAGCTCCCCTCCGGCTCGTACTGGCTGCGGTTAGAGACTCCGGCGGGCTTGAAGACGATTCGGTGGACCGTCATGCGGTAGACGGATCGACACTCAATTGCGCACGCATGCGGGGTTTCGGGGTTTCCGCGGAATACGGGACCCAATCGTGGAGGGGATCATGTTGAATCGAATGCCCGTAGGGTGGACTGCGTCAGTTTCTTCAGCGATCGCACTGTGTCTGCTTTGCGGCTCTTCGGTGGAAAGGGCAAACGCGCAGACCGGGGCAGCATCGCAATGGGTGACCCCGGATGCGCGCTCGCTGGGGATGGGACGAGCCTTCACCGCCATTGCTGAGGGACCGACGGCCGTCTGGTGGAACCCCGGAGCCCTCGGCTTCACCGAGGGAATCTACATGAGTCCCCTGTCGTACTACCAGCTCGTGCCCGGCCTCGCCGATGACATTTGGTTTTGGCCGTTCGGGGCTACGGTGGGAAGAGACGGCATCGGCCTGGGGGCGTACGTGGGGTATCTGGACTGGGGCGAATCGGTGATCACGAACGAAGCTGGCCTCGAGCTGGGGATGTCCTACCCGTACGAGTACACGGCGATTCTCGGCGTCGGCGCGGATCTCGATCGCCTCCTCGATTTCGGTTCCGAGCGGACCCGGTTCGGGGTGGGCGTAAGTGGGAAGCTCTTCCACGTCGACTTCGACCTGCCCCCTGGCTCGCCCCCCGACTGGGGGCCCGGAACCGGCTCCTCATGGGATCTCGATGTGGGTTTCTTGGGCTCCTATACAGTCCCCACTGATTCCGACACCCTGGGCGGGGCGAACTCGACCTCAAGCGGCCGGGCCCCCGATGGGTACGTCAGGTTTCGAGGCGGAATGGTGATTCACAACCTACTCGACCGAAGGATCGACTACGGAGATCCGAGTGGGTCGGCTCCACTGGGACAGTCTCTTCGCCTCGGTGGGGCGGTTGAGACGGGGTTCGGGCAGTGGTCCGAGTTGCCGAAACTGGGGAATCTCTTCCATGGGGCATTGTCGTTCGACATCGAAAGGCGGCTGACCGACCTGGATAAAAGGACGATCTACCATGCGGGGATCGAAGGGAGCATTCTTTCAATTCTCACACTTCGCTTGGGTCGCATCGAAGACAACGAGAGCCACATCAGTGATTTCACCTACGGCGCGGGTCTCGGTCTGGGCTACCCGGAGCCGTCGTAGGGCAATCACAATCGCTTCGGCGGACGGATCGATGTCGCCAGCGTCCCCCAGGCCCGGGACCTAGACGACCGCGTCGAGCGCATCACGGTGTCGGCCTGGTACGGCTTCTGACCGAACTCGTCCGGCTGTGGTTCCCGAAAGTGTGCCACGAAGGCACTGGAAGGAGGTCGGATAGACCGACTGACAGGAATCGAAGCGGAACTTGAGGCGGTCTCCGAGGAGGGGGTTCCGTCAAGGGAACCGGGGAGCTTCAGTCATAGAAATCGCTTTGGACCACGGCCGGTCGTGGTACACTTCCTTCGGCCCGACTGTACGACCAGATCGGAGGCGTCGACATGTGCGGATTTAGGGTCTCCACTCTTTCTCCCGACCCCCAGACACAAGTCGTGCACTTAGCTCCTCATCCCCCGGACCTGCCCAAAGCCGCACCTGGCTCTGCCGCGTCCGGGAACACCCCCACCTCTTCCATGAAACGCCGCCGCGGGTCGACCTCCGACCGCCCGGCCGCCGGCGTTTCCCGCCGCCAAGGAGGTCTAGTATGTCACGGTCACGCCTCATTCATTCTGCTGTCGTCCTGACCGCGGTCGTGGTCTGGGTAACCCTGCCCGGAAGCGTCCGCGCCTACGACAACGGGGGAAACCACCAGCACGTCTGTACGGAGGCGGAGGAGCTCTTCTCGTTTCCGGACCTCGTCGAGAACATAGGTATGATCACCTTCGGCGCTTGGTGCGAGGACGAGAACGACCACGTCTACGACACCAGCGGACCCTGGGTCACCTTGCCCCACTTCTGGATCGCCGACGAGGGGGACAACCAGATCAATTGGTGGGGGGCCTACGGGTACGAGAACGCCTGGATGAAATCCCGCATCCTGATCAATCGGGCCCGCGACGAGTACGTGGCGGGCAACCACGCCGAGGGCTACCACCTGCTCGGCCACGTCTGCCACCTTCTGGCGGACATGACCGTGCCGGCCCATGCCCACTACGACGAGCACGCCGACGACGCCTACGAGAACTGGATGATGGGCTGGTACTCCAACGTCAACTCGTCCATGGCCAGCCTCTGGACACCCGTGCCGGAGATCACCGACGGGATCATCCAGCAGATCATGGACTCTTGGGGCGGGATCAGCGCCGGGCCCATCGATCTCGTGGCCCCTCTCTACTTCCTGATGTACACGGCGAACCAGCGGGCCGACTACTTCGCCTCCGACGACGTCGGCGGCAACTCGAGCGACCGGCACGGCTGGATGGACTACACTGACTGGCCCGCCAGTCCCCGGACGACCGACGATCTCGTGGACAACGACGAGAACGACACCGATGAAGACGGCGATCTCTCGCGAGTCGCTTACAAGTGCTACGCCTACTCCATCTCCGCCACGGCCCGGCTCTACGAGGTATGGCGGGACCACCTCGACCACGAGGCCCCGGTAACCCACCTCAGCATCGCGGGGCCCGACCCGGTCCACGACGGCTGGCGACCGGGCAACGTCGTGATGAGTTTGGCGGCGGATGACAACTTCTCCGGCGTTTTCGAGACGCGCTACGGGGGGGGCGGCGTCGCCCTCCTTCCCTACACCGAGCCGGTCCCCATCGACGACGAGGGGATCAAGACCTTCTGCTACCAGTCGATGGATCGGTTCGCGAACGAGGAGGAGTTGCAGACGGAGACGATCAAGATCGACCGCACCCCCCCGGTCGTCTCCATTCTCTGCCCCGTCCCTGATGGCCTCTATCTGTCCTCCGGCTCGCTCACGATCGACTTCGAGGCGGGTGACGAACCCTCGGGTCTTTACGACGTCCAGGCCGAGTTGGACGGGCAACCGGTGATGGACGGACAGGTGTTCGACATGACTCAAATGGCAGGTTTCCACACCATCACCCTGATCGCCGAGGACATGGCGGGGAACACGACCGCCGAGACGGTGGACTTCTCGATCAAGATCCACGCTACCGTGGAGTTCACGCCCGACCGGCTGAACCTGAAGAGCGCGGGGGGAACCCTCACCTCCTTCGTCGGATTTCCCGAACCGTACGATGTCGGCATGATCGACGTGGCAACCGTTATGCTCACGGCGGACGGCGAAGATGTACCCGCCCGTCCCGATCCGAGCACTCTGGGTCATCTTGGCCCAGATGGGCGGCCGCTGCGAAGCCTGAAGTTCGACCGTCGCCCCATCTGCGACGCGCTGGCCGGGGAATCGGGTGACGTCGAGCTCATCGTGTCCGGAGATCTGAGCAATGGTGTCGAGTTCTATGGAACAGGGATCTTGGAGATCTTCGGTCCCGGGCAGAAGCGGAGCTCCGCAGAGGGACCCGATGCGACCACACCCAATGACGGCGAGTCCGCAGGCAATGAGGAGAGAGCGCCCGGCAGCCTGGCCTTGCGGCTGGCTTCATGTCTGACGTCGCAGCCGGCGGAGATCAGGTGGGAGTTGCCAGTAGCAACTGAAGTCTCGCTTGCCGTCTACGACGTCCAGGGCAAGATCGTCGCGCTCCTCTTTGAAGGGTCACAGAATCCAGGATTCTATCAAACGGAGTGGAGCGGTGGGGGCGCGCACGGAGAGAGGGTCCCGACGGGGATCTACTTCATCCGTTTGACGGCGGGAAGCGCGAGCGTCGTCAAGAAGATCGTGTTCGCGAGATGATGAGGTTCATGCTCAGAGCGCGGGGCCGGACGAGCGCGCCGCGAACCTGAGTGGCCGAAGGTAGTGGACCCGAGCCCCGGTGGTGCAGGCTGCCGGGGCTCGTCAGAGGTTCCCTACCCCATCGCGCCGCCGCACGATGTTCGATGCCTTCGGATCGCCGGCCCGGGAGATCAGACCGCCCGCGACCAGACTGCTGTCGTAGACGATCAGGGTGAGGACCGGCCAGAATCGCGGACAATGAGCGCCAGTTGTCGAAGTCAGGCTAACGGACGAGGGCCAGCCGGACCGTCTGAGTTCTCAGGCCGGGCGCGCTGAATCGAACGAAGTAGATTCCCGAGCCAACCGGCGATCCGCTCTCACTGCGGCCGTCCCAGGTCAATGTGTACTGGCCAGGCGCAAGCCCGCCCCGGCGAAGCGTCGCAATGAGACGTCCCGACGGCTCGAAGACGGCGATGCTCGCATCGGCCGCCTGAGAGAGATCCAACCGGAGCGCGGTGCCGCCGACCGTCGGATTGGGAGAAGGATCGTAGAGCCGCGTCGCCGCGGGAGACTGGAGATCGTTCACGGCAACCTGGGCGGAAAGCACCCTGGCCCGGAGTTGAACAACCAGTTCGGGCTGGGCCGTCGCACCGGGGAGCGGCTCATCCGAGCTCGCGAAGGTCAAGGTCGCCGTGTATGTCGAGTCGGACGCCGCCCCCGCGTCATCGAAGGCGACAGTGAAGTCCTGCCCCGTGCCGCCGATCAGGCAGGGCGTGAATCCTCCCACCAGCGAGAACCGCCCGCCCCCTCCGACGATGACGCCCGAGGTGACCGAGAGCCGCGCCTGGAGGGGATCGTATCCGACGTTGTGGATCCGCGTCGCCGCCTCGGCGAATCCGCCCGTCTCGTGGTCGCCGAAATCGAGCGAGCCGGTCAGAACGATGCCGATCGAATCGAGCGACGCGACGGAATGATCGAGAACGGCGCCGGCGAGCTCGATCGACATGAGCGGATCATCCGGGGCATCCGATGAGATCGTGAGGAACCCCACCTTCGAGCCGGCCGATTCGGTCCGCATCCCGACCCCCGCGAGGGCGGATCCCCCCGCGGCCACGGCCAACCCTTCGGGAGCGATGAAGTCGACGGGCGCCACGAACGAGCAGTTCAGCGAATCCGCCGGCGTCGCAGCCGGGTTGTTGATCAACAGGACCTGAGTCTGGTCGGTCGCCCCCACGATCACGGTTCCGAACGCCAACTCGGGGTCGGTTGCGATCTCCGCGGGGAGTTGAAGATCCGTCCGCAGGGGCAAGTGGTCGCTCGCGAGCTGGATGGCCGTCGCATAGTCCATGCCTTCGGGGATGGTGGGTAGATCGGTGATGTTCTTGTTCAGGTGCTGGGAATCGTTGCCGACCGCGACGCAGGTGTTCGGGATGATCGCCAGGCCCTGCCGCGTGCCGAGATTGATCGTCGGCAGGATGAAATCAAAGCGATCGTCCATGCCGCCGGTCGCCGCCCCGCTGGCGCACGTCCCCGAAAGGCAGGGCGATTGAGTGTGGTACGCGGAGAGCGATGCGTTGTCGTGCCATTCGCCGGCGGGCAGCATGTCGTAGACGCGGCCGACGTTGTTCGCCTGCGACTCGAGGAGCTTGGCGTAGCCGGGCTCGGTGCTCTGCTTGTAGAAGTTCAGGTCTGCGCAGATGAGAGCGTGCGTGCCCACCGGCATCGCGTTCATGTGATCCCGGATCCCCACGCACTCCGCAAGCCGCTGGCTCTCGTAGCCGGTCGACGCCTTGAGGTGCGCCGCGTAGATGCGCAGCTCGGCCGCGGCCGAGGTATATCCCACAGGCTGCAGCCGGTAGACGTGCACGAGACGCAACAGGCTCGCGGGGTTCGGATAGAAGTACGTCTGCTCGATGAACTGCACCTTCGCTGGCTTGTAGAAGATCGACGAGTCGGTGTCGTTGCCGTCGATGAATGGAACGGTCGCCCACTGGCCCGGCTCCATCACGTTGAGCACCTCGTTCAGGAACTGGGTCGGTCCGGAGGAAGTCGACATCTCTTCGGTCACGATGATGTCGGCGTTGATCGGCCCAAGGACGGTGCGAAAGTAGGGCGCCCTTGCGGTCCCCGACGGGCCCGGGTAGTTCAAGATGTTGTAGTCCACGACGCGCAGAGCGTCGGCGGGCGAGGCGAGGAGAACGGCAAGAAGAGCGAGCAAGATGGGGACGTGTGGAGCGATCGCGAACCGTCTGCGGGAGGCCATGGTTACTCCTGAGCTTGGTTGCAAGATGTCCGCCGGACGCTGAACGGGGGTGCCATCGCCGTCGGAATGAGCTTCTGTTACAGAGTAATCATGTGAATTATACCGCGTTTCACCTCAGATCCGTCCCGAAATCTCCGAAGGCTCGCCGTCGACCACTCGATCGAGCTAACACGTTATACTACAACAAGATAACGGGTCAGCTCCTTGAGATCACAGCGAGCGATCCGGGGAGGGGAAGGGGTGTATCGCGCCCGTAACCGCAGTAAGAGACGGTGATTGCCCGGCTGGGGTTGCCGTCTCGCCGATTCGGCCGGCCGCCACGCGACAACCCCGTCTCACATCTCGTGGGGTTCGTCGATGAACTCGTCCGGGTCGCGGTTGTCGTCGGGAGGTTGGGTCGCGAGCTGCCCTTTGACCATCTCCTGATGCTCCACCTCTTCGAGCCGGAGCTCCTCGAAGAGCTTCCTCACGTCCGGGTCGGCGAGGTATGGCAGAGCATGGGCGAAGAAGTCGTGGGCCTTGATTTCCGCCGCAAGGGCGATCTCGAGCACCCTGCGGGGAGTGATGAATGCCCGCGCCTTCTCGTACGCGGGGGGTTCCACATCCCAGAGCAGGTTCCGTTCGGTGGAGGCGGGCGTGTCGCCGAACCGCCCCTGCCTTCGGGACCGGAGCGCCTGGCCGGGCTTCGCCTCGTTCGCTGACATGAAACGGAAGAACTTGGCCGCCTCGGGAGTGAAGAACGCCTCCATCTGCTCCGCGAACTCCTGATAGCGCTCCTCCGCCTCTTCCTCGATGAGAATCGCGAGGTCGAGCGCGTCCTGCAACTTCAACCGGGCAAAATCGATCTCCCTGGCCATGAATGATCCTCCGCTCCTTCCGTGTTTGGCGCCGTCTCGAGTCCCGCAGGCGTGATGAACGAAGCCTATCTTGCCACGACCGCCTTGCATCGGTCGATCACGCCGCAGCCCGACATCTCGACGAAGTATACACCGCCTGGGATCGGCCGGAGCGCGTCATCGACGCCGTCCCAGGTCGCGACATGCTGACCGGTCCGTGGGATGGGACCCGCGGCGCTATGATGCGCGCGGGCGCAGCGTGATCTTCACGATCTCGGGAGCCGATGCGACGCGCATGGGCGGACCCCATGTCCCCACGCCTCGGGATACGTAAAGGAGCATCTCTCCGACTCGGTAGCCGCCGGCCTGATACGGGAAGAAGAGCCGCGAGATGTAGGAGAGCGGCCACATCTGGCCGCGATGGGTGTGGCCCGAGAGCATGAGATCGATCCCGAGTCCCGCCGCGGCCGACGGCTGCACGGGCCGGTGATAGAGCAGGATCGCGGGCAGCGTGCGGGCCTCCGGTCCGATGACGCGATCGAAAGATGCCGGCCGGGTCCTCTCCGCACGGCCGACGGCCGGGTCGTCGATGCCGTAGACCGAGATCGCGCCCGCGATGACGGTCCGCTCGTTGCGCAGGAACTTCACCCCGCCCGCGATCGCCGCCTCGACGACGGCATCGAGGCCGGCCATCGCATCATGGTTGCCTACGACTGCGAGCACCCCGTGACGCGCACGGAATCGTCCGAGAGCCGGCGCCAGATTCGCGAGGTCGGCCGCGTCCTCATCGACCAGGTCCCCGGTGATGACGATCAGGTCCGGGGCCAGACCATTCACCCGATCGACGAGCGACCGCAGGCGTCCGGCGCCGATGATCGCCCCGACGTGGACGTCGGAGATCTGGATGACCGAGAACCCATCGAGCTCCGGGGGAAGGTTCTTCATCCGAGCCTCGATCTCGGTCGTCACCGTCCCGAATCGGGCCTGGTGAAGTCCCCAGCCGCTGGTCGCGAGCGCGATCACAGAAACCGCGGCAACCACGATCCGTCCGGCGCGGAGACCCCGCAGCGGCGCGAGATGGGGCGCGATGCCGCCCGCCCGAGCGAGCGATTCGGCGGCGTGCAGCAGCAGGGTGAGGAGGAGAACGTAGAGGAAGATGCCCAGCCACACGGCGGCGATCCAGTTCAATGCGGCGGCAACGGGGCCGGTCGCGTCCCGCATCAAGATGTGCGTGAGGGGGAACGAGAGCGCAAGCGCCATGCCCACGCAGCGGACGCCCCAGAGGAGACCGCCCTTGGGTCCGCCGAGCGCCCGCAGGAGCCTTGCATAGACGTAGTAGTGCGCCCCGCCGAGGATGGCGACGACGAGAAGGATGAGTATTCCTATGATCGACCAGCGGACCAATGCGGCGTCCTTTCCACCCGTGTCGCGGCAAGGCTTGCGAGCCGCCCGGCTCTCGTCTTGCGACCCCGATTCGGCGTCCTCGCGCAATTCAGATTGTAGGCATGATCGCCCGGGAGCTGGGCGGCCATTCGGGGGACCGCCTTCGCTCGGCGCATGGCGAACGAGCCGCGGGCAGGCGCGCCCGGAAGGCAGGCGTCCTCGATCTTCCACATGACGCTTGACGAAGTGGTCATTAGGGGCGTTTAATCCACGCAAGCCGCTTCGCAAGTAAATCTGCTAACAGCCCCATCCTTGGAGGGTTGCATGCGTGTCAGAGGCGCCCTGCTCCTTTCCTGTGCCCTCGTTCTGTCGGGGGCTTCGCCTTCGGTCTCGACGAGCCCAAAGGGCCGCCCGTCCAGGAGCGATCTCTGCGGCGAGTGCCATCGGGACATCTACAGGATGTGGCGCGCATCGGCTCACGCGCAGGCGATGGAAGATCCCGTCTTCCTCGACGCCTACAGGGAGACGGATCGCGGCGAAGGGGCGAACGTTGCCCGCATCTGCCTCGGCTGCCACGCTCCCTCGGTCGAGATGACGGGCGACTACGCGCTCGAACTGAAGGTCACTTGGGAAGGGGTCAGCTGCGACATTTGCCACGGGATCACGTCTGTTGAGATGACCGAGCAGGGACCGCAGCTGAGTTTTGATCTCGGATCGACCAAACGGGGGCCGATCCGGGACGCCGCGCCCTTGGGTCATGAGGTCGCCTACTCGGAGCTTCACACCTCCTCCCTCATCTGCGCCCCCTGCCACGAGTACAAGAACGCCGAGGGCACGACGATCATGTCCACCTACTCGGAGTGGCAGAAGAGCGCGGCCGCCAAGGACGGCAAGAGCTGCCAGGACTGCCACATGTATCGCGCCCAGGCCGACGTCGTGGATCCCCGCGTGATGCGGGCCCCGGATGCGCAGGTCAACGTGCACGAGGTCCCGGGAGGGCACTCGATCACGCAGTTGAACAAGGCCCTGACGGCCAACATGAAGCCGATCCGTACCGATGCGGAGCTCTTGCTGGATGTGCAGTTGAAGAACGCCGGCGCGGGCCACTCGGTCCCGACCGGGATGCCGTCCCGCCGGGTCATTCTCGAGATCAAGATCCGTACGAACGATGGGAAGACGTTTGAGGAGAGAAGGTCCTATGGCCAGACCTTCGCAGACGCCTCAGGCGCGCCGATCAAGCGGGACAGCGGGTTCTTTACGCGCGGGGTCAAGCTCTCGAGCGACAATCGTTTCGCGAGCAACGAGCAGCGCGTCGAGACGTTCCGATTCCCGATTCCGCGCCAGGTCACGGCATTCGTGAACCTGAGGCTGCACTACGAGCATTCGCCGACGGGGACCGAGGAAGGGCGCACTTTCCTGACGTTCTACACGACGGAGCGGATGGTGGGGCCCGAGTAGATGGCGGATGGGCTCGGCGCCGCAGCCGGCATTGCCGCCTGTTGGGATCCGTTTCACAAAGAGACATCCCGGCAGCCTTCCAACCAGAGAGGGAATCCGTGAAGGACAGATTCAAGGATGTGGAGCATTACATCCGGGCCGCGATCCTCTTCGGCATCGGTCTCACCGTGTTCCTGGTCGCCCGCGAGCTGCTGATCCCGAAGAACTTCGGCGAGTACGGCCACTACCGGCCGGGAGCCCTGGCCGACAACCAAGCGCGGCCCGTCTCGTTCGCCGGGCGCGTCGCCTGCGAGGAGTGCCACAGCGAGGTTGTCGAGGAGAGGAATGGGAGTCGGCACGATCGCGTGAATTGCGAAGCCTGTCACGGCGCGCTGGCCGCGCATGCTGAGGATCCGACGTCGGTCAAACCGTCGCTACCCGATGTTGGAGCTCTCTGCCGCACCTGCCACGAGAGGCTGGTCGGCCGCCCGGTGAACTTCCCCCAGGTCGACGTGAAGGACCATTCGGGAGACGAAGCCTGCGCCAGTTGCCATCGACCCCACCACCCCGAGCTCGAGTAGGAGAAGAAGGATGCAATCCGATCGCAGGGAGTTTCTGAAGAACGGCGCCCGGTTCATCCTCCTCACGATGAGCGGTGGAGCGGCCCTCGAGAGTTTGCTCTCGGGGAAGGCGGAGGGGACGCCGGAGTACGAGGCGGCCCGGCACTGGTGGGCAATGATCCTCGACATCGAGAAGTGCATAGGCTGCGGGAACTGCGTCCGCGCCTGCAAGACCGAGAACGACGTTCCCCTCGAACCGTATTTCTTCCGCACCTGGGTTGAGCGCTATCACGTTCCTGCGAAGGACCCGGCGAACATCGAGGCCGAGGACCATCCGGATGTCGATTCTCCGAACGGAGGGTACGACGGGTTTCCGGAGCGATTTCACATGGGGGACGGGTCGAAGAGCTTCTTCGTTCCGAAGCTGTGCAACCAATGCGCCCATTCTCCATGCGTCCAGGTCTGTCCGGTCGGGGCGACATTCGAGAGTCCCGACGGCGTCGTTCTCGTGGACAAGACCTATTGCCTGGGGTGCCGCTACTGCGTGCAAGCCTGCCCCTACGGGTGCCGCTTCATCGATCCCAGGACCCGGACCGTGGACAAGTGCAGTCTCTGCTACCACCGGATCACGAAGGGGCTCACGACGGCATGTTGCGAGACCTGCCCGACCGGCGCGCGGACGCTCGGCGATTTAAAGGATCCGAACGACCCGATCCACACGTTCCTCGCGACGCACAAGGTCCAAGTTCTCAAGCCCCAGATGGCGACGGGATCGAAGGCCTACTACAACGGCCTTGACGCTTCGGTGAGATAGGGAGGGGAGATGGAGAGCATCGTCCACGCGGTCAGAGGTTTCATCTACCCGAATGAGGTGGAGCTCCAGTGGAGCCTTCTCATCGTTCTCTATCCCTTCATCACGGGACTCGTGGCCGGGGCCTTCATCCTGGCTTCGCTCGAGCGCGTCTTCAACGTCGCGGCCGTGAAGCCAACCTACCGGTTGTCGCTCTTGACGGCGCTCTCCTTCCTTCTCGTCGCGCCGCTTCCGTTGCAGCTCCACCTCGGGCATCCCGAGCGCTCCTACGAGATGTACCTGACG
The DNA here is from genome assembly GCA_964575675.1 of uncultured bacterium. Classification (GTDB taxonomy): domain Bacteria; phylum Eisenbacteria; class RBG-16-71-46; order CAIMUX01; family VGJL01; genus CAZNRY01. Next base: position 14,708 of record CAZNRY010000050.1, read on the forward strand.
CCGCACAAGAGCTCCGCGATGGCGATGTTCGGCTTCGTGTACCTCTGGTACCTGCTGGTCGTGCTGCTCCTCGAGATCTGGATCGACTACAGGAAAGAGATCGTCCTGATGGCCCGCAAGAGCCGCGGCCTGAAAGGGCTCTTCTACCGGCTCCTCACCTTGGGCTCCACGAACATCACTCCGCGGGCGCTCGAGATCGATGCGAAGGTGGGCCGCTTCATCACCGTGATCGGGATCCCCTCGGCCTTTCTCCTCCACGGCTATGTCGGATTCATCTTCGGCTCGATCAAGGCCAATCCGTGGTGGTCGACCCCGCTGATGCCGGTCGTCTTTCTCTTCTCGGCGATGGTTTCGGGGATCGCGACCGTGATGCTGATCTACATGGTCGCCACCTGGCTCCGCGGGCTCAAGATCAAGATGGAGTGCGTCGACACGATCGCGCGCTACCTTCTCTACGCCTTCCTGATCGATTTTTCCCTCGAGATGCTCGACTTGATCCACCGGATCTACGAGGCCGACGAATCGTTCAAGAGCCTGGACTTCATGGTCCACACCAAGCTTTACACCTCGCAGATCGTCATCCAGATCGTGATCGGCACGCTCGTGCCGCTCCTGCTGCTCGGCCTGACGCAGGTGAGCCGGCTGACCGAGGCGGCGAGGAAGGGCATCTACTTCTTCGCGGGGATCCTCACGCTGATCGGGATCTTCGCGATGAGATGGAACGTTGTGATCGGCGGGCAACTCTTCTCCAAGAGCTTTCTGGGCTACACGACCTATAAGCTCGACTTTGCGACCCGGGAGGGGCTGTTGCCGTCGATCATCCTGATGGCGCTACCCTTCGGAATCCTGTGGGTCCTGATCAAGCTCCTCCCGCCGTGGAGCGAAGACGAAGCGTGATCTTGACCGTTGCGCCGGCGGGGAGACACGCGCCGCGGGGACGGGCGACCGGTAAGCTCCGGCCGCGGTGACCATCGAGACCGGGTCGCTCCCGCCCGCTTCGCGCGGCGGGATCAATGAACGATGATCAATCGTCTCTGACTCGATCCACCCTCTCCGATGAGACGGCAGTAGTAGACCCCCGCCGCAACTGAGGATCCCGCATCGTCCCTTCCATCCCAGGACATGCTATTGGGGCCTGCGTGTGCATGACCGTCGAAGAGGCTTCGGATCTGGGTCCCTCCGGGACCAAAGATCGCGAGACGGATCGGCCCGTCTTGCGGGAGCGCAAACTGGATGGTCACGGCCCGTTGTGTCGGATTCGGGTAGCAAGTCATCAGCAGCGGGGCCGAGAGGGCCGATTGCTCCTGTCCGAGTGGTTCGGGAATGGGGGCGGCCTGCGGCTCGGCCTGACATGGAGGCGGATCGACCTGCGTGTCCCTTCCGGACGGCTCGCCGCGCCATGCCCACTCGGGCACCGTCACGTCCAGATAGGCATGTCGGGGACCGGTCTCGTCATGCCAGAAAAAGTCGATCTGATATTGGCCTGGCGGGACCGGTCCAACCTCGACCGGGATCGTGTAGCAGCACATACAGGCGCAAGCAATGGTGAGGACCTCCGTCTCTACGACCGAGATGAGGTTCCCCTCCTGGCTGATCGAGTAGTCGAACCGGTCCGGACAGCAGTTGTATAGGGCGTTCTCGTGCGTGATCAAAATGACGCCGCCTGCCACCGAAGTTCTGAAATAGTCAAGCCCCCAACACCAGCCCATCTGGCCAAGAGCAGGGGCGGCTGCCGCGGCAAGGACGAGACAGCACAGAAGGATGCTTCTAACCTTCATCTTGCACCTCCCGAAAAAGGGGACATAGACGCCAACCAGATCGTGTCGGGAAGACGGCCAACAGTCTAGCCCCGAACCAAGCACGGGTCAAGCGAACCGCGCCGGCTTCCCGGGCCCCCGCGCGGCTACAGGAGGAAGACCTTCACCAGCACGTCGGTAATCCCGACCAACGCCGCGCCGGCGATCAACCCCGCGCAGATCGGCTCTTGCGTGTCGACCCACAGACCGTACCCCCTCGATTCGGGCTTCCCGCCGTAGCGACGGCGCATGAACCAAAAGAAACCGGCGCCGACGAACATCGCGATCGTCGAATCGGGCGGAATCACGACGCCCAGCCCGATCGCGAGGGGCGAGAGCGGGAATCCCTTCTTCCGCAAGATCCGAACGAGCTCGAGCGCGAGCCCGACGGCCGCCGCGATCGCCATCGCGAGGACGGCCGACTGCGGGATGGGGGACTTCCCCTGCGAGAAGACCGCGGCGACGAGATCCGAGACGCCCTTCCACTGCAGAGCGGAGGGGAATCCGAACTGGTTCGTGATCATCGAGTCCTGCAGGTTCATCCCCGGCTTGTAGTCCGAGAGGAAGAGAAGGTAGAAGAGCGGCGTGCTCGCGATCGCGCCCGCCACGATGCCGATGCAGTGCCCGATCGCCTGCTGGCGGGGCTTCGCGCCGAGCATGTAGCCGGGTTTGATGTCCATCAGAAGGTTCGATGCGTTGGACGCCACCTCGGTGCACATCGTCGCGGTCATTAGATTCGTCGGGGGATGGCGCGGGTGAAGGGTCCCGAAGAGGAACTGCGGGATCTTCGAAAGCGAGCCGGTCGGCGTGATGCCCGTCAGGGCCGTGGAGTTGGCCGCGATCAGGGTCAGGATGATGATGAGCGGGATCGCGAGCGCGCCCAGGTCGATGCGGACGCCGAACCACACGTGGGTCATCCAGACGCCGATCACGCCGAGGATCGGCACGCCGACAAACGAGATCCAGAGGGGGAGCTCGATGTGGGCGACGATGTCCTCCCCGGTCTTCTTCTTCTTGAAAAATCCGCTGAAGGCGCTGACGAGGATCTTCGGCTTGGCGAAGAGGGAGGCGAGCGCGGCGGTCACCATGATCGCGATACCCCACCAGAGCGCCCAGATGTTGAGGACGTGGATGCGGCTGAACGTGCCGTCGGGGCGCGCGGGAATCTCCCCGATTGCGATCATCCAGGGGACGATCACGCAGAAGTTCAGGACCATCCCGATCAGCATGCTCACCCCGGCGCGAATCCCCATCAGCCCGCCGGCGCCGACCATGGCGAGGTCCATCGTGGCGGTGAGACCGAGCTGGCGGACGTCCACGCCCGCGAGCTTCGGGATCGGCAGCCGGCCCTTGTCCGCCAGGGCGTAGTACCAGGCGGTCAGATCCTCGGGCAGGTTCCAGAATCTCTTCAGCCCCAGGGCCTTCGTCTGGAGGAAGTTCATGATGTTCTCGCCCGAGATGAACTTCAGCCCGCCTGCGATCAGGGCCGCCGCGGCGAGGGTCTTGGCCTTGAAGAGACCGACCGAGGCGTGCGAGGTGTAGAGCGTGTCCAGCACGACGCCGCATGCCCGCCCCTCGGGGAAGGGCTGTTGCTCGTCATTGATGAACCTCCGCTTCATGGGGAACGCGACGAGCACGCCGAGGAGCGAGAGGACGACGTTAAACATCAACATCTGCGGCCACGCCATGGGTCGGTTCATGACCATCATGTAGGCGGCCATCCCGGAGATGAGCGGGCCCGTCATGTACCCTGCGGAGGTCGCGATCGACTGCATGCAGTTGTTTTCGAGGATCGTCATGTCCTTCGCGCCGAGCCGCGAGAGCACCTTGAACATCGCGAAGGCGAGGATCACGGAGGTGATTCCAACGCCCAGCGTCCAGCCGGTTTTCGCGCCGACGTAGAGGTTCGTCGCCGAGAGAATGCCTCCGAGCAGGAAGCCGGTCACGGCCGCGCGCACGGTGAGCTGCGGCATGTTCCCGCGGTAGACGTTCGTGAGCCACCATCGATCCTTCTGCTCGCGAGACCAAGTGGCGACCTGCTCCTCGGTCAAGTGCTGCAATGCCATGGGATCTCCTCGGTTGCGGTCCAGTGCGCGTCATGTCGCGGGACGGAGGAAGAGTAGATCGCCCGATATGCGGACGCAAGGCGGGGCGCGGTCGCTCGCCTCTTGAAGGGCAAGAGGTTGGCGTTGCCCCCTTCCGATCCCATGTGGCGAGCCCCCTGATGTTTCCCATAAGGAACTTCTCATGTCTGGGCGGGTATGGTAGAATCATGTGCAGTTACGCGAAATGAAACCTCTAATGCAAGAAAAGCTCCGCGGTTGTGTGGCCTCCGCCTTGATTCTGACCCTGCTGGGCCTGGGGGGGCTCGATGCTGCCCTTTGTCGTGGCTCTGACGGTCATTTCGGGATCGACACTCGAGTCAGTTCCTGCTGCCGGTCATCGGTAACGGCTGAGGTTGGTTCGACCGGCTCGGTCGACTGGAATCAGACGCCGATGGACCTGCTGAATTCTGCTACGGGGGACGACTCGTCCTGTGAGCATACTCCCCTGATCCAAGCCACCCCCGCCCCGTCCCGGGGCGGACTTGTGGCCGTCTGTACCAGCCAGCCGGTCAACATCCTCTGCTCCGTTGTCGCCAGCAATCCCACGCACGATACGGATCCAATGTGCTGCTCAGATTGGATCCTCTGCCGCCTGCGGTCCACCACCCTCCTGATCTAATTCTCTCCCGGCTTTGGGAAATTTCCGTTCGTAGGAATGTACCTGCGGGCACATTCAGCCCGCCTGTAACCGGATTCAACATCTCGGGGGCACGATGATCCAAGCGTCCAAATGGGTATTGCTAGCGTTTTCCATCACGGCTTCGTTGCCTGCACAGACCGCCAGTGCGGTCGCCGCCGCATCCGCGGATCGCATGCCCGGTTTCCGGGCGGCCATCGACGGTCCCCTGATCTCGCTCCCGGAGGCCAGGGCGCGCGCCCTCGCGTCAAGCCCGGAGTTGGAGGCTGCCAGGAGCGCGGCCGCCGCGGCCGGAGGCGCCCTCCGGCAGGCGCGAGCTTGGGCGAACCCCGAGTTCGAGTTCGATGCGGAGGGAACTGGAGGAGACCAGCCGGGTTGGGAACGGGCGGAGGTCACCTGGACCGTTGCGCAGAGGCTTGAGATCTTCGGAATACGAGGTGCGCGAACGCGGGCCGCTCTCCACGGCCGCGATGCCGCCGTCCTTTCGGCCGATGCCGCACGCCTTGATCTCCTGGCCGAGGTCGACCGCAGGTTCGCAGATGCTCTCCTCGCACAGTCGCGTATTGAGGCGTTGCAGGCGAGTGACAGCATCGCCGTCGAGATCGTCCGGGCCGTGACGGCCCTCGTCGAAGCAGGGGAAGTGTCCCCGATCGAGGAGGACCGCGCGGAGGCAGAGCGCACCCTGGTCACGACACGTCTACTGGCCGCCAGATTCGAGTACGCCAGCGCGCTCCGGTCTCTTGCTCAGCTCTGGGGGAGCCGCGAGACGGACTTCTCCGGAGTCCAGGGATCGCTCGAGGTCACTCCAGCCCTGCCTGATCATGACTCGCTCTTTGCTGCAGTCCCCGAACTTCCGGATCTCCGGCGAGCGGATGCGGAAGTCCGCCGGGCGGAAGCAGAGGTGAGCCTGGCGGGGCGAGGGCGATTGCCGGATCTTACCATCCGCGGAGGGCTCAGACGGTTCAATGCATCCAATGAGCAGAGCTACGTGGGCGGTATCGGCTTGAGCCTGCCTTTGTTTGACCGCAGAGGAGGGACCTTCGATGAGACCCGCGCCCGACTCAACCAGGCGCGCGCCGAGCGGGCGGCCGTTCAGAGCCGGATCGGCCTCGCTCGTGCGACTGCTTACGACGCGCTGGAGACCGCACTCGAGATCTCGCGGAGCTTGAGAGTGGTGAGCCTACCCCGAGCGCAGGCGGTCCATACATCCGTGCAAGAAGGATATCGACGGGGGAAGTTCGGTCTCCTCGACCTGATCGACGCCCGTCGGTTCCTCCTGCAAGCAAGGTTGGAGTACATCGACGCGTTACGGTCGGTCTGGACCGCACGCGCTGACCTCGCTCGACTGGTCGGTCAAGGTGTGACCCTAGATGAAGGGGAGTCCCAATGAATACGATCCATAATCGATCTGTCAAGATGCTGCTGACGTTCATCGTCGCTCTTGTCGTCGGCGCCATCGTCGCTGCTGGCTGCCGCAAGGATCGCGGAGAGGTCGCCAGCGCCGTCGCGGCTCCTGCGCCGAATGTGGCCTCTCACGCGGCGGATCACGAGCACGATGCGGCGAAAGAAGAGCACGCAGAAGAGAAGGAGGGTGAGGCCTCGGACCTCGACCGGCCTATCGAGGATCTCATGGGCGATCGATGCGAGCACGGGATCTTCACGTACCAGTGCGACGAGTGCCGCTACGAGATCGGGGTCGTCAAGGTGGCTCCCGATCTCTTCGATGGCGACGGCCCACTGCAAACGGCTCGTGTTGTGCGCAGGACCACGGAAGAGTCGGTGGCGCACAACGGCGAGGTCCGCCTGAACGAAGAGCGCGCCGCGTACCTGAGTCCCCGAACGGCGGGAACGGTGCGTTCGATGCTGGTCGACTTGGGAACCCGCGTCCGCCGAGGGCAGGTCCTCTTCACCGTGGATAGCCCCGAGTTCTCCGACGCGCGGTCCGCCTACCTGATCGCGCAAGCTGCTCTGAAACTCGCGGAGAGCACTGCGGAGCGCGAACGCGATCTCTATGAGAAGCGGGTCTGCCCGCGAAAGGACCTGCTCGAGGCTGAGGCGGCCAGAGACGAAGCCGCGGCGAGAAGCCAGGCAGCCAGGGAGCGTCTCCTTGCCTGCGGCCTGACCACCCAGGAGATCGTGGAGCTGAACACGGACGGCACCCAGTCGACCGACCTCCCCGTGAAGGCTCCATTCGACGGGACGGTCCTCGAACGCAATCTCAGTATGGGCGCACTGGTCGAGCCGGGGCAGCAGCTACTCCTCCTCGGAGACACCTCCGAGATGTGGGTCTGGACGAGCCTCTATGAGCGGGAGCTGGCCGGCCTCTTGCGGGAACAGGCCAAGGGGACTGTTCTCGCGCATGTCGAGGTGCCAGCCTATCCGGGGCGAAACTTCTCCGGGCGCGTCGAGCGCATGAGCGGGATCGTGGACGAAGCGACCCGCACGACCAAGGTCCGGGTCGTCGTGGACAACCCGGAAGGGCTCCTACGAGCCGGCATGTTCGCCCGCGTGCATTTGAATGCGAACGGGTCCGAGCAGGCATTGACGGTGCCGGCGGAAGCGGTGCTCGAGGACGAGGGCCGCACGTTCGTCTTTGTTCCAGCCGAGCCACCGTACTTCGTTCGCCGCCCGGTGATGACCGGCCGTGCCTGGGACGAGTGGGTGGAGGTGACCCAGGGGTTGGCGGACGGGGACATGGTCGTGAGCAGAGGCGCCTTCGCGCTGAAGTCGGACGTGCTCCGCTCGAAGATGGGTGCAGGATGCGCGGACTGAACCGGCGGACAAGGAGCTAACGGATGGTCAGATTCTTCAGCGCTCTCTTGCAGCGCAGATGGGCGGTTCTTGGCGCCGGACTCCTGCTGGCCGCTCTCGGTGTTGTGGCTT
>CAZNRY010000051.1:0-21985 GCA_964575675.1 uncultured bacterium
CTGGCAGTCATGAGGTCGTCGGTTCGATCCCGTCCAGCTCCAATTCGATTGAAAGACCCGCGCCCCCACCTAGGGGAGCGCGGGTTTCCGTTTGAGGCGCCCGAGCGGCGATCGGTCCGAGCGCGCCGCTTAGGGTGTTTCCATCTCCGCCCGCTTCCCGATGATGCGGTTCACGAGCCCGTATTCGAGAGCTCGAGGCGCGGCCATCCAGAAATCGCGGTCCGCGTCCTGCGAGACCGTCTCGGGTGACTTGCCGGTCGCGTCGCTGACGAGCTGGTTGTAGCGGTCACGCAGCCGGATGATCTCGTTCGCCGCGATCTCGAGATCCGACGCCTGACCAAAGCTGGCCGACGACGGCTGGTGGAGCAGGAAGCGGGAATGGGGGAGACTCATCCGGGCCTCCCTTTCGGCCGCGATGAAGATCAGGACGGCGGCGCTGGCGCACAATCCGGCCACCAGGGTGCGGATGGGGGGGCGGACGAAACGAAGCATGTCGTAGATGCCGAAGCCAGAGTCCGCCTCGCCTCCGGGGCTATTGATGATGACCGTGATCGGCTTCTCCGGATCCTCCGCCTCGAGGAGCAGGAGAACCTGATAGACGCGCCGCGCGACCTCCGCCGTGATCTCCTCCGAGATCAAGATCGTCCGCGTCTTCAGGAACCGCTCCGTCATCTTCGGTTCCTCTTCCTTCTCGGGGGCGGGCTTCGACTCTTCCCCCTCCTCTTCCCCCTCCTCGAACCGAACTCCGCCGATCAAGTCCTCCACGGAAACCTCCCTGTCGTAGCAATCCCGCAGGCCGCGTCGTCTCTATTGAATCGGCCTTCCGCGCCTCATGCTTCAGTCGCCGATGCGCCGCCTTCCAGCGAGGAACCGGCAGTCCCGGAAAGGTCGATTAGTTGGATGCCGGCCAGTTCCGCGTACCGATAGATCCGCTCCTCCCGGTAGAACTCCCCGAAGTAGATCGTTCGGATCCCCGCGTTGGCGATCATCTTGAAGCAGTTCCAGCACGGGCTTGCGGTGGTGTAGATCTCGGATCCATCGATCCGGACCCCGTTCTTCGCCGCCTGGAGGACTGCGTTGGTCTCGGCGTGGATGGTCGCGACGCAGTGACCGTTCTCCATCATGTGGCCCGCCTCGTCGCAGTGCGGCATCCCGCGAATGCTGCCGTTGTAGCCGGTGGAGAGGATCGTGCGGTCGCGGACGATGACGGCCCCCACCTGCTTGCGGTCGCAGGTCGAGCGGGTCGCGACGACCCGGGCGACCCCCATGAAGTACTCATGCCATCCGACCCGGGTGCTCATCAATCCCTCCAGGTGCGCAGTCTAGCATGCGCCGGGAGGGGGCGCAGCGGCCGGCGGCTGGGGCGGGCAGCCGTCCTTCGAGGAGGCGCAAACTCTTGTAACCTCCCTTAACCTACGCCATACTCCCCATACGGAGGTATACATGCCTAACACTCCAGCTGCGCACCCCTGCTTCCTGACGGCGGCGGAAGTGGCGTCGATGTTGAAGTTGAACCACCAGGTCTTGGTCCGAAAGCTGCAAGCGGGGGAGATCCCCGCCTACAAGATCGGGAAGGACTGGCGCATCGAGGAGGGGGAGCTGCGCGCCTGGCTCCGCACGGTGTCGAATCAGCCGTCCGGCCCGAGCGGTAGCGAGGAGGAGGAGATCCGCCGGCGGTTCTTCGCGGGGGGGAGGCTGAAGCAGATCCCCGCGAAACGGAGTCGGCGGGAGATTGTCCTGAAAATCCTGGCAGAGGCGTTCCTGCCTGGGCGCGACTATCCCGAGGCGGAGGTGAACGAGATCCTCACGGGGTTCCACGCGGACTTCTGCACACTGCGCCGCGAGCTCATCATGGGGCGTCACCTTGAGCGAGAGGCGGGGCGCTACCGTCGCGCAGCGATCGACGCGTCGGAGGCGGGGGGATCGGAGGCGGCGCGGACGAATTCCGGCGAAAGAAGGCGAGGCGGAAGCCCCGCCCCTCGCGCTCGTACTTGATCGCGTAGTTGGTGCGGACCGACTCGCGCCCCTGCTCGGTGACCGGCGTCTCCTCGAAGCAGAGATGCGCGGCGAGCGTCGCCCGAGCCTCCTCGAAATAGGGCAGGACATCGGTCGCGATCGCAAGAATGCCGCCCGGCCCCAAGACCCGAGCTGAGAGGTCGAAGAGGGGTCTTCCGAGGAGACGCCGCTTGGCATGTCGCTTCTTCGGCCAGGGGTCGGGGAAGTAGACATGGATCGCGGTGACGGAACCGGCGGGCGCCCAGCGGGCCAAGAGGTCGAACGCGTCGGCCCGGATTAGCCGGATGTTCATGCGTCCGTCGCGGGCGACGCGCTCCGCACTCAGGCGAAGCCACTTGCCAGCACGCTCGACACCTAGGAACCCGGTCTCCGGACTCGCGGCTGCCTGTTGCCGGAGGAAGAGACCCTTGCCGCTGCCGACCTCGATTTCAATGCCTTGCGGCTCGAACCCAAACACCTCCGCCCAGTGAAGAGGGGGAACCTTGCCGGCCAGATCGAGGATCCAGCCGTGCGGGTCTGGTCGCTCGGTCATGCGGCCCGGCGCCGTCAGACCTGAGGTCCGAGTCTTGCCAACAGGGCCTCGGCCGCAGCCTGGAACGCGCGGCCCGCGGGAGAATCGGGCGCCTTGGCCACGATGGGCTCCCCGAGGTCGCCGCCGAGGGCGATCCGAGGATCGATCGGGATCTCGCCCAACAACGGGATTCCCAGACGCTCCGCCTCCTTCCGCCCGCCCCCCGACCGGAAGATCTCGGTCTTCTCGCCGCAGTGCGGGCAGAGGAAGGCGCTCATGTTTTCGATGATTCCGAGTATGGGAACCTCGACTTTTTGGAACATCGCGACACCCTTGCCCGCATCGATCAGTGCGACGTCCTGGGGGGTCGTCACGATGACCACCCCGGTCAAAGCGACCTTCTGCGCGATCGAGATCTGCACATCGCCGGTTCCGGGCGGCAGGTCCATGACGAGGATCTCGGCCCCATCCCAGGCGACGTCGGTCATGAGTTGATCAAGGGCCTTCCCGACCATCGGTCCCCGCCAGATGACGGGAGTGTTGCGGTCGATCAGATAGCCGATCGACATCGAGCTGACGTCGAAGCGGGAGAGGGGGACGAGCTTCTCGTCGCGAATCGCGGGCTGCTCGCCCTCCATCCCCATCATCAAGGGAATGCTCGGGCCGTAGATGTCGCAGTCGAGCAAGGCGACCCGGCGCCCCTTCGAGGCAAGCGCCAGGGCGAGGTTCACCGCAACGGTGGACTTGCCGACGCCCCCCTTGCCGCTGGCGACGGCGATTTTGAATGGGATATCGCGGAGCATCTCCGGCATGGCCGGCGGGGGAGCGCCCTGCGCCTGCGGCGCCCGGGCCTTCATGCGGACCTCGTGCGGGATGCCGAGGGCGGTAAGCCGCTCGCGGGCGGCGCCCTCGATCTCGGAGGCCGCCGTCGGATGCGTCGTGGACATTTCGAGGGAAACGATCCAGCGTCCCGACTCCTCCTGCACATCCTTCACGTAGCCTAGTGAAACGATCTCCCGGTCGATGCCGGGGAACCGGACCGTGCGCAGCGCCTCAAGAATCCTCTCCGTCTCGCTCATCCTCACTCCTCATGGTTGCCTGCCGCGGCGTGGAATCGCGCGTACGAACCGTTCAGTATAGCGACTCCCGGGATCCGCCGCCCGATACGATCTGGCGTCCTTTGCGGCGCCCGTCGCCTCTCCGCGCGAGCTGGACGGCCGCCTTGCGCGATCCGCCTTGCTTTGCTATACCGATCGGGGGAAGAGGACGGGCCGGTCGGCCCGGGGAAGGGAGTGCGGAGAGTGGATGGGCCTCTGGGCCTCGGTACGGCCCTGACGGGCGTGGCCGCCCGGCCAGCGCGGCGCGCTCCCCTCGTTTTCCTTCCGCTCGCTTTCGCCCACGATGGAATCGCTGATGATCGGATGGATAGATGTCCCGCCGCATTCGGGCAGGTCGATGTTGAGAACTGCCCTGAAGGAGGATCCCGTCCATGAGCTTGAAAGAAGATGCGCTCCAGTACCATTCTGCGGGCCGACCGGGGAAGATCGAGGTGGTCTCCACCAAGCCTTGCGTGACGCAGCGGGATCTCTCCCTGGCCTACACTCCCGGGGTCGCGGATCCTTGTCTGGAGATCGCGAAGAATCCTGAGGACGCCTACCGTTACACGGCGCGCGGGAACCTGGTCGCCGTCATCAGCAACGGGACGGCAGTTCTCGGCCTCGGGAACATCGGGGCGCTGGCCGGCAAGCCGGTGATGGAGGGCAAAGGGGTCCTTTTCAAGCGATTCGCCGACATCGACGTCTTCGACATTGAGGTCGCCACGGAGGACGCCCAAGAGGTGATCCGCCTCTGCCAGCTTCTCGAGCCCACCTTCGGCGGGATCAACCTCGAGGACATCAAGGCCCCCGAGTGTTTCCTGATCGAAGAGACCCTGAAGAAGACGATGGGGATCCCAGTCTTCCACGACGACCAGCACGGCACGGCGATCATATCCGGAGCCGCGCTCTTGAACGCCGCCGAGTTGACGAAGCGTCGCCTCGATTCCATTCGGGTCGTCGTGAGCGGGGCGGGGGCGTCGGGGATCGCCTGCGCGAAGTTTTATGTCTCCCTCGGCGTGAAGCTCGAGAACATCATGATGCTCGACACGAAGGGGGTGATCTACAAGGGCCGTAACGAAGGCATGAACTCCTACAAGGAGCAATTCGCCCGCGATACGAAGTGCCGCACGCTCGAGGAGGCGCTTGTCGACGCGGACCTCTTCCTCGGCCTCTCGGGGGCCAACCTGCTGAAACCCGAATGGCTGAAGAAGATGGCCAAGGACCCGATCGTTTTCGCGATGGCGAATCCGAATCCCGAGATCACTTACCCAGACGCGGTGGCGGCGCGCAAGGACGTCATCATGGCGACCGGGCGCAGCGATTACCCGAACCAGGTCAACAATGTCCTCGGCTTCCCCTTCATCTTCCGAGGAGCGTTGGACTGCCGCGCCACGACGATCAATGAGGAAATGAAGCAGGCCGCGGCCCATGCCCTCGCTGATCTGGCGAAGCAGGACGTGCCCGACAAGGTGTCGCGCGCCTACCAGGATCAGGTGTTCCACTTCGGACGCGAGTATCTGATCCCGAAGCCCTTCGACTACCGCGTCCTTCTCTGGGAGGCCGCGGCGGTCGCCAAGGCGGCGATGGAGACGGGCGTCGCGAAGAAGCCCCTCGACATCGAGGAGTATCGCTACCGCCTCGAGAAACTGCTGGGGCGCAGCCGGGAGCTGATGCGGGTGATCATCAACCGGGCCAAGAGATCGCCCAAGCGGATCGTCTACGCCGAGGGCGAGAACGACCGCATCATCCGAGCGATTGTGATGGTCCGTGAGGAGAAACTCGCCCAGGCGATCCTGGTCGGACGCCCCGCGCTGATCAAGGCTGCTTTCGAGCGGCTCGGGTTGGAGATGGGCAACACCGAGATCGTGGACATCGAACGCGATCCGCGGCTCGAGTCCTACGTGGAGGAGTACTACTGCCTGCGCCGCCGCAAGGGGATCACGATGGACGGCGCCCGCACGGCCATGAAGAACCCGAACGTCTTTGCCGCCATGATGGTCCATCAGGGCGATGCCGACGGCATGGTTTCCGGGATCGCGCACCGATATTCGGAAACAATCCGGCCCGCCCTGCAGATCATCAACATGCGCGATGGGGTGAAGAGGGTGAGCGGGCTGGAGGTGCTGGTCGTCCGCAACCGCGTCTTCTTCTTCGCGGACCCGGTCGTCAACATCAATCCGACGGCGGAGGAGCTGGCCGAGATCGCCCGCCTTGCGGCGGAGGTCGCGCGCGAGTTTGGCTTCGAGCCCAAGGTTGCGATGCTTTCGTACTCTAACTTCGGGACCGTGGACGACGACAGGACGAGGAAGATCCGCCGCGCCCTCGAGATCCTTCACGAGAAGGAGCCGGACCTGATCGCGGACGGCGAAATGCAGGGCGACACGGCCGTCGTGCAGGAGATCATCGGCCGCTTCTATCCTTTCAGCTCGCTGAAGGGCCACGAGGCGAACGTTCTGATCTTCCCCGACCTCGACTCGGCGAACATCGCATACAAGCTCCTGCAGCGCTTGGGCGGAGCCGAGGTGATCGGTCCGATTCTGATGGGGATGTCGAAGCCGGTGCACCTCCTGCAGCCGCAGTCAGAGGACACGGACATCGTCAATGCGACGGCGATCGCGGCGGTCGAGAGCGCGCTTTCCCCGAGGGGGCCGCTGAGCTAGCCCGCATTTCTCACCACCGTTCGTCGCGAAACGGCGTCAGATGGCCGTAGATGCAAGTCGCGCGCGGCGAGGCCGACGTAGGCATACTCGCTGCAGTATGTCGAGGAGGCCGAGCAAGCGCGACGCCGCAGATGCGGCCAGATGCGCCGTTGCAGCAGAAGGCTGGTGAGAAATGTGGGCTAAACCGCCAGACAGCTCGATGTGACTCGGGACAGCGTTGCGTCATGGAGGCGGGATGTCGGCCCGGGAGATGTGCGGGCGGCCCGCCTCCGGTCCATGCCCGGCGGGAGAGGGGACTCGCCTATGCGGGCCCGGACTCGTCGAAGGCCGCGGGGCCGGTACGGCGGAGGATGGCCTCCCGAGCGATCTCCGCCCAGTCTGCAGGCACGACGACGCGGACCTCGCCTAAGCCGTCGAGCGTGAGCCCCACGACGGGCCCGACGCTCTCGTAGTCCAGGTCGGCGGGGATTTCCTGCGCCTCGAGGTATCCCCTCACGATCTCCGCTTCTGCGATCCCCGACGCTCGATAGACGACAACGAGCCGGTCCATTGTTCAACCCTCCCAGGGCGCGCGGGCGGCCGCTTCACGCTTGGCGGATCCAGCGCACCATCTCCGGCAGTGTCGGCCGCTTGCCGTACATCAGGAGCCCGACGCGGAAGATCCGCGCCGCGATCATGGCCGCAGCGAGAATCGCCAGGACGAGCAGGACGATCGAGAGGCCGATCTGCCATGCCGGCGGCGTGTGAACGTTGATTCGCATCAGCATCAGTATCGGCGAGAAGAAGGGAACGAGGGAGAGGATCACGCTCCCAAGGCCGTCTGGATCCCGCATCACGCTCGACATGAAGACGATCGGGATGATCAAGAGGGACGTGACGGGCCATTGGAGCTGCTGCGCCTCCTGTTCGCTCGTCACCATTGCGCCGACGCCGGCATAGATCGCCGCGTACAGGAAGTAACCGAGGATGAAGTAGACGACGACAAACACCAGGGTGGAGGCGGGGAGTGTGGCGACGCTCGCCAGCGCCGGGTTCGTCGCGCGGAGGTAACCGGTGCCCGCGACCGCGACGAGCGACCAGATCGCATACTGGGTGAGCCCGACGCTGCCGACCCCCAGGATCTTTCCCAGCATGAGGGGCAGGGCGCGGGTCGAGGAGAGGATGATCTCGACGATGCGCGAGCTCTTGTCCTCTTGAACCGAGCGCTGCACGCTGACGCCGTAGAGGAGAATCGTCATGTAGAGGATCATCGCGAAAACGAACCCTCCGATGAAGTCGGTCTCGAGTCCACCTTCCTTTGCCCCCGCCTCGGTGATCTTGTAGGTCTTAAGGGAAACGCGCCGGGCGATCCCCTCGGTCTCCGGGGGGGCGATCCCGCGCTGCGTGAGGCGCTGCATCATCGCCGAGCGGCTCACCGCCTCCCGCACCCTGGCCGGCACCTCCGGATCCCCGAGATTCTCGGCGTAGAGGGCGGCCGAGCCCCCTTCGAGGGCGTCGACGGGCAGCCAGAGGATCGCGGAGAACTCGCCGCCGAGCACCTGCGACTGAAGCCGATCGCGGAGCTGCCGGGCTGCAATCGTATCGGCCGGAGCCTCTTCCCAGGCGAAACGGTAACGGCGCGCGCCGTCGGGGAGGGTGTCCGGAAACGCCTGCTCGAGAATCCCCTGAAGGGAGCGGGTCTGATCGACCACCGCCAGGTGAATCACCCGCCCGGTCGAGCGCGAGGCGAGCCATGCGGGGACGATCGTGATCCCGAGGAAGAAGACCGGCCCGAGCAGGGTGCCGACGATGAACCATCTCCTGCGGACCCGATCGAGATACTCCCGTCGCAGGATCGTCCAAAGAGCGCTCATCGTGTCCCCTCCACCAGGCGGATGTAGATCTCCTCCAGGGACGCTTCGCTCATCTCGAAGCGGCGGATGTCGACGAAGTGGACGATCGATCGCAGGAGAAGGCCCGCGTCCTCGGGCCGGCGCAGGCGGATCTCGGCGTACTGCCCGTGATCGTCGATCCACTCTGCGAAGGGCTTGATGGTCTCGACCGGGAGTTCCCCGCTGTACTCCAGGTGGACGGTGTTGCCGCCGTGTTCTTGGCGGATCTGTGCCAGAAGGCCGTGGATCACCGCGCGACCTTTGTGGATGAGCAGGATCCGATCGCAGCTCTTCTCAACCTGTTCCATCTGGTGCGTCGAGAAAATCACGGTCCGGCCCTGATCGCGCAGCTCGAGCATGACATCTTTGAGAAGACGCGCGTTGACGGGATCGAGGCCCGAGAACGGTTCGTCGAGAATCACGAGGTCGGGATCGTGGAGGATCGTACCGATGAACTGAACCTTCTGCTGCATCCCCTTCGAGAGTTCCTGGATCCTGCGCCCGTACCAGTCCGCGGCATCGAATCGAGCGAGCCACCTCTGCGCGCGCACCCTGGCATCGCCGAGGGAGAGCCCGCGGAGGGCGCCCAAGAAGGCAAGGTGCTCGCCCACGCGCATCCCCTTGTAAAGCCCGCGTTCCTCGGGAAGGTATCCGACCCGCTTCTTTCCATCCTCGTCGAGCTCGCGGCCGAGGATGCGAACGGTTCCCGTATCGGGCAGGAGGATCTTCAGGATCATCCGGATCATGGTGGTCTTGCCCGCGCCGTTGGGCCCGAGCAGGCCGAAGATCGAACCTGCGGGCACATCGAAACTGAGATCGTCGACGGCGCGCTTCGAGTCGAAGTCCTTCGAGACGCCCCGGACGGAAACCGCGTCCATTTCTTTCCCCCCTGGTCCGGCGGATCATAGCGGCCCTCCTACTCGCATGCCATCCGGATTCCGGACCGATGCTATACTGCGAAACAACGGAAAGAGGAGGAATCATCCGGTTGAACATTCGTGAGCAGCTGGCAAGGATCCCGTTTGTAGGTCTCGATCCTCCTCCCGCCACGGCGGAGACCGTTTCAACTGGGTGGCCGACCGCGCGCGAGATGGCGATTCCAGTTCTTCTCTTCTGCCTCACGCTCGTAACGACCACGCTTGCGAACGGCCCCTTCTACGGGGCATGCGTCGTCGGGATCCTTCTCGTTCACGAGATGGGACACTACCTGATGTGCCGCCGCTACCGCGTTCCCTCCACGCTCCCGTACTTCATCCCGCTGCCGCCTCAGATCTCATTTCTCGGCACCTTGGGCGCTGTGATCCGGATGCGGCTCCGCACGGGGGAGAGGAGGGTTCTCTACGACATCGGAATCGCCGGTCCCCTCGCTGGTTTCGTCGTGGCCGTGCCGGTGACGATGATCGGTCTCGGGTTGTCGCACGTCTCGGCGACTCCGTCGACAGCGTCGGGCCTCATGCTGGGGGAGTCGATCCTCTTTCGTTTCCTCGAGCGCCTTGTTCTGGGACGACTGGCAGTGGACGCTGTCGTGATGCTCCACCCGGTCGCCTTGGCCGGGTGGACGGGTCTCTTCGTGACGGGCCTGAACTTGATCCCGATCGGGATGCTCGATGGGGGACACGTGAGTTACGGGCTTCTCGGGCGGCGGGCGATCCGGCTCGCCATCGCCGCGATGACGGGCCTCGCAGGGCTCGCGGTCTTCGTCTTCCCCGGGTGGTTCCTCTGGCTCGGATTGCTCCTCCTGCTGGGGATACGGCACCCCGCTTCGAGCTTGCCGAGCGCTCCGATCGACCGCGGACGGATCGTGCTCGGGATCGCCACTCTGATCCTCTTCGTCCTCTGCTTTGTCCCTCGTCCCTTCGCGCTCCATTCATGAGCGGGCCGTCGCGCGTACTCATGGTTCTGCACCGGGCCGCGCGGGCGGGCACCGAGCGGCACGTGCTGTGGCTTGCCGCGGGGCTCAGGGGGCGCGGGTGGAAGGCGGAGATCGCCGTGAGCCATGGGGGAGCGCTGCTTCGAGCCTTCGTCGATCAAGGACTGCCCGTGCACTTGGTGCCGAGGCGCGGAGGGGCGGACCTCTCCTACGTGATGCGGCTCGCGCGGCTCGCTCGAAACCTCCGGATCGACGTGCTCCATGCCCACAGCGGAAGGGTCGCAGCCCTTTGCGGGCGGATTGCGGGAGTAGCGATCGTGATCGAGACCCGGCATGGATTGGGCGCCGCCGGCTCGGCGGATAGTTCCCGATCCATGAGACGCGAAGCGTGGGTCAGCCGGCTCGCACACAAGACCGTGACGGTCACTGCGGGGGACCGCCTCCGATTGATCGCGGCCGGCCTTCCTGCCGGTAGAGTGGTCTGCATCCCGAACGGAATCCCGAGCCGTCCCGAGGACCGCAACGGGGAGCGTGGGCCGCGGGCGGGATTGGAGGGAAGGATCAGTCTTGGGTTTCTTGGACGTCTGACGCCCGAGAAGAATCCAGAGTTCTTGATTGATCTGGCCGACCGGTTGGAGGAGCGGATCGCGGGCCGGTGGGAGTTGGCCATCGCAGGAGAGGGTCCGCTCCGGGGAGCATTGGAACGAGGTCTGGGCGCCCACACGGCGCGGGGCGCCGTCATGTGGATGGGAGAGACGGACGGACCTCGCCCCCTGCTCAGCCGTGTCGACATGCTCCTCGTGCCTTCGGTCCGCGAGGGGCAGCCGCTCGCCGTTCTCGAGGCGATGCAGGCGGGCGTCGTCGTCATCGCCCGGCAGATCCCGAACCTGGAGGAGACGCTCGGCGGCATGCCGGCCGCGGGGATTCTCTTGCCGGGCGATCCGGCCGCATGGGCCGAGGCGATCGCCGCTCAAGCGCGCCGCCCGGCGGATCTCGCCGCTTACGCCAGAGAGGGGGCTGCCCGGGTAGCGTCCCGACACTCGCTCGCGAGAATGATCGAGGCGGTCGACTCTCTCTATCGAGAGTCGTTTGCGGCGCGCCGGAGCGACTGCTAATCTCGAACAGGTTCGATGCGACACGCGGGAGAAAGCTGAGGGAGATGCGGATGAAGATCAGCGTGATCATGCCGGTCTGGAACGAGGAGTCGACGATCGGCGAGATCGTCCGGCGCGTCCTCGCGGTGCCACTCGACATGGAGCTCTTGATCGTGGACGACGCATCGACGGATGGGACGGCCGGAGAGCTCGAGCGGCTCACCGATCCGCGGATCCGCGTCCTGCGGCACCCCCGGAACAAGGGGAAGGGGGCTGCGATCCGCACCGCGATCCCGCAGGCCACGGGGGATGTGATCGTGATCCAGGACGCTGATCTCGAGTACGATCCCGCGCAGATCCCGACCTTGATCCAACCGATCGAGGAGGGGGCCGCGGATGTCGTCTATGGCTCGCGGTTTCTCGGCGGCCCCCATCGCGTCCATCTCTTCTGGCACTATGTGGCGAATCAGGTCCTGACGACGCTGTCGAACCTCTTGAACAACCTGAACCTCACGGACATGGAGACCTGCTATAAGTGCGTCAGACGCCCCATGTTGCAGGCGATCCGGCTGCGCTCCGATCGTTTCACGATCGAGCCTGAGATCACGGCGAAGCTCGCACGCAGAGGGGCGCGCTTCTACGAGGTGCCGATCAGTTACCACGGTCGGGACTACTCCCAGGGAAAGAAGATCCGCTGGGGGGATGGGGTTGAGGCGTTCTGGGCCATCCTTCGTTATCGCTTCTTCGATTAGCTCGAGATCCCACCCTTTCTGTGTAAGCAGTAGTTGACACCCCGACGCGGCTCCATTACGATCGCCTACGCGACGACCGGGGGCTGCCCGAACCGGGCCCCCCGCCACAGGATGTGGCCGGGAGTAACCATGGCAAACCGCACCTTCATTCCATTCCTTCTTCTCCTTCCCTGTCTGGCTTCGTTGCCTTCGGGCGCGACGATACCGCTTCCGGTGGTTCCCGATTGGGAATCGACGCCCAACAGCCAGTACGGCACCGGTCTCGGGGTCGGCGATCTCGACCACGACGGCTGGGTCGATCTCGTCGTGGCGAACGGCAACGACATGGCGCGCCAGAAGGTCGCGGTCTACCGCAATCAGGGCAACGGGACCTTCCCGCTCAGTCCGACTTGGACGTCGACCGACATCGACTACAATGGCCACCTCGATCTCGCGGATGTCGACGGAGACGGCAACCTCGACTGCGCGGTTGCCGTCTACATTGGCGCCGGAGGCTTCAGCACCCCTGGAAGGGTGAAGCTCTATTTCGGCAACGGAGACGGCACCTTCACAGGATCTCCGGTTTGGCAGTCGAGCGACTCCTTCTACTGCTTCAGCCTCGCCTTCGGCGACATGGACATGGACGGTCATCCCGACCTCGCCTGCGCGACGGGTGACGACTACTACGACCATCCCGAACAACGCCGGATCTACCGAAACACGGGTGGTGCGCTGGAGACGACCCCTTCGTGGCTCTCGACCGAGGCCGAGTACTCCCTCGACGTGGCGTGGGCCGACCTCAACAACGACGGGCGGCTCGACCTCGCCTTCGCAGGCTCCTCGTGCCCGAACCGGATCTACTTCTCAGTGGGGGGCGCGATCCAGACGACTGCCGGATGGACGTCGAGCGACGCATCGATCTATGCCAACACGGTGGCCGCGGGCGACGTGAACGGCGACGGCTGGATGGATCTCGCCTTCGCGGACAACAATCAACTGGGCGGCAGCGGCCGCTTCAAGGTCTACGCGAACCCCGGCGCGCCGTCGGCGGTTACGACGCCGGCATGGCAATCGAACCAGGCGGGGTACGGGTCGCACGTCTCGTTCGTTGACATTGACGAGGATGGGGACCTCGACCTCTCGACGGGCATGTGGTGGGGTCCGGTACGCATCTACGAAAACGAAGGCGGCATTCTGGGGAGCAATCCGGCCTATACGTCCTCTACGGCCTCGGTCATTGAAAACGAAGTGTGGGAGGACGTGGACAACGACGGCCTGCAACGAGGGGTAGGGGCGGAGTTTCAATCGCCCCCGGGACGGCGGCTCTTCGTTCTGCCGCAGAAACCCGTCCGGAAGATTCTCAGCCTCGCGGTGGACGGCGTCGCCGTCGATCCCGCCGCGGCGCTTCTCGACTCGGACGATGGGTGGTTCGTGCTGCCTACGGTCCCCGCCGCGGGGGCCAACGTCTACGTCACGTTCCTGGCCTCGGTGGATCTCGACCTGGCATTGTCGAACTGGGATACGGCCGAAGGGGAGTATCTCTTCCTGAACACGCGGAGGCCGGTCGACGTTCCCTCGGTCGGCGGGATCGCCGGTATCGCACTTCGCGCGGGACCGAATCCATCCGACGGCGCCGTGCGCGTCTGGATCTCGGAGTTGTCCGCCGCCGATGGCGCCGCGTGGGAAATTGTGGATCCGGCTGGGAGAAAGCTGCGAACGCTCTCCGGCGGCAGCCGGGAAGTGATCTGGGACGGCGCCGACCAGTCTGGGCGGACCGTTCCCGCCGGGGCCTACTGGATACGTCTCGTGCGCCCGGGCGGACTTACCGCGAGCGTGAAGGTGATCCGGCGATGAGCCTTCCTTCGGCATCGCCGTCCATCGACCTTCCCGTCCCCTTCGAGATGATAGAGACACTCCACACGGGCAGCGAGCGCTCCGTCTATCGCGTGCGCGACCGCGCGGGGCGCCGGACGAGCGTGCTCAAGATCGTGAACCCCGGGGCAGGGCAGGAGGTTGTCCGAGCCATCGAACAGGAGTTCCTGCTTCTCGAGCGGATCGCCCACCCCCATCTCGTTCGAGTGTCTCGTTTCCTTCACCTGCGGGACGGTTCGCGAGGCTTTCTGATGGAGGATCTGGAAGCGGAGGTTGCGCGCGGCCCCGACGCCCCGGGCTGGGCGCCGCGCGATCCGGAGGCGGTCCGATCGATCCTGGGCGCCCTGCGCTGCCTCCACGCGATCGGCTATGCGCATCTCGATCTGAAACCGTCGCAGGTGCTGCGCGGCCCCCGCGGCGCCGCACTCATCGACCTCGGGCTTGCGGCGCCGATCTCCTCGCGGCTTGCCCCACGCGGGACGTGGGGGTTCATTGCTCCCGAGCTCTTGGCTGGCGGGGAGTGGGATCGACGCGTCGACATCTACGAGCTGGGCTGCCTGCTCGTGGCCGTCTGGACGGGCGAAACGCCGCTCGGCGGCGGGGAGATCGCTGAACAGATCCGCCGGCAGATGAAGCGACCGCGGCTGCGCCTGCGGGAGCATGTCCCGGGCATTCCGGAGGGCTTGGATCGCGTGGTCGAGGCGCTGCTCGACCCTGATCCGGCGCAACGACCGGCCGATGCTCAGAAGGCATGGGAGTCGCTGCACACGATGGCGGGAGCCCGTGAAAGGTACCTTGAGCGCAGAAACTTGCCGCTGCCGGATGCGATGCCCCTGATCGCATCCGAGGAGATCGAGGCGCAATGGGACCGGAGTCTCCGCGAGGGAGGTCCGCTCTCGTGGACGGTCGAAGGACCGATCGGGAGCGGCCGCCACAGAATGCTCCGCAGACTTCGGGCCCGCGCCGAGGTCTTGGGCGCGGAGTGCGTGATGGAGGGGGATCGGCTCGACGTCTCCTTGGCGACCAAAGACGGATCGAAAGCGATCAAGGCGGTGTGCCGGGTCGGGAGCACGCGAGCGGGCGAGAAGGCGGTCGCCCTCGGCGCCGTCGGCGCCGAACAGGCGAAGGCCGCCCTCGAGGCGTACGGCTTGCCGGCAGAGGGGGGGGAGGAGGGATGGACGGCCGCCCTGCTCCAGGCGCGGCTCGATGAGCGGGTAGGCGGCGAGGAGTCGCGCCGGCGAAGCGGGCGGATCCGGCGCAGCTTGGCCGCCGCGCTTGGGGCGCGGGTGCCAGCGGCGGATTGCGAACGCCTGGCCGAAGCGATCGTGGCCGTCTCCCCTGAGGAGCGTCCGGCGCCGATTCCCAGTGATCCGCTCGTCCGCGAGGGGTGGGTGCGCGAGGGAGCGGGCGGAGGTCTAACACCGGCGACGCCGCCATGGGACCGCGATGCCCTCCGTGCGCTCGTCGATGAGGAGGAGATCGAGGCCGCGCATCGCAGGCTGCTCGGCCGTTCCGGCGT
Source organism: uncultured bacterium (assembly GCA_964575675.1). Taxonomy (GTDB): domain Bacteria; phylum Eisenbacteria; class RBG-16-71-46; order CAIMUX01; family VGJL01; genus CAZNRY01. Next base: position 15,242 of record CAZNRY010000051.1, read on the forward strand.
CGAGGCCGTCGCGCGAGCCCATCATGCGCTGGGCGCCCGGGACATGGATGCGACGAAGAGCTCGCTCGCCGCGGCAGTGGATGCCTTGAAGCAAAGGGGAGACGTGGCGGGCGCCTCCGGCATCCTGGCGAGGGGCCGCGCGCTTCTGGGTCCGGCATTCCCGGCGGAGTGGCTGGCACTCCACGCGGCCCTGGCCCTTGAGGACGGTGCTCCGACGCGCTGTTTCCGCCTCCTCGACGCGCGCGGCTCCGAGGTTCCCCGCGAGTGGAAGATTCTGCTCCGGGCGCACCTGGACAACCGGGCGGGGCGTCGACAGGAGGCGATCGACGCGGCGAAGCCTCTGCTCGATCGAGGGCGCGCTGAAGCTCTGCGGCGAGCCGCCGCGGCGATCGTCGTGCGTGCGTTGGTCGCGCGGGGCGATCTTGCCGAGGCGACCGGGCTGGGATTGCCGCTCCTCGCCGAATCGGGCGCCGGCGTTCCGGCCCCGGAGAAGCTCCGGCTGGCCGCGCTCCTTTTCAACGCGCTGACACTGCAGGGCACTTGCGCCGACGAGTGCGGAGAGGTCCGGCGCATTCTGGAAGAGGGGCTGGACGGGTCGGGGTTACGGGAGCGATTTATGTCTGCCGGTTCGCTGGGACACGATGCGTTTCGCCGCGGGGAGTTCGAGAAGGCCCGCGGCCTTCTCGAGATGGCGCACGAATCCGCGATCGAGTCCGGGGACCCGATGCAGATAGCGGCCGCGCGCACGAGTCTCGGCGGCGTCTACTTCGAGGCAGGCCGGCTTGCCGATAGCGAGGACTTGAACCGTCTCGCCCTTGCAGCCTACGAGGAGATGCAGGAGAGGGTTCACGCGGCGGTGACGCGCTGCAATCTCGCCGCGGTCTTCCATCTGGCGGGCAGATGGGGGGAGTCGCTCGACCTCTCCCGGGCATCCCGCGGAGAGCTTGAAGCGATGGGCGCCCAGGACGAAGCGGACAGCGCCCTGGGGTTCGAGGCCTGTCTTCTCCTCGATCTCGGGCTGCTCGATGCAGGGACGCAGGCTCTCGACCTATGCGCGGAACGGCTGAGTCGACTTCCGCAGCCAATCGTTGAGGCGATCCACTATCGGGCTCGCGGGCGGATCGAGCGCATGAGGGGCGGTTGCGACGAAGCGCGGCGCCACTGGGGATTGTCGATCGAGATCGCCGCAGGGGCCGACGCGGCGGACGAGGAGAAGCGGACGTTGCAGGAGTGGACGGCTGCTGAGATCTCGTGGGGGAATCTGGCCGCGGCGGCCGAGTTGCGGGACCGAACGACGCGCGAGGCGGGTACGCTCGGAACGGGGGACCTTCGCGTGCGCCGCGAGTTCCTCGACGCGGCGTTCGACATTCAGTGCAAGGGCGCCGCGGGCGCGGCGCCTGCGAGGCAACGGTTGATGCAGGCGGCCACGATGGCTGCACGATCCGGCCTTCGCCCTTGGGTCTGGCGCTGCCATGCCGCGCAGGCGGGGGTCGCGGCACAAGCGGGCGATGATGCCGCGGCTCGGGCCGCCACCCGTCTCGCGCTCGACGGACTCCGCGATCTGCTCGATGCGATCGGCACGCCGGCCCTGCAGGAGTCTTTTGTCTTGCAGCCCGATCCCCGATTGTTCCTCTTGTGGTGCGAGCATGAGGCGGCAACACGGGCCGATCTCGCGCCCGGGAGCTCCGACTTGGAGGTATTCCTACGATGACCCACGAACCAGATCCGGCGCAACCGCTGCCGACAGAGGACGCGTCTCCGGCCGAAGCCGAGCGCAAGGCGGCCGCGAGGCAGCTCCTGCGTGGACTCGACCGTTCGTTGAGCCCGGCGGAAAGAGGGTTCCTCGCCCGCGAGGAAGAGAAAGCGTACGAGGAGAAGGAGCGACTGGAACGCCGCGTCGGCATCTACGATCGACTCGTGACCTGCGCTCGGTCGCTTTCATCGATCTTGGATCAAGATGCCTTGCTCGGGGCGATTCTCCAGGAAGTCGTGGGACTCTGCGGTGTGGACCGGGGCTTCCTGCTCTTGCCGGATCCGGAAGGAAATCTGCAGGTGGAGAGAGGCTTCGATGCCCGGGAAGGGCACCTCGCCGCGGGCGCGGCGAGCGAGGTGAGCCGGTCGTTGGCGGCGCGGGCATTTCGGGAAGGCAAGTTCCTATGGGTCACGGACGCCTTGCAGCGGGAGGAATTCCGCCGTCAAGAGAGCATTCAGGCTCTTCACCTCTCCGTCATCGTCTGCGTCCCGATGCAGACGACCCACGGCGCGGTTGGGGTTCTCTATCTCGACAGCCGCCGCCCGGAGAGCCTCCTTCCGCAGGAGGATCGCACCGTTCTCGAGGCGTTCGCCGCGCAGGCGGCTGTGGCGATCGAAAACGCGCGCCTTCATCGCGAGCTGATCGAGGCGCGGTGCGGGTTGGAGCGGGAGAACCGGGGTCTGCGGCGGTCCCTTCCGGGTGCGCAGGGCGTCGGGGCGATCCTCGGGCGGAGCCGCGTCATCGACGAGCTCCGCCGCCGGGTCGGTCAGGTTCAGGAAGTGCATTCGCCGGTTCTCATACTCGGTGAGACAGGCACGGGGAAGGACCTGGTCGCCACGGCGATCCACACGGGGAGCCTGCGGAGCGCGGGTCCCTTCCTCGCAATCCACTGCGGCGCGCTTCCCGAAGAGCTGCTCGAGAGCGAGATGTTCGGGCACAAACGCGGCGCGTTCACGGGGGCGCTGCAAGACAAGCTAGGAGTCTTCGAGGCCGCCAACGGCGGAACGCTCTTCCTCGACGAGATCGGCGAGATGCCCCTCAAGCTCCAGGTTAAGCTGCTGCGCGCCCTCGAGAGCCTTGAGATCCGGCGGGTCGGTGAGAACTTTTCGCGGCGCGTCGACGTGCGGGTGCTGTCGGCGACGAATCGGGACCCGGAGGAGGCGATCCGGTTGGGAGAGTTCCGCGAGGACCTCTACTACCGCCTGAAGGTCGTGACGTTGGTCGTGCCGCCGCTGCGCGAGCGGGTTGAGGATATCCTGCTTCTCGCGGACCACTTCCTGCGCGAGACGCTCGCGTCGATGGGGAGGCCGTTCCACGGCTACACGAGCGACGCGGGGCGCTACCTGCTCGGCCACCCCTGGCCCGGAAACGTGAGGCAGCTCCGGAACGTGATCGAGGGTGCCTGCGCATTCCTGCCCCCCGGAAAGGCGATGGACGCGCAGGACCTGATCCTTGCAGGGGGCCAGCGAGGCCCGGCAAGCAGCCTGGCTCTGAGCGTCGGGGAGGGGGGGCTGCGCGAAGGCAAGGAGGATGCAGAGCGCCAGCTCCTACACGACGCGCTGGACCGCAACGGCTGGAATGTGAGCAGGGCCGCGCGGATGCTGGGGATCTCTCGACAGCACCTCCACAACAGGCTTCGACACCACAATCTGAAGCGACCCCTCCCCTCTACCGGCGCAGGGGGGTCGGGGCGGGCGTAAGCGACGTCATCTCGGGTTGACAGACCCGTCCTGCCGACTTAACTCCTTAAATTCCCGATTGATATGTCGTTTCTTGATCAATGTGTCGCCTTCGTAGTCATCACACGATGACACTTCTCTGTTATCCCCGCTAGTTCCACGGATCTCCTCGGCTCCCGATGAGACGTTCTAATCGATTATCAGGACATCGGATGCGCGAATGGTAGCCATCCGGGGATTTTTCCTCTGAACTGGCATGCAGGATGCAATGGGAAGGGCCGGCGACAGTGAGTCGCCCGCGGTGAGGCGGAGGCCTCAACTCAGGAAGGGAGGTGAATAGGATGTTCATCGTAGTTTTGCTGAAGCTGTTGGCAGCGGTTGCCGTCGCGATGGGTCGCGCTGGCTGGTAGAGCCACCGAACCTGCGGGTTCGAGACTCCCGTCCTTATGGGTCTGCCCGTTGGCATATGTGAAGGCGGGAAGGCAGCCAATGAGTCTGAAGGCCGATTGGTCCCCGTCCGCGAGACTGGTAGCGCCCCTACTGTCCGCGGATGGGGACTAGGCCTGCCATCCCGCACGGGTAGCTCTGCGCTGCGCCGGCTGAGCTCAACCAGCTCGATCTAATAGATTATAGCATAATGACCTAAGGCGGATCCGGCCAGAGCGATTTGCTGATTTGCTGGGATGCGCGCGCCGCTTGACGCTTCCTCCTTCGTCTGGACCCGGCACGGGCAGAAGCTTGTGAATTTGTAGCTCACTACGTGGCAATAGGTTACGGCGTATTTTGCTCGAACTGCCGCCTTCGTCCCTCCTTGGCATCGAAGCTGCCGTTCAAAGCGGCGGCCCAATACCACGAGGAGGAACGAACCATGAACACGCGCAACCGATCGACCTCTGCGCTTGGCGCAGCCGTCCTGGTCCTTCTGTCCCTGGGATGCAGCATCGATGCCGAGGTGCAGTCGACTTCGCCATTGACGGCGCCGCGAGGGCTGGCCGAACCGGTCGCCCGCGACGGCAGCAAGTTGATCGGGCCCGCTGGTGGATTCGTAGAAAGCAGCGGGGTGCTGGTTGAGATTCCTCCGGGAGCGCTCCTGGTCGAAACGCAAATCACGATCCGCCACCAGGCGGACGGAAGCGTGGACCTCCTTCCCGACGGGCAGCAGTTCAACGTCCCCGTGCTGCTCCACCTGGCCTCTCCTCCGGGGAGCGCGCCGGCCGCCTGCACGATCCAATGGTATGATCCCGCACGCGGTGTCTGGGTCGTGATCGCGAGCAATCCAGAATCACTCGGCCGGGTGGCGCCGCTCACGCACTTCTCTCTCTATCGAATGATCAGTGTTGTCGAGTAGAGCGGGAGGATCGTCCCGCTTGGGCGCCGCGCCGGCTCCTCGGGCGCGGCGTCTTTCTGCTTCCGGCAGTCTCCAGAAAGTGCGCCCGCGATCGAAAGCTCGCTTGAGCCGCCTTCCCGCGGCCTCGTAAGATCCCCGACGGGGAGAAGATGATGAAGGCACCTGCGTGAAAGAAAGGCCTCGCGCCGTGCGAGGAGTGCTGGAGCGGGCGGGGAGGATCCCGGCCGCGTCACGGATCTACGTCAATCGGAACCTCCGGATGAGCGCCATCGAGGCGATCGGCTTCGATCTTGACTACACCCTCGCGCTCTACGAACGGGAATCTTTCGAGGTCCTGGCCTTCGAGGAAGCGAAGCGAAAGCTCTTGGCGGAGGGGTACCCTCCGGAGGTGGCCGGCCTCCGGTACGACGGATCGTTCGTGATCCGCGGGCTCATTGTCGACAAGAAGCGCGGGAACATCCTCAAGATGGACCAGCACCGCTATGTCGCGCGCGCGTGCCACGGCACCGCTCCGCTGCCCGACGAGGAAAGGAAGAGGATCTACCAGACCCGCCCGATCCGCCTTTCGGGGGACGACTACGTACCGGTCGATACGCCGTTCTCGCTGCCGGAGATTGATCTCTACGCGCAGCTTGTCGACCTGATGGACCGGGCGCGCTGGCGCCGGCGGAACTATCGCACGCTCTACGACGAGGTGCGCGGGGCCGTCGATCGTGCACATGCGGACGGCAGCATCAAGGACCGCATCGCACTCGACCCGGACCGATACCTCTTGCCCGACCCGGCGCTGCCGGCAACGCTCCACCGCCTGAAGACCCACGGTTACCGGCTCTTCCTACTGACGAACTCCGAGGCGTCCTATACCTCGCTCATCATGGATCGTCTCCTCAGCCGGAAGATCGCCGCGCGACCCTCCTGGACCGATTTCTTCGATCTGATCGTGGTTCGAGCAGGAAAGCCGGGCTTCTTCCGGAATCGCTCGCGTTCCCTGCCCGTGAAGCTGCCGGGAAATGCTCGCCGTCGCGATCGGGGGAGGGCCGTGACGGGCGGGGGCGTGAGGGACCTCGAGCGCTTGCTGGGATGCGGGGGGGATCGGATCCTCTACTTCGGCGATCACACGTACGGCGACATCCTCAAGTCCAAGCGCGTCCGGATGTGGCGGACGGCCATGGTGATCCAGGAACTCGAGAGGGAGATCGAGACGCGCGAACGCTTGGCGTCATACCTCGACAAGCTCCGGGCCGGAATCGAACGACGGGGCCACCTCGACGTGATTCGGGACGGCCTGGACCGGACGATCAGGGGAGACGCTCCTCCTCAAATGCACGGGCTCGGGCGTCGCGAGGCCATCCGGCTTCGCGAGGGGATCGATCGCCAGATGCGAGCCCTCGAGGAGGCGATCCGAGGGCTCGAGGAGGGGATCGAGCGCGCCCACAACCCGCATTGGGGGCCTCTGTTCCGGACGGATCATGAGCCGAGCCACTTCGCGGCGCAGGTGAAGGAGTTCGCCTGTATCTACACGAGCCGAGTCTCGAACTTCCTCCACTACCCCGCCGCAAAGTACTTCCATGTCTACCCGGAGGTGATGCCGCACGAGCGGTGACGGGCATCCGGCTTGTGGGTAGACGCCGACAGCGGCGGGTTCTCGGCAACGGGGACCACCACGGGCGCGAACAACGATTACGATCCGGGCTCGGCTTTGGGTAGCTGCGCCGGTGGTCACTACGAGAACGGTCCGGACGTGGTCTACTACACGGACCTGCCGGTCGGTGCGGTGTTCCAGGTCACGATGAGCACGGGCGGGACGTGGGACGATGCAATCTACCTCATCACCGACTGCGCCGATCCCGGCGGCAGCTGTGTCGCCGGCAGCGACCTCCGTTCCGAGGGAGGGGTCAGCTTCCAGGCGGCAGCGATTCCGCATTTGACCTGGTAGACACCCGTTAAACTTCGACTGTACGCCG
>CAZNRY010000052.1:0-21749 GCA_964575675.1 uncultured bacterium
CCCACGCGCGCCGCATCGACTCACAGGACGTGACGCCCGCCTCCAGACTCCGTTCTCTCTGTTGGGATCGGTCGTCAGGCCATGCATTCGCACGCGCCATGTGAGCACTTGATTCTCAGATGACTCTCAGAGCCCCCCCAGCCCCTCAAGGAGGTGATGTGAATGGGTCGATAGCCCAATGACGATCAACTCGACGATCGGACACCTTTCGACTCGGAGTTTCATCAGGGATGTGATCGACACTGAACTCAGAGGAGGCGAACATGACAACCTCGATTACCAGGAATTGCGTGCTGGCCTTTGCCCTGTTGCTTTGCCTGGCCGCCATTCCCGCTAGTGCTCAGGGGTTCAATTGGGTCGAAGTTCGGAATCTTGGATCAGGCGTCAACACTTCATCTAACGAACGCGGACTTCAAGTGTCCTATGACGGGTCCCATTTGCTCTACTCGTCGGATGTGTGTGGCGCGCCCTGCGGTTACGACATCTACGTTGCACTCGGGCAGTACGATAACTGGATGATCTGCCATCCAGAGTGTGACATTGCCGGGTTGAATACTCCGTCGAATCAACTCGCGCCATCGATGACGGAGGACTTCCAGAAGATCTACTACGGCTCTGATGAACCTGGTGGATTCGGGAGCATGGATCTCTGGATGATCGAATCATCAGGCGGTACCTGGCTACCACCTGTCAACCTGGGTGCGCCCGTGAATTCATCGGGTGCCGAGGAGATGCCCTTCATCACCCCCGATGGAGCCGCGCTCTACTTCGGCTCGAACAGGCCGGGAGGACAAGGTGGTCAGGACATCTGGATGTCCCAGTATAGCGGCGGCGGCTGGGGCAGTCCGGAGAATTTGGGAGATGTTGTCAATTCCCCCTACGACGAGAGAGGTCCGTCCCTTACGCGGGATGGCAACGTACTCTTCTTCGGGTCCAACCGTCCCGGGGGATTCGGGGGGGTGGACGTCTACTACTCGATTAAGGTCGGAGGCAACTGGACCACGCCCCTGAATGCCGGTCCGATTGTTAACACCCCGGATGACGAGACATGTCCGACTCCGGGACCGGATCCGATTTCAGCATACGGACCGGACCTGTACTTCACCTCGGCAAATCGCCCTGGAGGATACGGCCTGAAGGATCTGTACATTGCCATTCCCGGACCCCCTCCGACGGGCGCCTGCTGCAACCCGGACACGGGTGAGTGCACGATCACGACGCAGGCGAACTGCGCCTACACGTGGCTCGGTGCTGATGTGCCGTGCAACGTGCAGACCTGCCCGCCGCCGATCCCGAGGGGCGCGTGCTGCGATCCGCAGGGTAACTGCACGATCACGACCCAAGCCGAGTGCCTGCCGCCGAACGTGTGGCATCCGGAGTGGACGAGCTGCGAGCCGAACTTCTGCCCGCCGCCGGTTCCGACGGAACCCATCACGTGGGGCAAGATCAAGGCGGACTACCGCTAGGGCGTAACGGGACTAACTGAATGGACGAAGGCCCGCTCTCTGAGGGAAGCGGGCCTTCTGGTAGGGTCGAGGATCGTCACCTGAGTCGTCGTCCCAAGACAACCTGTTGTCGTAGTCCGCGAATACTCGTAACTCCGCACAGATCCCCCGGGTTGTCCTTCCCGAAAGCCGCTTCGACCCATGCTCTCGCGTGTTGCCTCTTGCTCGGCGTCTCCCCCTCACGTCCATGTCTTGTGGTCCGGCCCCCGATGCCTCCGTGGATCCCCCGATCAGCCCCGCCGTCAGCCGCTACCCGCGCAAAATTCCTCCAAGGGTGCGTTAACGCCTGACGCCCTTGATGGAGCAGGATGGGAAGCGTAGAATCGCGTCGGCACGAAATACCGTGCTGCCCACACTGAGGACTCCTTGAGAGGGCAATCCTACGTCAAGGCGGAAACATAGACAATCCAGGTTGATCATTCGCCTCCCATGCAGCATGACTTCTGTCAGTCGGTCTATCCGACCTCCTTCCAGTGCCTTCGTGGCACACTCTCGCGGAGTACGAGTGCTTCTGGGACCCCGAGTTGGGTTCGGTGACCAGAGGCAAGAGAACGCGCCTGAAGCTTGTCCATGAAACGCCAAACGCCGCCCGTCGACAAGACGGTCGGCGCTCGGGTTGCTCCGGTTCGGGAGGATTCCTCCCGGACGGTTGCTCTTAGAAGCTCACCGGGTAGTCGTGGTCCGCCGCGACCTGGCGCGCCTTCGAGACGCTGATGTACGGATCGTCGGACAGCTTGCAGCAGACGGGGTTCGTCCCGGAAAAAAAGGTGATCCGCGGGCTGCGACCTTCCGCCACGCCGTCGTTCGGGACACGGGCGATGCAACCCCACTCGAACAGGTAATAGCAGCCGGGCTCGCTGATCTCATTCCAGGAGAACGTCGGCAACGAAGTGGTGTTCGTCTTGGTGTTCATCGAGGTGATGGTGGCACCCATTTTGGAACCTCCTCTAGTCGTATGGATTCCGGACATGCAAGGGCGATTCGCCCCCACTGTTCCCTAGATCGGGAACCTGATGGTCATCTTTAGGAAAAATCTGGCGGGAGCGTACGATGGGCCGATGTGGTGCTGGGGAGTCTTCCCCACAATGCCTCTCGAAACCCCCGTCCGGGTTGCTGCGGCTGCAGTTACGTGGGGTCCCGCTGAACGCGAGTTAGGAAACGGTCCTCTCTGGTACCCCGGTCGCTCCACGCCTGTTCACCACTCTCTCTGTTCCGAGGGTATTTCAGAGAGTCCGGGGCCATCTGGGCCAGTTCGAGACCGTCGCGGTGACGTTCAGGCCCAGCGGGATCAAGGCGCTGGCCCAGGAGGTGACGTAGTGGCACGACAGGTGGCCCAGGGTGCGCCAACGGGCGCGGCTGTGGGCGCGACGGTGGAGTTCAAGGTCCACTTCCGCAACGGCGGGAAGGGACGAAGACGGCTCCGGCAGGGCAGGACACCCATGCCGAAACCAGTTGAACCTGGCCGCATCCCTCGGATCTCCCGTCTCCTGGCGCTCGCAATCCATTTCGACAAGCTGATCCGGTAGGGCACGGTTCGGGACTACGCAGACCTGGCGAGGCTCGGGAGCGTCAGCCGGACCCGCGTCAGCCAGATCATGGACCTGCTGAATCTCGCGCCGTCCATCCAGGAGCGAATCCTTCTCATGCCCCGAACGACTGGCCGTGATGTGATCACAGAATGACAGCTGCGAGGGATCGTTGCCGAGACGGACTTCAGCAGGCAGATGGAGATGTGGGAAGCACGATCCCGACTCCGAGAATGCCCCGACGCCCCATCGCTGCGCGTGTCAACACCTGGCTGGTGAAGACGAATCAGGCGTCATGGCGCATTGCCATCGCAACACCCACAACGCCTTCCGCTTCGCGGCCGGGCCGCTGTCTGGTGATCTGTATCCGCACGGTAAGTGAACCGCGATGAGTCATCATGATCTGCGCCCGATCGGAAACCCCATTCCCGCTGGGGTTTCCCGGCAAGCAATCGGTGGTCTGAGAACCGCGGCCAGCCTGCCCCGCCACTATGCGGCCCCATCCAGGGATTGCCGGATCAGGGCTATAGGACACTGGACGAAGCTGGTCTGCTTCGGAAGACCTGGTCGCCCGGCCACCGCCAAAGAGGTCCGTGATCCGGTCCGAGGCATGTCATCACTATCGATGCAAGCGGGGACTCACAGTTGGTCTTCCGCCACAAGCGCCAGCACGGCGCGCCGGAGACGGCGGTGGGCGTCGAAGAGCCTCACGAAGTCCGACTCGCGATGCCCACCTTTGGCTTTCACCACGCGGACCAAGCTCTGACGATCCGGCCGAGGCCACTTCTCGATCCCAGGCAGGATCACGATCAGAGGGCTCCAGCGCTCCCAGGCCAGCCGCTCACCCGGGCTCCAGCCTCGCTCCGACTTCACGCCCAGAAGCGCGACGGCCTCCCCGGCGCAGGTCCTGATCCCCTCCTCACGTTTGCCACCGAAACGCTGTGCGAGGTGGCGCGTCAGGTTCAGGCCGACATTCTCGAGAGAGATCAAGCCGAGCACATCACGCCGCAGCCTCCCCGCATGCAGGAAGACGTACTCCGCGGACAGATCCTGCAGAGTGACCCGAGTCGAACGGCGGCGGGGATCACGCTTCATGATCTGCACTTCGCTGCTCAACAGTTTTCGTACCTCGGGATCCTTCGGACGGAAGCCCAGCTTGTGATAGAACCAAAAGGCGCCCGATCTCTGCCCTTCCTGGTTGTCGTGTCCGAGCTGAATAGGATCGACCGAAAACGTGTTCGCGCCGAAGAGATGCCGGACCGCGGCCAGGAGGCGGGCGTAGATGCGGGCCGATTCGCCTCCTCGATAAGTCTCAAAGATGTTGTACATAACTTCTGAGGAACCGAAGAGTCCACTGGCCAGGGCATACCCGATGGGCACGTTGTTCTTGATTGTCAGCATGCCGTAGACGGACTCGATCATCAGCCTTCGCTCCGGAATCAGTCCGAAGCAGGCGAATCGGAGACTGCCGTCGAATTCGAATATCCGCACGTCGTTGGGATCCGCATGGATGAAGTTGTCCAGGTCTCGTGCCCGAACGACCATCGATTCCCGGGCGAGGTTGATCAGCTTCTCCCCGTCCCGCGGGGAGACCGTGCGCACGGCCAGAGGCGACAGGCGGAGTTCCCGGCGCAAGGAAGGGCGGGAGCGATCCAGCGGGTGAACCTGGAAGACCGGCGGGCAAACATCATGACGGGCCCGCGTGCGTGAAGGTGTATCGGGGCCGGGTGAAAGCCGCAAGGGAACGTCAAGTTGCTCATACAGGGTCTCGCGGCCGAACGCGCTTGGATGGAGCAATCTGACTCGGCGGAGCAGGAAGGCCGCATCGGTTTCATCCGAACCCTTCAGAAGCTTGAGCCAATCCTGCGCTCCGCAGGCGTGCTGGTCCAAGGCCAGCGTTTCCGAGTACGGGAGCATGAGGTGAAGGATCTTGGTCAGATCCTCCCTCTTCTTGAAGGCCCGCCAATCGACGGATACCAAGTCCGGCCAGCGGCGGACCAACCAGTCGGCCGTGAAGTAGAAAAAGGGATAGTGAATGGTCGTGCCGGAAATCCCGGAGTCGGCAAGGGCCGTCCGGTGGCGCCGGAGATCGCCCCGACTCCGAAATCGGTCAAGCATCCGCCTCACCTGAGCCAAGACCGCCTCATCGTCGGGATAGGCGTGGAGGAAACAGAGAACTTCATGAAGCTGAAGAACCTGGCGGGCGGTCGTGAGACGGAGTCGCTCGAGAGAGCGGAGAAGATCCAACTTCTTCGCCCCGGCCGTCTTGCCGTAGACACGCCTGAGCTGGACCAGTTGGTTGAGCTGCGTCGATGCCGAGATGGCCACGCGAATCACCTCCAGGCCGGAACAAGAACGGCTTCCCGGGGCAGCAGACCCGGCAAGCCGGACCGGACCCACATGGAAAGCGGGGGCACCGCCAGAACGGGGGCGATTCCCCTGACCGGGGGAGTTCCGCAACTGCCGGTCCCGCGCTGAGGAGAGTAACACCAGAGACCGCAGCCGTTCATAGATTCTTCGTCTGTGATGTCACAGCTTCGATCACATCATCGTGGACAATGAGTTGCGCTTCAGGCGAACTCTCGCCGAGCATCTCCGGTACCACCACCGGTTGAGAACTCACCTCTCGCTGGAGACGGATTGCCCAGAGTCTCGCTCCGCGCACCAACGCACGAACCGTGACGCCGAGATCGTGATCCGGAGTGGCAAGTAATCGATAGCCGCGACCCTTGGCAGTGCCGGCGTGACTCCGCGCTCCCGCAGAGTTCGGGGCCAGGATTAAGGGATCGGGAAAAGGCGGGGCAAGACCTCGTCAGGTAGGGATCAGGAAGGCGAACGCGAGTGAACCGTTGATGAGCGTTTCCGGACGAGCGCCGTCGTTCGGCTTGAGGAAGTCAGCGCCGTTCTGCTAACATACGAGCGATACCCGTTCAAGGAGGCAGTTATGAACGACGAGCGGTCACCCCTACGGCCGTTCTTCACCCCGTATCCGCGGTTTGCTGGCGCCGCTCTTGTGTTTTGTCTCCTTTCCGTCTTCGTCGGCCCGGCGAGCGCCGTGGCGGACCTGCTCGACAGGGCGAGCGACCCCGTCATTTTGGGAGGGGCCGCGCTCGATAGGCTTCTCGGCGTCGACCCGGATCGAATCGTGGCGTTTGAATACTCGTCCGGTTGGGTCCAGATCCCCGTCCAGATCGACGAACGCGTGATAAAGGACTACGGTCTTGTTTACAATTCCAATCCGATCGGTCTCTCGACGCTCGCCTACGCCGACGCGGAGACCTTCGTGGGCGCGGACCCCGACCCCGCCTTCGACGGAGACGACGAGCTCGTGTTCATGGCGCGAGATGCCGGAGACTGGGCGCCCGGTCTCACATCGGACCCCGCGGGGGTCATCCTCGGGAGCCGCGTCGAAATCGTCGTCACCGATCCGCTCACTTCGAACACCGCCTATCTCTATCTCTTTGAATCCGACGGAAGCCTCGTTCCAGGCGCGGGGGTGGATTACGTCTCGTACGACTTTGTTCTACTTTCGGGAGACTATCTTACGACCTACAACACGACGGCGGGACCGAACCCCGAAGATTCGGAAGTCGTCACGCCGTGCTACCGCGAGCACTTCGGCGACCGATGGATACGCGACGAGACCAACGTCTACGAAGGCGGCGCGACCGGCGCCGACATCCTCGACCGCCACAAGAATCTCTTCTCCCCCGGCAACTGCGCTCGATCGGAAGACACGTTCAGCAACGGCGAAGGCGCCTTTTTCGCCAACGTCGACGGCCCCGTGAGGGCGATCCGCTCGTACCTCGGTGCGAACAGCGGCCCGCTCACCCAGAGGGACCATTTCTTCTATGACAAGAGACACGACGTCGTCACCTACCTCCGCGTTCACCCGATCTCCGGCATCATGGACTTCTACGATTACAGTCCCGGCGCCGCCGGGCTCGTCTACTACAACAACCTCAATCTCGCCGGGGCGGCGATCGACGGCTCGCCGGTCGAAAACGTCACACCGGGTCCGATCGTTTGGGAAATGGTGACGGGGGCTCAGGGGACGCTCGTCCATTCCTCGGCGATCGACACCGACGTCCCGGGATTCGGCTACTCGAGCTACTATCTCGACGACTCAACTCCAGCGGTAACCCAGTGCACCGGCGACGCTCACGCCTACGGATCGAGCGGCCCCTGGGTCAACATGACCATCCCGAACACCGACCCCACGCTCGGCGTTCACAACCGGTTCGTCGAGAGCCGCACGGTCCATTTCGAGCCGCCGAACCAGACCGTCATCGTGGCCGAGACGCGGCACGATCAGGCAACGAATCCGCTCCTCGTAGCGGTTTCGCCCCCGACGGCGGTCGAGACGCCCATGACCCCTCCGCGTCACCATCTCTCCGAGAGCGTTCCAAACCCCTTCAGGCTCGAGACCCGGATTCGTTTCGAGGTCCCCGCGGGTGAACGGACCGCCGTCCGCATCTATGATGTCAGCGGGACACTCATCACGACGCTGTACGAAGGTATCGCCGCGAGCGGCTCCGGTGTGATCACCTGGAACGGGACGGGGGCGGACTCCCGGAGGCTCCCGTCTGGGATCTACTTCTGCCGTCTGGAGAGCGGCGGTTTTTCGCAGACTCGCACGGTGGTTTTGCTCGATTGAACCGGAAGTTGGAAGTTACGATCCGCAAGGCCGCCCTCTCCGAAGATCCGCACGGGCGTGGAGTTACCGAGTTTTCGCGGACTACTGGCTATCGGCCAAGGAACTGCTCGCCACAGCGCGATGCCGGCCCGGGGCTCGCGAGAGATCGTCCCATCGCCGTAAAGTCTTGACGGTCCTACTAAAAGGGACGATACTCCATTTTAGTTCAACTAAAAGGGAGTGATGTCCATGATCCAAACCGTCAACAGGCTCCTAAGCATCGAGTTGCCCGCACGCCAGTCGGCCTTCCTCTGGGGTCCAAGGAAGACCGGGAAGAGCACCTACCTGAAGGCCGCCTTCCCGGAGAGCGTGAGCTTCGACCTGCTGGAAACCGACCTCATGCTGGAGCTCACTAGGCGCCCCGCGTTGTTGCGGGAGCGGCTCCTCGCGCTCCCCCCCAAGCAGCTCCAGCACCCAGTCATCATTGACGAAGTGCAGAAGGTGCCCCACCTGATGGACGAGGTCCACTGGCTCATCGAGAACAAGGGTCTGCGGTTCATCCTTTGCGGCTCGAGCGCTCGGAAGCTCAAGAGAGGAAAGTCGAACCTCCTGGGTGGGCGTGCGTGGCGCCACGAGATGTTTCCCCTGGTCTCTGTCGAAATCCAGGATCTGGATTTACTCCGAGCGCTCAACCGAGGGCTGGTTCCGGCGCACTACCTGCGGGAAGGGCACGAGCGGGCGCTGCGGTCCTACGTCGGCGACTACCTCAAGGAGGAGGTGTTCGACGAAGGACTCACGCGCAACATACCGGCCTTCTCCAGATTCTTCGATGCCATGGCGTTTTCCCACGGCGAATTGACCAACTACGCCAACATCGCGAGGGATTGCGGGGTCGACGCGAAGACAGTGAAAGGGTACTACCAGATCCTGATCGACACGCTTCTGGGGACGCTGATCGAACCATACAAGAAGAGGCAAGAGCGACAGGTCATCAGCAAGGCGGGCAAGTTCTACCTTTTTGACGTCGGCGTCGCAGGGTTCATCACGAAGAGGCATGTCCGGGAGGAACGCGGCGAACAGTTTGGGCGGGCGCTCGAGCACTTCATCCTCATGGAAATCCTCGCGCACCGCTCCTACAAGGAGCTTCACTACGACGTCAACTTCTGGAGGACCAAGAGCGGCATCGAGGTGGATTTCATCCTCGGAGGTGGGGAAGTCGCCGTCGAAGTCAAAGGGACGGACCGCGTCGATTCAACCGCCCTGCGCCCCCTCCTGGTTTTCAATGAGGAGCAACGCCCGCGCAAGTCGATCGTCGTTTGCAACGAGACATCGGCCAGGGTCCATGAGGGGATCGAGATTCTTCCGTGGAGGGTTTTTCTGAATCGCTTGTGGTCCGGCAAGCTCGTGAAATGAGACGGCCGGGGGAGCGGCGTGCCGAGTTTTCCACGGCCAAGGTCGCCCGCGAGCGGAGCACGCCCGCGGCGATCGTCATCGAGAAGAAGTCTGGAGTTCCTCAGAGGTCGGGCACCCAGTTCCGCGCGCGATCTCATGGGCACCAACGACCTCGTGAGCGTGGCGCTGATGCGGGCCCTCCGGCGGGTCGACCAGCTCGACGCCCACCCCCCCGGGTCTTTCTCCGCTTGCTTGCGGACCGCCTCCAACCCGCTTTGGAGAGCGTCTCGCATCGTCTCACCGAAGCAGCGTGAGCTTCAACGTCCTCCGGTCCGCGCCCGCGCTCAGCGTGCAGAGGTAAACCCCGCTCGCCATCTCGCGCCCCTGCCCGTCCCGGCCGTCCCACGACGCCGTCCATGAACCCGCATCTTTCCGTCCCGCGGCGAGCTCTCGGACGAGTCGTCCGGAGAGATCGTGGATCCCGAGGGAGATCTCCCCGCCGTGCGGCAGTGCGTACGCGAGCGCGACGGGGCCCCTGAACGGATTGGGCGTGCGAGCCTCCAATGAGAAACGCGGGCCGCCCTCTCGATCGGCGGAGTAGTGGAAGGGGCCAAGCAGTGTTTCGCGTCCGACCGGATCGAGAGAGCCAACCCTGTAAGTGTAGATCGAGTCCGGCGATGCGGACTCGTCGATGAAGCTGCGTGTCGAAGAATCGAGCGCGCTCGGGGTTAACATCGTCCAGATGCCGTCGCGGGAGGCGCGGTAGATCCGGTAACCGCCGCGCGGTCTTCCATCGGCCGGTTCCCACCGCAGGCGGATTCCCGGGTCGAGCCGCGATGCCTCGAAGATGGCCAGGTTCGCCGGGCTGTAGCGCGGGACCTGCGTGCTGAACCGGATCGCGAGCCCCGCCGAGATCGGCGCCGATGCGGCCGGATAGATGTTCGCGTAGGAGTACTCGAGCCCGGTGTCCTCGCTCATGCTCTCGATCCCCACCGTCGCGTACATCCGGGCGTCGTCGTCGTTCACGATCTGCTTGTACTGGCACTGGATGATCCCATCGCCGGTCGACGTCGAGTAGTAGGCGGGATCGTAGAGGATCAGCTCGAAGGTCTGCAGATCGTCGAGCTCCGGCCTGGCGTTCGGCAGCCGGCTCCACTCGACGACGAACAGGCGCCGCGACGCATCGTGGAATACATACACACCGTCCGCTATCGGCACGTCGTTGATCTTTCGGATCGGATCGAGGTTGTCCCAGAACGGAGCGATCTGGGCTCCGTTGCCGTAGCTGTTCGGCATGTGCCAGTTGTAGAAGTCGTAGTACGCGGACGTGTCGAACGAGATCCATCCATTGTCGCTGACCAGGATCTGGTTGTAGCTCTCGCCGTAGTAGGTGAACGTGAAGGGAAGATCGACCTTGGCCGTTGTGTTGTCGCGAAGCGCGAGTTTCGTTCCGCTTCCGCCGTACAGGGTCGAGCACGAGATCCAGTCGTAGAGCGGCGCGGAGTCGGGATAGTCGGTGTCGGAGTTGTCGTACGCGTAGTAGCCGTAGGCATCGGGGCCGAGCGGGTTCGTGTGATCCACCGTGCCAATCGTAACGGAGAAGCTGGTGCGGCCCACGTATCCCTCGGCGGTCGTGAGGTCGAGCGCGAGGACGGCCGTCTGTCCCATCGCGGCCGTCGATGCGGCCGTGATGCGGAAGGGCGCCTCGTTCGCGCCGGAAGCGCCCGAGGCGATCGGAGCGAATCCAGCGTCGGGCGTCGAGACCGTCACCAGGCCGGGCGACAGGCTCGTGAGCACGGCCGCGGTCGCCGAGGAGGCGATGGAGCCGTCATTCCGCAGCGTCACGGTGAGGTCGGCGGTCCCGCCGGGGGAGAGGATCCCGTCGCCCGCGAGTGCGGAGGATTCGTGCCGCAGCGAGGGTGCGCGGACCGCGAACTCCATGGACGATTCAGAGACCGACAACGGCTGCGCGGGTTCCGGCGAAGCTTCGAGCCTAAAAAGAGCAACCTGGCCGTCCTCCGCCGTGGCCGGAATCCGGACGACGAACCGCTCGGTGGACGTCACGTCCGCTCCCGGAGAGACGTTCCCGTAGCCGGCAGTCCCCGAGACGATTTGAGCGCCTTGAACGGCGAAGAGCTCCGCAGTCACAAGAGTCGCCGCCTGCGCCCCGCGATTGCGGAGGGTGACCGCGAGCTCGAGCGTCTCGCCCGGATTGGGGATTCCGTCGGCATCATCGTCGATCGCGAGCTGCTGGAAGGCGAGGAACGCCGAGTTCTCAACGGCGAAGACGGTCGCGGTCCCGCGGAACGGGACCACATTCATGCCCGTCACCGTTATGCCCACCGGCGCCGTGCTGGACTCGAAGGAGGCGGACACGCGGGCGATTCCGTCATCATCCGTCCATCCGCAACCCAGGAGCGCGCCGCTCTGGCTCAGCCCGACGCGGACGCCGGCCAGCGGGATCTGGCTTGCCGAATCGCGCACAGAGACATCGATGAAATTCGTTCCCTGCGGGACGAGGTTCTGATAGCTCACATCGATCGACCTCGGGGTGTCGGTCCGAACCTCCATCTCCGGATCGCCGAGAAGATTGTAGATGTAGTAGTAGAACTCGACCGATTCGTCGGTATCGGAGAGGTAGGGGATTTCCGCGGGGAACTCGACCAGGCATTCCTGCTTCGACGCATTCAGAAGATCGCCCATCCTGCGGACCCCGCCTAGCCGGATCGCATTGAAGGCCCCGATCGCGCACGCATCGTTGAAGCGAGTGTGCGACCACGGCTCGCTGTTGCCGATGAATGCGACGGCCCCCTTCGGTTCATTCGCGGATCCGGCCCGGAGCCATGCCTCGCCGAAGCACTCCGGCTCGCCAAAATTGTTGTTCTGGCAGACGAAGCTGAAGACGACCGGGAGCTTCCATCCGTTCGTGAGGGACGGGATCTCGGTCGAGGTGAAGTGCGGCGGCTCCCACCCGTGTATCCCATAGGCCCAACCTCGGTAGCTCACGATCGAGACGCCCGCGTTGATCGTGTTCGGGATCGTGCCAAAATAGTCGACGAAGAACGGTGGGAAATAGCAGGAATCAACCTGCGTGTAGCCGTTCAGGAGAAGCTGCTCGCGCGACCATCGGCTGACGGCGCGGGGGGTGGTCGAGCCGTAGTCGCCCCCGACGACCAGGGCGCGCCCGAACCAGTCCGGATCATCTCCAACGAAGGGATCGCGCTCGTACCGGAGGATCTTCGCCACGATCGTCTCTGCTTCGGGAAGCGTGCGCACGGAGAGTCTCCCGACGTTCAGGTCGGGCATGAAATCGACTCCGTCCACGGTCGAATAGGGATGATCGGATGTGCTCCCATAGAAGCTGAAGGTCGGGAGTTGCTCGACGTCTCCCACGAGGAGGACGAACTGCGGGGGGATCGCCCAGTCCCGGTAGGCGCGGGCGATGTAGTCGCGGATCTGCTGATTGGTCCCCCCTGTCTGATCGGTCGTGACGACGGTGACCGGGAACCCCTTCTCGATCTTCCAGACGGCCAGAGGCTCGATGGCCGGAACGAAGCCGGGGGCCGTGATGATGAGGTAGCTTCCCGTGGCCGCCGTGCCGGCCGCTCCGATCTGCTCCCCCGGGAGAACGGGCGCGAAGGGATCGTAGAAACCGCGGCTGAAGCGCGCCGCGGCGGAACCTCCGTCCGACTGCTTTCCGGACGCGTCCTCGCGGTAGCGGACCTCGATCTGGATCATCCGCGGCGCCACCTCGTCATTCTCTATGTCGCGGGAGGGGCGCGGCGCGATCGTGATAGGCAGCACCGTCAGTCCGCGGAGGATCATCGGCGGACCGGCCGTGATCTCCAACGCTGCGGAAGCCTCGCCGGCGCCTGCGCCCGCACGGAATCCCACGGAGGGATCCGTTGCTCCCCGGGGAAGGGCGATCAGCCGGGTGATCGGGGCGCTGAGCGGATCGCCGTCCTCGCTCTGGAACGTGAGCGCCGTCACCCCCGGGAGGGAATCGGCCGTGATTCGAACGCCCGGATGGTTCTCCGCGGCGGGCAACGAGCTTCCAGCCACCGACCCGGACAAGAGCGCGAGCAGCGACGACAACATCAGGATGGTCCGCATCTCCCCTCCCTTTAACCATCACCCAGAACCGTGACAGATCTCATCCCGAACGGTCGCATCAATCGTGGTCGCGGGCGGTTTCCATGATAGCAGCAGAGGAAGAGGCCCCCCAACCCGAAGTGGGCCGGTGGGCCGAAAGAGGATGGTGTCCCTACCTGCTCATCGCGTGAGGACGATCTGTTCCGCCCGCTCGACGCCGTTCACGCGCATCCGGCAGAAATAGACGCCGCTCGGGAGAGCCCGTCCCTGATCGTCCGCGCCGTCCCATTCCGCCGCGTGGCGCCCGGCCGGAGCGAACTCGTCCCGGAGAGTGCGGACCATGCGGCCTGCGGCATCGAAGATGCAGAGTGACAGCCGCCCCTCGCGCGGGATCTCGAACGAGATGGCGGTATGCGCGGCGAATGGATTCGGCCGGATCCCGAGGCTGAGCGGCGAGAGTGCGCCTGCGTCATCGACGGAAGCCGTGACACACCCGGGATCCAGAGCCCCGATCCGCGTATTGCCGCACGTCCACGCGCCCTGGGGGTGCTTTCCTCCCGCGCATGGAGAGTTCAACTGTAGGCGGTAGTTGTTGCCCGCCAGATCGCAGAAAAGGGGATCGAGGGAGAAGTTGTGGCCGCCGTCGCTCCAGCCCGTCCCGTTCCCGCCCTGGTTGCCGTAAAGGTCGGTGCAGGAGACAACAGGGATGCTGCTCGGCTCCACAGAGACGAACCCGATCCCCGGGCTGTTGAAGGCGATGATCGACTGCGCGATCGTCGGAGAGGAGTAGAAGCAACTGATCACTCCCGCGGTCGCCGGCAGTCCGTTCACGGCGTTCGCTGCGATCGTGCACTGGTGGAGGCTCGTCCCGAACGAGAAGGAGAGATAGATCCCCGACCCCTCCGAGCCGAATCCGTCCAGCATGTTGCGCGCGATCACGCAGTCCTCGAGAATCAAGTCCGAGAACTCGCAGTAGATCCCGCCGCCCGGGGCGGAGTCGGCCAGGGTTCTGTTGCCTCGCACGACGCACCCGGTCATGTTAAGGGTCGAGGAGTCGAGCACGGCGAGCCCTCCGCCGAAGCCGTCCGAGACGTTGTCAACGATCGCGCAGTTCGTGAATGTGGGGCTTGCGTTCACGATCGCGACCCCGCCGCCGCTTCCATTCGCCGCATCGATCGAGTTTCCCTGGATCGTGCAATCGGTGAAGGTGGGAGAGGAACCGCTACGGATGAAGACCCCGCCACCGCTGGGGGCCATGTTGCCGCTGATCGTCGTTCTGATGACCTGGGGAGAGCAGTTGTCCTCGATCGCGAGTCCGCCGCCGGATTTCGACTTATTGTTCGTCAGGGTGCAATTCTGGATGCTCGGGGAAGAACCGAGCCGGCAGATGATGCCCCCGTCAAAGTTGCCGGTGATCGCGCAATTGTAAATCGTCGGGGACGAGCCGTCCTTGCACAAGATTGCCGCCCCGTAGACGTTGGCGAACGCCCGGCGGATCGTGAGGTCGCGGATCGTCGCGTTGGTCACGCCGGCGCAGTGAAACACCCGCCCGAGGGAGTCCCCCTCGACGAACGTCTGGGTCGTGCCGCTGCCGCGGACCGTGATCCCGCTCTTCATGATCACCGCGACATAGGTCGTGTCGATTCCCTCGACGACCATGTGGGTCACGTCCGTGAAGATCCCGGGCGCGATCTGGACGACGTCGTTGGTCTGAGCGGCGTCGACCGCCGCCTGTATGGTCGCGTATTGGCTTGGGACATTGAGAGTTGCAGCCGTGGCGACCGACGCGAGGGCGACTAGGACTGTGGCCAGAAGGATCTGCCTCGTCATTTCTGCATCTCCTGAGTTGCGGGTGGGGTTTCGGGAACCAAGCGTGGTCATTGTACCACAACGCCCTCGGCCCGAGAAGTCGCGAAGCAGGTCGGTTCTCTTCGCTTCCGGATCGATCGAAACCAGAGTATAATTCTAGTGACGCAGGTTTGCAATCCAATGAGGCAAACACCATTGCGTCTCGCATCGATCCACATCCCATCTCGCAAATCGGAGCACAAAATGCGCCGTTCGTTCTTGCTCGGAGCGACTTGCATTCTCCTTTCGGTCGCCGTCGCGTTCGCCGCTCCCGATCTCAGGTCCTCGGATGCCGTCCTGCCCGCCGATCTGCCCCAGGTGCAAGTCCTTTCTCAACGGGAGTCGGGGGTCGACATCCTCTTCGAGTTGCCGGTCCTGCTGGTGGACGAGGTGCCGATCGACGGCCGTACCTTCCAGATAGTCGGGATCCCGGGCGGCGAGATCTACGGCGATGTCGGGTCCCCCGCGATCCCGGCCTTCACCCGCCTCGTGGCCATCCCGGAAGGCGCGACGGTGAGTGTGAATGCTGTCCCCGAGGAAGAGACGGAGCTGCAGGGCTATCGCGTTCTGCCGATGCAGGCCGACCAGGGCGAGGGCCTGGCCTACGATGCGGCCGCCTATGAGAGGGATGACTCGGGGCAGGCTCCCCGCGTCATGATGGGCGAGCCTTCCTATCTCCGCGACGTGCGGATCGTCCCGATCACCTTCCAACCGATCCGGTACGACGCGCTCCGCGGCGCCCTGAAGGTCACATCCCGGATGAGGGTCGAGATTCGCTTCGAAGGAGCCGCGAAGACGGCCCTACGGAGCGCGCCTCGGATGGTCCCGCTGACCTTCGACAAGCTCTATCGCGACCTCGTCGTCAACTACGGCGAGGCATTCGCCGGCGCGTCCGTTGTGCCGGGAACCTGGCTCCTCATTTGTGCGAACGATTCGGGCGTGACCTCCCGGCTGCAGCCCCTCGTCGATTGGCGCAAGCGGAAGGGGATGCCCGCGACCATCGTGACGACGGCGACGACGGGGACGACGACCTCGTCGATCAAGGCCTACATCCAGAGCGTCTACAACACGGCCAATCCGCCGCTCGAATACGTCGTGATCGCCGGGGACGCGAGCGGCAGCTACTCGATCCCGACCTGGTTCGAAACCCTCTCAGGCTACGGCGGCGAGGGCGACCATCCCTACACCCAGCTCGCAGGGGGCGACATCCTCGCGGACGTCAACATAGGGCGTCTCTCGTTCAGCAACTACACGGAGCTCGAGGCGATCGTGAACAAGATCGTCGGCTACGAGAGCGCGCCCTACCTGAGCGATCCGGGCTGGTACAAGCGCGCCGCCCTTGTGGGCGACCCGTCCGATTCCGGCGTCAGCACCATCCAGGTCCAGCAGTGGATCAAGACGAGACTGAAGCAGATCGGGTACACGGAGATCGACACGATCTACTCGGCCAATTTCGTGACCAAGATGACCACCGCCCTGAACAAGGGCGACACGATCTTCAGCTACCGCGGCTACTGGGGGATGAGCGGATGGACGAATTCGAACACCTATGCGATGACGAACGGCTGGAAGATGCCGTTCGTCGTCTCGATCACCTGCGACACGGGCTCCTTCTACTATGACGGAGCGTGCCGAACGGAGGGGTTCCTGAGGGCGAACGGAGGAGTTTCCTCGCCCAAGGGCGGGATCGGGGCGATCGGGACCGCGACGATAGGCACCCACACGCGGTTCAACAACTGCATTCACTTCGGCGTGTTCTACGGCCTGATCTACGAGGACCAGTTCAACCTCGGCGCGGCGTTGAACCGCGGGAAGATGGAGCTCTACCTGAACTACCAGGCCGTGGAGCCGAACAAGGTTACGATCTGGTCATACTGGAACAACCTGATGGGCGATCCGGCCGTCGAGTGCTGGACGGGATTCCCCGACCCGATCACCGTCGTTCATCCCGCAAGTGTCGCGACGGGGACCAACTCGGTCATCGTGTCGGTCACGGACGCGGGCGGAGCGCTCGCAAACGCGCAGGTCTGCCTCTGGAAAGGGGCCGAGACCTATGTGGTCGGCTTCACCGATTCGCAGGGTCGGGTCGAACTTCCGGTCACGACGCCGACCGCCGGGAGCATGCTCGTCACGGTGACGAGCCACAATCGCTACCCGTACAAGGGGACGATCACGGTGGCCGGAGGGGCGAAGTTCGTCGCCTACCAATCTTCAGTGGTTGACGACGATACGGCGGGCGAGAGCAGCGGAAACGCCGACGGCGCCGTCAACCCGGGCGAGACGATCGAGCTGCGCGTGCAGGTGAAGAACTTCGGCTCGCAGACGGCGACCGGAGTGACGGCGACGCTCGCGTCCGACGATCCGTACGTGACGATCACCGATTCGGCCGAAACCTTTGGGAGCGTCGCGCCCGGCGCCTCCGCATGGTCCGGCGACGATTTCAACGTTACGGTCGACGGTTCCTGCCCCGACGGGCGCGTGATCCGCCTGGGGCTCGACGTCGCATCCGGGACGGATCAGTGGCACTCGCTGATCGATCTTCCCGTCGTCAACGGGGACCTCGCCGCCTCGGGCTACACGCTGACCAATGCCGGCGCCAACGGGCTCCTCGACCCCGGTGAGACGGTCCAGGTGGCGATCCGGCTCGTGAACAACGGCGGGGCGACGGCGATCTCGCCGACCGCGACCCTCTACTCCCAAAGCGAGTATCTCGACGCTCCCGACGCGGCCGGAACCTATGCGTCGATCAATGTCGGCGCGACGGGAGAGAACTCAAGCGACACGTTCACGATCCACGCGCAGTCAACCTGCTATCAGGGCTATGCGGCGAGGATACAGCTCATTCTCCAGTTCTCGGGGGGGGACAGGGACACGACATATCTCCAGATCCCCGTCGGCCAGCGAACGTCGGACGACCCGACCGGACCCGACCAGTACGGCTACTACGCCTTCGACAACACCGACACCTCCTATCCGGAGGCGCCGGCCTACAACTGGATCGAGATCGATCCGGCCTACGGCGGAACCGGGACCGAGGTCGTGCTGGGCGACACGGGCAACGACCTGGACAAATCGAAGGTCGTCGACATCCCGTTCTCGTTCAGCTACTACGGGACGGCCTACGCGAGGGCGACGATCTGCTCGAACGGCTGGGTCGCGATGGGTTCGCAGAACAACTTCGAGTATCGCAACTGGACGATCCCCGGCGCGGGGGGCCCGCAGGCGATGATCGCTCCGTTCTGGGACGATCTCTACCAGGGGACCGGCAGCAAGGTGTACCAGAAGTACGACACGACAGATCACAAGTGGATCATCGAGTGGAGCCGGATGAAGAATCTCTACAACGGCGCCACCGAGACTTTCGAAGCTGTGCTTCTCGATCCGGCATTCCATCCGACCGAGACGGGCGACGGCGAGATCGTCTTCCAGTACAACACCATCACGAACAACGATGCGACCGACATGTACGCGACGACAGGGATCGAGAACGCCGATCAGTCCGACGGTGTCCTGATCACCTACTACAACCGCTACGAGCCGGGCGCGGCGTCGCTCGCCGCGGGGCGCGCGATTCGTTTCATCCCGACGCGCGAGATCCTGGCCGGGCAGTTGAGCGGGACCGTGCGGAACGAATCGGCGGGTTTGACGCCGATCAGCGCCGCCCACGTCACGATTCTCGAGAACGGCCACGACTACGCCACGATCGCGGACGGGACCTATGGCGGTACCGAGGCGCCGGGCACCTACACCCTTCGGGCGAGCCACCCGAGCTTCGCCCCCGACACGGTATCGAGCGTCCAGATCGCAGCCGGCGGAAGCGTTCAGGTCGACTTCGCGCTCCGCGACGTCGTGGCGCCGGTGATCATCTCCGGGACTCTTCCGAGCACGAGCGACACGCTCGGCCCCTATGTCGTGACGGCCACGATCACCGATTTCTCGCCCTTGGCGGAGAAGAAGGTCTTCTATCGAATCGACGGGGGGGCTTTCGTCCCCGTCGACATGGCCATGCTGCACGGAAACATCTACGAGGCCGCGATCCCGGGCCAGCCTTTGTCCACCAAGGTCGAGTACTACATCTACGCGATCGACGCCGCCGGGAACGTCACGGCGGTTCCACAGATGCCGCCGGGCTCGATCTATCAGTTCTACGTCGCGGCCACGGTCACGATCTTCCTGGACGACTTCGAGGTCGACCGGGGCTGGACCGTCGGCGCGCCCGACGACGACGCGGTGAGCGGGATGTGGATCCGATGCGATCCCAACGCGACCTTCCATGACACGATCCTGGTGCAGACGGAGGACGATCACACGGCCGATCCGGGCGCTAGCTGTTTCGTCACGGGCGACGCGGGCCCGGGCGCCGGCGAGACGGACGGGGACGTCGACGACGGCAAGACGACCCTCACGAGCATGCTTCTCTTCCCGCCGCTCGAGGGCGCCCTCACTCTCCGCTACTGGCGCTGGTTCAGCAACGACACCGACCTCTACCCGAATGAGGACGAATGGGTCGCGCAGGTCTCCGACGACGACGGGCAGACCTGGGTCGATCTCGAGCGCACGACGACGAGCGCCCGCTACTGGAAGAAGATGGAGTTCGACCTGAACCAGTTCATCGATCCCGCCGGCAAGGTCCGGTTGCGGTTCATCGCCGAAGACAACGGGTACCTCTCGGTAGTCGAGGCGGCCGTGGACGACGTGGAGGTGATTTTCACCGGGAAGGTCGGCGTCGCGGACGCGCCCGAGGCGGTCTCCAGGCTTTCTTTCGGAGACTTCCAGAACCAGCCGAACCCGTTCGGCGCCCAGACGGCGATTCGCTTCACTCTCGACAGGCCCGCGGGCGCGCGGCTCGTCATCTACGACATCCAGGGGCGCGCGCTGCGCCGTCTGGAGGAAGGCATTCGCCCGGCGGGAACGCACACGGTCGTGTGGGACGGCCGCGATGAAGCCGGCCGCAGGCTTCCGTCCGGGATCTACCTCTATCGGATCGATGCCGATGGACGGACGACGCGAACGCGCAAGATGATCCTGATCGATTAGTCACGACGGCGGAGGCGCGGGACCCGATGCGCGCCTCCGCCGGGCTGTGGCTACTGATCGAGGATCGCTTCGCCTTCCAGACCCATGATGACGCGGCGCAGCGGAACTTCGACACCCGCCGAATCGATCGCCATTCGCACCATCTGCTCGAGTCCGCGGCAGCAGGGAACCTGCATCATGAGGACCGTGATGCTCCGGATTCCGCCCTCGGTGATCATCCGCGACAGCTTTTCGATGTAGCCCGACGGGTCGTCGAGCTTGGGGCAGGCGATCGCGAGAGCGTGGTCCTTCAAGTACCGTGAGTGGAAGTCGCCGCACGAGAACGCGGCGCAATCGGCGGCGAGCAGCAGATCGGCCCCGCGAAGGTAGGGGGCTGTCGGCGGGAGCAGATGAAGCTGGACGGGCCACTGGCGCAGCTCGCTCGGTTGTGACGCTGCGGCGGGTCGGACCTCAGGCGCGTGCGCCGGAGATCCCGGCATCGCTGCCGCCGATGCGCCTGCCGCCGCGGGGCGGGCCTGGAAGCTCAAGACCCGGGATCCCGGACAAGAGTGGGAAATGGGGGGAGCGGCGCTTCTTGACGGAGCCGAGGGAACGGAAGCGGCGCGGGCGGCGGGATGTCCCGTTCCCTGGGATGCCCGTCCAGCGGCCAGATGACGGCGAACAGCTTCCTCGTCGAAGTCGGTGGACTCGCGCTCGATGATCTGGATCGCGCCCTGCGGACAATCGCTCAAGCATGCGCCCAGACCATCGCAGTAGTCATCGCGCAGAAGACGGGCCTTGCCGTCGATGATTTGGATGGCTCCCTCGGCGCAGGCGGTAACGCACTCGCCGCAGCCGTCGCACAGTTCCTCGTCGATCTGGACGATCTTCCGTACTGACATCGATGATGCTCCCTTCGCGATCGAGATGGGGCGGCCCGGCGGATGCCTCGTGAGTCCGCCGACTCAACTCGAATCATCGGGGAAATCCGGCTCCAGACCGATGACAAAGGTCACAGGGCGGGGCGATTGCCTTGGGCCAGCGCCAGGCCGGCCGAGGAGACGGATCGGCTGCGGTCCATGTGCGAATTGGCACAATCACCGGGCCGCGTAAGTGTCTTGCGTAGAATCACTTGGTAACCGGTCGAGGACGTCGATATTGCTGCCCTATCAGGGAAGAGCGTCCCGCGGTCGGGGCGGAGGCGGATCTCCTTATGCGTCCCCTCATCGCTTGCTGACGGATAGGAACCGAAGCTACGCTCGTTCGTTCTCACAAGTCGTTCAATTCCGCAAATCGAAACTTCGCTGAAGGAGATCCATACAATGACCAGATCGGAACGGAAGGGATTCAACGCACCCGACGAGGTGCGGACGTTCGAGAAGGGGAAGGTCGAGGTGCTGAACATCGGCGGGGGCGCCGTCGGGAAGCTGACGCTCGAGCCCGGCTGGAAGTGGTCAACGCACGTGAAGCCTCTAGTCGGAACGAAGCTGTGCGAGGCCCCGCACTTCCAGTACCAGATCTCCGGACGGCTGCGCATCGTCATGGCCGACGGAGCGGAGTTCGAGGTTGGTCCCGGCGAGGTCGCCGCCGTGCCCCCGGGACACGACGCGTGGGTCGTTGGCAAGGAACCGGTCGTCCTCATCGACTGGAGCGGCGCGAGCAACTACGCCAAGGGCGGGGTCGCCGCGGCGGCCGACGGCAAGGGTAACGGGATCTAGACTGCGCCGCCGCTAG
>CAZNRY010000053.1:0-21697 GCA_964575675.1 uncultured bacterium
CATCGAGTGACGAAGACCGATCACGCCCGAGAGCGTTCACCAGACGGAGACGGGGAAGTAGCAGGAGAGGAGCCTGGCAGTGGCGACCCAGAAGATCAGGATCAAGTTGCGGTCCTATGACCACTACATCCTGGACAAATCCGCCGGACAGATTGTTGCGACGGCGCGGAGGACGGGGGCGATCACCGCTGGCCCGATTCCGCTTCCGACGAAGAAGACCATATATACTGTCCTGCGGTCCCCGCACGTCGACAAGAAATCACGGGAGCAGTTTGAGATCCGGGTCCACAAGAGGTTGATCGACATCACCCAGTCGTCCCCGCAACTGATCGAGGCTCTGATGAAGCTTGAGCTTCCCGCCGGCGTGGACATCGAGATCAAACTGTAAGGGACCGGAGGAAAGAACGATGTTGGGCATAATCGGACGAAAGATTGGGATGACCCAGGTGTTCCTGGAGAACGGGACGAGCGTGCCCGTCACGGTCGTCGAGGCGGGTCCCTGCAGGATCGTGGACGTCCGCACTCCCGAGAAGAACGGCTATCGCGCGGTTCAGCTCGGCTGGGGCGAAGTGCAGGAGAAGCGCCTGTCCAAGCCGGAGCTTGGGCACCTGAAGTCGCACGGCGCGCCCGCGGTTCGGCACCTTCGGGAGTTCCGGACCGAGCGCGAGGATCTGAAGGCCGGCGATGCGATCGGTGTCGATCTTTTCGACGTCGGTAGCCACGTCGACGTCATCGGAACGAGCATCGGGCGCGGATTCCAGGGTGTTGTAAAGAGGCACCACTTCCGCGGCGGCCCCGCTAGCCACGGCTGCAAGACGAAGGACATGCCCGGCTCGGTCGGCGCGTCGGCCTGGCCTTCCCACGTCATCAAGGGAAAGCGCCTGCCCGGCCAGATGGGAAACAAGCGGATCACCGTCCGCAACATTCAGGTCGTGAGAATCGACAAGGACCGCAATCTCGTCGTTCTCAAGGGGGCGGTGCCTGGGGCGATCAACGGCCTCCTGCTCCTGCGTCAAGCGGGCAAGGGACAGAAGGGGAAGTAGGACGATGGCAACCGCAAAGCTCTATGCCCCCACGGGTGAGGAGAAGGGGACGATCGAGCTTCCCGAGGCTACGTTCGGTTCTCGGATCCATCGCCATGTGATGTGGGAGGTCGTGCGCAATTATCTCGCGAACGTGCGGCAGGGCACCGCAATGGTGAAGACGCGCGCCATGGTGAGCGGCGGCGGCAGGAAGCCGTGGGCACAGAAGAAGACCGGGCGCGCGCGCGCGGGAACCAACCGCTCGCCCATCTGGGTCGGCGGAGGCCGGGCGCATGGCCCCAGGCCGCGCAGTTACTCCTACGAGCTTCCGAAGAAGGTCCGCCATCTAGCGCTCCGGTCGGCCTTGACCTTGAAGGCGCGTGGAGAGCAGATCGCGGTCCTCTCGGATCTGCCGCTCGAGCAGGTCAAGACGAGGGAGGTCTTCACCGTACTGCGGAACCTCGGCATCGACCGGCAGAAGACGCTTTTGGTCCTGCCGGAGCACGATGAGCGGATCCTTCGGGCGACCCGCAACCTTCCGAAGGTGCGGGCGGCCGTCTATAGGAATCTGCACACCTACCAGGTGCTTCAAAGCGACCGGCTGGTTCTGCTCGAGAGCACGGTCCGCCGGATGCGGGAAGCCGAGGTGCAGGCATGAAGGAGCCCAGGAGCATCATCAAGCGGGCGCTGATCACAGAGAAGGGGGCCAAGCTTCGCGAGGAGCACAACAGCTACACCTTCCAGGTCAGTCCCGAGGCGAACAAGATCGAGATTCGTGAGGCGATCCATTCGATTTTCAAAGTCGACGTCGAAGATGTTCGCACGATCAACGTCCAGGGAAAGTTCAAGAGATTGGGGCGGACGGCGGGTCGGCGTTCGGCATGGAAGAAGGCGATCGTGACCTTGAAGAAGGGTCAGACGATCGACCTATTCGATCAGATTTAAGCTTCCCCGACGGGAGGAGCGGACAGCATGGCGGTCAAGAAGTTCAAGCCAACGACCCCGAGTCTGAGGTTCATGACGGTCTCGGACTTCAGTGAGATCACGAAGTCGAAGCCCGAGAAGTCGCTCACCCGCCCGAAGAAGTCGAGCGGCGGGAGGAACAGTCACGGGCATGTGACGGCTTGGTGCCGCGGCGGCGGTCACAAGCGACGCTACCGCGTGATCGATTTTCGGCGGAACAAGCACGGCATCCCCGCGAAGGTTGCGGCGATCGAGTACGACCCGAACCGCTCCGCGCGGATCGCCCTGCTTCACTACGTGGACGGGGAGAAGCGGTATATCCTGGCGCCCGTCGGCGTCTCGGTCGGCGACATGCTGATGTCGGGTCCGGACGCCGAGATCCGCGATGGAAACTGTCTTCCGCTGAAGGCCATCCCGCCGGGAACCACGATCCACAACGTGGAGATGATTCCTGGCAAGGGCGGCCAGGTCGCCAGAGGGGCCGGCAGCGAGTGCCAAGTGATGGCGAAGGAAGGGCGTTTCGCCCAGGTGAAGCTTCCTTCCGGCGAGGTTCGGATGTTCGATCTGAACTGCTACTGCACGCTCGGTAAGGTCGGCAATCTCGACCACGAGAAGATCGTGATCGGCAAGGCCGGCCGCAACCGGTGGTTGGGCAGGAGATCGAGCAGCCGCGCCGTCGCGATGAACCCGCACGACCACCCGATGGGGGGCGGCGAGGGAAAGAGCTCGGGCGGACGTCACCCTTGTACGCCTTGGGGCAAGCCGACCAAGGGGTACAAGACGCGCAAGAAGAAGCTGTCGGACAAGCTAATCGTCCGGCGGCGCAAGTAGACATTAGGGGATCGGAGAGGTTGCGATGGGAAGATCGCTGAAGAAGGGTCCCTACGTCGTCGAGGGTCTCGCGAAGAAGATCGAGGAGATGAATCGATCCAAGGAGAAGAAGGTCATCCGGACCTGGGCGAGGAGATGCACAATCCCGCCCGAGTTCGTAGGACACACCTTGGCCGTCCACAACGGCAACAAGTTCATCCCGATCTACGTCTCCGAGAACATGGTGGGGCACAAGCTCGGTGAGTTCGCCCCGACGCGGCAGTTCCGCGGGCACGCGCACTCCGACAAGAGCACGACGCCCGCCAAGTAGGCGGCACGGAGGGGAACAGGATGGAAGCCAAGTCGATCGCCCGCTACGTGCGGGTCACCCCCAGGAAGGCGGACCGGGTGCTCCGGCTGATCCGGGGCATGCAGGTCGATCGCGCCCAGGATGTGCTGGACTTCACGCCGAGGCCGATCGCCCGCCAAGTCGGCAAGGTGTTGAAGTCCGCCGTGGCGAATGCGACGAGGAAGGAAGAGAAGCTCGATAAAGACGGGCTCTACGTGAAGGAGGCCGTCGCGGGCGCCGGACCGATCATGAAACGGTTCATAGCGAGGGGGCACGGCCGCGCCACGCAGTTCTGGAAGCGGACGAGTCACATCACGATCATCGTCACCACCGACAAGTAAACGGGCGAGTTCGGGAGGGGATTTTGGGACAGAAGACGCATCCGATCGGTTTCAGGCTCGGGATCATCAAGAACTGGGATTCCCGGTGGTTCGCCCGCAAGGAGTACGCGAATCTCCTCGAGGAGGACCTGTTCATCAAGCGCTACCTTCGGAAGCGTCTGACGAACAGCGGCATCTCGAAGATCGTGATCGAGCGGGCCTCGAACAAGGTCGACATCATGATCCGCACGTCCAAGCCCGGGGTTGTGATCGGCAAGAGCGGGGCCCAGGTGAATCAACTTCGCGATGAGCTTCATCACCTGACCAAGCGGGAAGTCTTCATCGACATCAAGGCGATTGACAACCCCGAGGCGGACGCTCAGCTCGTCGCGGAGCAGATCGCCAAGCAGCTCGAGCAGCGTGTCGGGTTCCGGCGCGTGCTCAAGCGCTCGGTCTCGCAGGCGATGCGGGCCGGAGCGAAGGGGGTCCGAGTCCTCGCGTCGGGGCGCATCGGCGGGGCCGAGATGGCGAGGAGAGAAGGGTACCGCGAGGGGCGAGTCCCCCTCCACACCCTACGGGCCGACATTGACTACGCGACCGCGACCGCGGTGACGACCTTCGGCACGGTCGGGGTGAAGGTGTGGATCTTCCACGGAGAGGTCCTCGACGCGGCGGAGGCAATGAACCCGACGCCTGCGCCCCCCGAGCCGCGCCGGGCCGGTCGGTCCTGATCCTGAGGGGATGATGAGGGAGAAGGAGTAAGCACGATGTTGATGCCAAAGCGGGTCAAGCACCGTAAGCAGCAGCGTGGACGGATGGGGGGAGTGGCGACCCGTGGAAGCTCTCTTGCATTCGGGGAATTCGGGCTGAAGACGCTCGATCCCGCTTGGATCACCAACACGCAGATCGAGGCGGCGCGCGTCGCGATCAACCGCCACATCAAGCGCGGCGGAAAGATGTGGATCCGGATCTTCCCGGACAAACCGATCACCGCGAAGCCGGCCGAGACCCGAATGGGAAGCGGCAAGGGGAATCCCGAGTCCTGGGTCGCGGTCGTGAAGCCGGGACGGATCCTATTTGAACTCGAGGGGATCAGCGCGGATCTGGCGCGTGAGGCTCTTCGTCTGGGAGCTTCGAAGCTGCCGATGAAGACCAAGATCGTCTCCCGCGAGGATTAGCAGGGGGTCGTTGCCATGAAGCATGAAAACAGCCCGGTGAGGTTGAGGGAGCTGACCGAAGAGGAGCTCCGGCAGAGGGTCAAGAGTCTCTACGAGGAGATCTTCAACCTGCGTTTCCGCAATTCGGTCAAGCAGCTCGACAACCCTCTCAAGATCCGGGAGGCGAGACGAGATCTCGCCAGGATGGAGACCCTCCTGGCCGAGCACCACAAGGGGCTCCGCCCTCTGGCCGATCACCACGGCCCATCGAAGTGAGGATGTCATGACGGAGAGAGCGAACCGGAAGGTTCGTGAGGGAACGGTCGTCAGCAACAAGATGGACAAGACCATCGTGATCGAGCAGCGGAGACGGGTGAAGCATCCGATCTACAAGCGGTACATCACGCTGACCAAGAAGTATTACGCCCACGATGACAAGAACGAGTGCCAGATCGGTGACTTCGTGCGGATCATGGAGACGAAGCCCGTGAGCAAGCTCAAGCGCTGGCGGGTCACTGAGGTTGTCGAGAAGGCGAGGTAGCAGCGGGACGGACGCAAGTCCCCTGCGGATGATGGGGTGAGAGCATGATCCAGCAACAAACGATGCTGACGATCTCCGATAACTCGGGAGCGCGGCGGGCGATGTGCATCAAGGTCCTCGGGGGGACCAGGCGACGCTATGCAAGCGTCGGCGACATCATCGTCGTCGCGATCAAGGATGCGATTCCCAACGGGGCGGTCAAGAAGGGCGAGAAGGCGCGGGCCGTTATCATCCGGACGCGGAAAGAAGTCCGCCGGAAGGACGGTTCGTACATCCGCTTCGACCAGAATGCGGCGGTGCTGATCGACAAGGCGAAGGAGCCGCGGGGAACCCGCATCTTTGGGCCCGTCGCGCGCGAACTCCGGGAGAAGGAGTTTATGAAGATCATCTCGCTGGCTCCCGAAGTGATCTAGCCGGTCGATAGGAGGTGCCACTCAAATGATTCGCAAGGGCGACACGGTCATCGTGATCCGCGGTGACGACAAAGGGAAGACCGGCAGGGTCCTCTCGATCGATCCCGGGAAGAAGCTTGCCGTCGTGCAGAGGGTCCGCCTCGTCACCCGGCACCAGAAGCCGGGGCGGAAGCAGGCGGTGAAGGGCGGGACGATCGAGAAGGAGGCCGCCATCGCGCTGTCGGCCCTCGCGCTGATCGACCCGAAGACGGGGAAGGCGACGCGCGTGCGGACGAACACCGTGGGCGTGGAGGCGGGGGATCGGCAGAGCGCGAGAAGGTCGAAGTCCCGCACGAGCATCAAATCCGACGTCGAGATTGAACGGCCGACGGTGAAACCAAGGTCGTAGGCGACTGCGGTCCATGAAAAACGAATCCGGACGGATGGTGAGGGAATGAGCGAGAAACCGAAGAAGACTGGTGGCAAGGGAGCGGGAGCCGGGGCGGCCGCGGCGAAAACGGAAGCACTGCCTCCGGTGAAGGAGACCGCGCCGGTCTCCAGAAGCCGGACCCTCTATCATGAGGAGGCGGTTCCGTACCTCATGAAGCGGTTCGCCTACACGAGTCCGATGCAGGTCCCGCACCTTAAGAAGATCGTCGTCAACATGGGCGTTGGCGACTCCCTGCAGAACATCAAGCTGCTCGATGCGGCCGTGGCCGAGCTCGGTACGATCACCGGGCAGAAGCCCGCGATCTGCCGGGCCAGGAAGTCGATCGCGAACTTCAAGCTCAGGGCCGGGCAGCCGATCGGGGCGATGGTGACCCTGAGGGGCCCGAGGATGTGGGAGTTCCTCGATCGTCTGATCGTCGTGTCGATCCCGACGATCCGCGACTTCAGGGGCCTTTCGCCCAAGTCGTTCGACGGACGCGGGAACTACACGTTCGGCATCAAGGAGCAGACGATCTTCTCGGAAATCAAGTACGACAAGGTCGAGAAGATCCGGGGGATGGACATCACCCTCGTGACCAAAGCCAAGAACGACGAGGAAGGATACGAGCTTCTGAAGGCCATGAAGTGGCCGTTCAGGGAGCGCTAGAGACATTCGTGATTGACCAGGAGGAAAGACCGGCGTGGCGAAGAAATGCCTGATCGAGAAGTGCAAGCGTAAGCCGAAGTTCAAGGTCCGCGCCTACAACCGGTGCAGGAGATGCGGACGGCCGAGGGCGTACTTGCGGAAGTTCGCGATGTGCCGGATCTGCTTCCGCAATCTGGCGCTCAACGGCGAGCTTCCTGGCGTCGTGAAGGCGAGCTGGTAGAAGAAAAGGCTCTCCCGTCGAGACGGGGCGAGCATTCGGGAGCAAATGAGATGAGTCAGACCGATCCAATCGCGGACATGTTGACCTGCGTCCGCAACGCGGTCCGCGCCGGACACCGGCGTGTGGACATCCCTGCGTCGAACCAGCGGATCGCGATCGCCGAGGCCTTGGTCCGCGAGCACTTCGTCCAGAGCTACAAGCGGATCGAGGACGACAAGCAGGGAATCGTCCGCATCTACCTGAAGTACGACGCCGGCGACGTCCCGATCATCACGGGCATCGATAGGGTGAGCCGTCCAGGACGCCGGGTCTATGTTGGCAAGGACGAGATCCCGAGGGTCCTGGGCGGGCTGGGATGCGCCATTCTCTCCACGACGAGCGGGATTCTGACCGACAAAGAGGCGCGCAAGGCCGGGCTCGGCGGCGAGTTGCTCGCGAAGGTCTGGTAGGTCGCGGGAATCGGAAGAAACAGAGGGGAAAGTCTATGTCGCGCGTGGGCAAGATGACGATTCCGATCCCCAAGGGGGTCACCCTGACGCAGGAGGGCGAGGTCGTTCGCGCCATAGGGGCGAAGGGCGAGCTGACGACCCGCCTGCGGCCGGGATTCCTGGTGCGGATCGAGGGAGATACCGCAAAGGTGGAGACGACGCTCGTCGAGAGGCGCGCTGGAGCGCTTCACGGCGTGTCGAGGGCAATGGTCGCCAACATCGTTCAAGGGGTGAGCCAGGGATTCAGCCGGGAACTCGAGATCATCGGGACCGGATACCGTGTCTCGCTGGACGGCCGGAAGCTCGTTTTCAAGCTCAACTACGATCACCCGATCGATTTTCCGCTTCCTCTGGGGATTGACGCGGACGTCTCGGAGCGGCCTCCGAAGGTCGTGATCCGCGGGATCGACAAGAAACTGGTCGGCCAGACCGCGGCGAACATCCGCAGTCTGCAGCCCCCCGAGCCCTACAAGGGCAAGGGGATCAAGTACGCCAACGAGCAGGTGCGTCGCAAGGCCGGCAAGTCGTCCGGGTAGTGAGCGGGGAGGAGTTCGAGGATGAAATCGGCAGCCAATGTCACGGTGAAGGCCCGGCTCAAGCGGCATCGCCGGATCCGCAAGAACCTGAAGGGCACCGCCGAGGCCCCCAGGCTCTGCGTGTTCCGGAGCACGCACCACATCTACGCGCAGATCGTCAACGATGATCAGGGCGCGTCGATCTGCGGCGCCTCGACGCTGAGCAAGGCGATCGCAAGCGAGATCGCCGGAATCGGGAAAATGGAGAGAAGCAAGCGGGTGGGGATGCTGATCGCCCGGCTCGCGCGAGAGAAGGGGATCGAGAGGGTTGCTTTCGATCGCGGCGGGTATCTCTACCATGGCAGGGTTCGCGCCCTCGCCGAGGGCGCCCGCGAGGGTGGACTGAAGTTCTAGGGGCCGCAGGGCCCGTAGTGAAGGAGAAGCCTTGAGAGGTGATCGTGGGGATCGACACGAGCGCGGGGGCGAGTGGGGCGCTGAGCCCGAGTTCACCGAGCGCGTGATCAATATCAACCGCGTGGCCAAGGTCGTGAAGGGCGGCCGGCGGTTCAGCTTCAACGCGATCGTCGCGGTGGGCAATCAGAAGGGGAAGGTCGGCGTGGGTCTCGGCAAGGCCAACGAGGTCGCCGAGGCGATCCGCAAGGCGGGCGAGGCTGCCCGGAAGCACCTCGTGGATGTGCCGCTGCTGAAGACCTCGATCCCCCATGCCATTGTCGGTCGGTTCGGAGCCGGAAAAGTCCTGCTGAAGCCGGCATCGCAGGGAACGGGCGTGATCGCGGGTGGCGGCGTGCGCGCCGTGCTCGAGGTCGCGGGTGTGGGCGACGTGCTGACGAAGAGCCTCGGCAGCTCAAACCCTCACAACCTCGTCAAAGCGACGATGGACGGCCTGACCAGGCTGCGCCGCGCGTCGCAGGTGGCGCGCTCGCGTGACATGTCGGTCCGGGAGTTGTTGGGCTTTGCACAAGCGGCGACGGGAGGACAGGATGGCGAAGCGCCTCAGAATCCAGCTGGTGCGTAGCACCATCAACTGCAAGACCGACATGAAGCGGACCGTGCAGGCCCTCGGGCTTCGCCGGCTGCGCTATACGGTCGAGCAGCCCGACAACCCGCAGATTCGCGGAATGGTCTTCTTGGTGAAGCACCTCGTGAAGGTCGAAGAGTTTGAGGACTAGGGAGAGACCGGAAGGCCTAGAAAGGTTCTTGCGATGAAACTGAATCAACTCAGGCCCGCGCCAGGGGCCACGAAGAAGCGGAAGCGGGTCGGTTGCGGAACCGGCTCGGGTCACGGCGGGACCTCGACCCGCGGCCACAAGGGCCAGAGGGCGAGGTCGGGCGGGAAGCCCCACAACTGGTTCGAGGGCGGGCAGATGCCCTTGCAGCGCCGGGTCCCGAAGAGCGGGTTCACGAACATCTTCCGAGTTCCCTACCAGGTGATCAACGTGGGAGACCTGACACGGTTCGCGGCCGGAACGGAGCTTGATCCCGAGGCCCTCCGCGAGGTCAGGATGATCCGCAGGCAGCTGCCTGTGAAGCTTCTCGGCGACGGGACGCTCGACCGCGCGATCGTGATTCGCGTCCACGCGGCGAGCGCATCGGCGCGGGCGAAGGTGGAAGCATCTGGCGGACGTGTCGAGATTCTCAACCCCAAGGGGACCGAGGCCTAAAGAATGCTCGAAAGCCTTCAGTCGATTTTCAAGATCCCCGAGCTCAAGAGGCGGATCCTCATGACCTGCGCTCTGCTCGTGGTGTATAGGATCGGTGGGCACATCCCGACCCCGGGCGTCGACGGAAGTGCGCTGACCAGCTACTTCCAGTCGCAGGCGCAGAACACCCTCTTCCAACTCTACGACCTGTTTGCGGGCGGGAACTTCTCCAAGGCGACGATCTTCGCCCTCGGGATCATGCCGTACATCAGCGCATCGATCATCCTGCAGCTCTTCGGGGCCGTGATCCCCTACTTCGAGCGCCTCCAGAAGGAGGGCGAGGAAGGGCGCAGGAAGATCACCCAGATGACGCGCTATGGCACCGTGATTCTAGCCGTCATCCAAGCATTCGGGATCTCCATTTTCCTCGAGAGTCTGAACAGCCAGTTCTCCTTGGCGGTCGTTCCGAACCCCGGATTCGGGTTCCGATTGATCACCGCGCTCACGATGACCTCGGGCGCCGTCTTCGTGATGTGGCTCGGGGAGCTGATCACCGACAAGGGAATCGGCAACGGAATGTCGCTTCTGATCTTCATCGGGATCGTCGCGCGCTTCCCGGCTGAGATCATCAACACGATCCGCTCGGTCGGTCAGGGATCGCTGAACCCGATCGTACTGATCATCATGGTCGTCTTCATGGTGCTCATCACGGCCTTCGTGGTCTTGATGACCCAGGCGCAGCGGAAGATTCCCGTCCAGTACGCAAAGCGGATCGTCGGACGGAAGATGTACGGCGGGCAGAGCACGCACATTCCGCTGCGGGTCAACACGGCGGGCGTCATCCCGATCATCTTCGCCCAGTCAATCATCATCTTCCCGAGCACGATCGCGAGCTTCTTCCCGAACAGCGACGTGATGGCGGGGATGAACCGTTTCTTCGCTCCGGGGACGCCGATCTACATCGGGCTCTACGGCATGATGATCATCTTCTTCACGTATTTCTACACGGCGATCGTCTTCAATCCGGTCGACATCGCCGAGAACATGAAGAAGTTCGGGGGATTCATCCCGGGGATCCGGCCGGGGCGTCATACGACCGAGTACATCGACCGGATTCTGCAGCGGATCACCCTGCCGGGGGCGCTCTTCTTGGCGGTGATCGCGGTGATCCCGGACCTTCTCCTGCGCTACGGCAACGTTCCGTTCTACTTCGGAGGGACGAGCCTCTTGATCATTGTGGGAGTCGCTCTGGACACCTTGCAGCAGATCGAGTCGCATCTCTTGATGCGGCACTACGACGGTTTCATGAAGAAGGGTCACCTGAAGGGACGGAGGTTCACCTAGGGGGTCTTGATGCGCCTCGTCCTCCTGGGAGCTCCCGGGTCGGGGAAGGGAACGCAAGGCGAGCTGCTGGGAAAGCGGTACGGCATCCCGCAGATCGCGACAGGAGACATTCTCCGGGCGGGGATGGCCGCCGGGACCCCGCTAGGGACCGGGGCGCGGGATCTTGTCAACGCGGGATCGCTGGTTCAGGACGACGTGATGCTCGATCTGATCGAGGAACGCCTGGGATGGGCCGATGCGGCGAAGGGGTTCGTGCTGGACGGCTTCCCGCGCTCGATCCCGCAGGCGGAGGGCCTTGAACAGATCCTGAAGAAGCTTGGCGCGAAGCTCGACGCGGTGATCAAGCTGGACGTACCGAAGCGCGTGCTGATCGAGCGGTTGACCGAAAGAACGAGTTGCCCGGGTTGCGGGAGCGTATACAACCTGTCGAGCAACCCTCCCGCCGCGGCGGGAAAGTGCGATCGCTGCGGGGGCGGGCTGGTTTTACGGGTGGACGATACGGAGGAGACGGTTCGCAAGCGGCTCAATGTCTATCAGGCGTGGACGGCGCCCCTGATCGACTTCTATGACAGCCGCGGACTGCTCCTCATCGTACATGGCTTGGGGACGATCCCGGAGGTGACGGCGGAGATTGAGAAGGGAATCAGGGGTCGGGCTCGGTAAGGTCGCTGAGGGGACTGAAAACTGATCTACGTTCGCAAGCCGGTCGAGATCGGCAAGATAAGGAAGAGCGCATCAATCGTGGCGGATGCGCTGGACCTGGTGGGCCGGATCCTCCGCCCGGGCGTGACGACCGGGGAGCTGGATGCGGCGGTCGAGGAGCTGATTCGATCGTGGGGGGCCGCGCCCTCGTTCAAGGGATACTTTGGATACCCTGCAAGCATCTGTGTCTCGATTAACGAGCAGGTGGTCCATGGAATCCCGGACGGTCGGGCGATCAAGGATGGAGAGATCGTGAGCGTGGACATCGGGGCGTATCTCGACGGCTACCACGGGGACGGCGCCCGGACCTTTGCGGTGGGAGATATCCCGGAGGGGGCGAGGAAGCTGATGCGCGTAACCCGGGAGTGTCTTGAGCTGGGCATCGAGCAGGCGCAGCCCGGGAACCGGATCGGAGACATCTCGGCCGCCGTCCAGCGCCACGCTGAAGAGAACGGTTTCAGCGTCGTCCGCCA
Organism: uncultured bacterium; assembly: GCA_964575675.1. Taxonomy (GTDB): domain Bacteria; phylum Eisenbacteria; class RBG-16-71-46; order CAIMUX01; family VGJL01; genus CAZNRY01. Next base: position 12,054 of record CAZNRY010000053.1, read on the forward strand.
GCTCGTCGGGCACGGGATCGGGCAGTCGCTGCACGAGGATCCGCAGGTGCCGAACTTCGGTCTCCCCGGACAGGGACCGAAGATCAGGGCGGGAATGGTCTTGGCGATCGAGCCGATGATCAACGAGGGATCGTTCGAGGTCTACACCCTGGCGGACGAGTGGACGGTGGTCACGAGGGACCACAAGCTCTCGGCGCATTTCGAGCATACGGTGGCGATCACCGATGGGGGTCCGGTCGTCTTGACCGTGCCGAACGGTGACAGAGGGGAAAGATGAAGGTCAGAACGTCTGTCAAGAAGATCTGCGAAAACTGCAAGCTTGTCCGCCGCGAAGGGGTCCTCAGGATCATCTGCAAGAAGAACCCCCGCCACAAGCAGAGGCAGAAGTAAGGCTCGGACGGTCGGCCGAGAAGAGGAGGATTCGGGTTGGCACGCATAGCAGGAGTGGATCTCCCGAACGAAAAGAGGATCGAGGTCGCCCTGACCTACATCTTCGGGATCGGGCCTTCAACCGCCCGGAAGATTCTGGAGTCGACGAGGGTTGACCGCAATAAGCGCGTGAAGGGCCTCACCGACGAGGAGACAGCGCGGCTTCGCACGGAGATCGAAACGAACTACCGGGTCGAGGGGGCGCTGCATACAGAAGTGGGGATGAACATCAAGCGTTTGATGGACATCGGCTGCTATCGGGGATTGCGGCACCGCCGCAGCCTTCCCGTGCGGGGGCAGCGAACGCGGACGAACGCCCGGACCCGGAAGGGTCCCAAGAAAGCGGCGGGCGCCATGCGCAATAGGCCGAAGCCCGGCAAGAAAGGTTAGAGACTGTTCTGACGCGATGGAGGATTTGTAAGCGTGGCTCGAGAGAAAAAGGCAACGAAGCGCAAGGATCGGAAGGTGCCCCCCATGGGGGTCGTGCACGTCCATTCCACCTTCAACAACACGATCATTTCGATCACCGACCCGGATGGCGGAGTGATCTCATGGGCGAGCGCCGGGATGGTCGGGTTCAAGGGTTCGCGTAAGTCCACCCCGTTCGCCGCGCAGGTCGCGTCCGAGAAGGCCGCGAAAGAGGCCCTCAGCCTTGGCATGCGAAGGGTGGAGGTTTGGGTGAAGGGCCCCGGGGCGGGTCGGGAAGCGGCGATTCGGTCGCTTCAAGCCGCGGGGATGGAAGTCATCGCGATCCGGGACGTGACGCCGATTCCTCACAACGGGTGTCGGCCTCCTAAGCGTCGCCGCGTCTAAGAGTCGATCGGCGGCCGGTCCTAGTTCCGCAGGAGGAAGCAAGAACAGATGGCGAAGTACATGGGCGCGAAGTGCAGGTTGTGCAGGCGCGAGGGGATCCGGCTCTACTTGAAGGGTGAGCGCTGCTACACCGAGAAGTTGGCGATCGAACGGCGGGCCTACGTCCCCGGCGAGCACGGCCGCGACCGCCGGCAGAAGGAGACCCCCTACGGGATGCAGCTTCGCGAGAAGCAGAAGGCCCGCAGGATTTACGGTCTCCTCGAAGCGCAGTTCCGCAACTACTTCAAGAAGGCGGAGCGGAAGAAGGGCGTCACGGGCGAGATCCTGCTCCAGCTTCTGGAGACGCGTCTCGACAACGTGGTCTACCGGCTCGGCATCGTCCCGTCCCGGCCGAACGCCCGGCAGCTCGTTCGGCACGGCCACATCGAGGTCAACAGCAAGTCGGTCGACATTCCCTCCTATCAGCTTCGGGTCGGGGACGTGATCCGCGTGCGCGAGAAGAGCAAGAACCTCGTCATGGTCAAGGAAGCGGTCGACAAGCGCAGGCGTACCGAGATGCAGACCTGGCTCGATTTCGATGACAAGAAGCTGGAAGGGCGTTTGAACCAGATTCCCTCCAGGGAAAACATCCCGGTTCCGATCCAGGAACAGCTGATCGTTGAGCTCTACTCGAAGTAGCGGTTCCGCGGGGATCGATCGAACGGGGAGACAGGAGGAGGTTCCAGGATGAAGTGGAAGGCCCTTCAGATGCCGGAGCGGATCGTAGCCGACGAATCGGTCGCGACCGAACGGTATGGAAGATTCGTGGTGGAGCCGCTCGAGAGGGGCTTCGGCGTGACGCTGGGCAATGCCCTGCGCCGCGTGCTTTTCTCCTCGCTCCAGGGGGTGGCCGTCACGGCCCTGCGCGTACTCGACGAGCGGGTGCGGCACGAGTTCGGAACGATCCCCGGCGTCCTCGAGGACGTGACCGACATCGTGCTCAACCTGAAGCAGGTACGGTTCAAGCACCTGGGCGACGGACCGCGTCGCGGCATGCTCCGCGCGAAGGGCAAGAAGGAGATCAAGGCCGGTGACCTCGAGATCTCGACCGACATCAAGGTCCTGAATCCCGACCTGCACATTGTCACGGTCAACAAGGAAGGCTCGCTCGAGATGGAAGTCGAGGTGTCGTCGGGGAAGGGGTACGTCTCCGATGAGCAGCACCAGGCCGTGCTCGATCGCTTCGGCTGGATCCCGGTCGATTCGGTCTTCTCTCCCGTCACGAAGATGAACTTCACGGTCGACAACACGCGGATCGGGCAGAGGATCGACTACGACAAGCTCACCCTCGACATCTGGACCGACGGTTCGATCAACCCCAACGACACTCTCTCGATGGCGGCCAAGGTCCTGCGCGACCACTTCAGCCTCTTCATTCGCTTCGAGGAGACCTTCGAGGAAGAGGTCGAGGAGGTCGTCGACGAGGAGTACAACCGGATAAAGGAGCTCCTCGAGCGGAGCGTGGACGAGCTTGAGCTCTCCGTGCGTGCCGGCAACTGCTTGCGGGCAGCTCAGATACGGAACATAGGAGATCTCGTTCAGAAGTCCGAGACCGAGATGCTGCAGTACCGGAACTTCGGCAAGAAGTCCCTGAAGGAGATCCAGGACTTGATACTGACGATGGGACTTCACTTCGGCATGGACGTCTCCCGCTACCTGGGTACGCCCAAGCCGCGGCCCGAGGGAGAGGACGAAGAGGATCTGGACCCAGAGCACGCGGATTTCGAGGAAGAGGAGGTGGAGCGGTAGCCCTCGGGGCCTCCGTTCGGACAAATCATGAGACATCACCGTGACCACAGAGCGCTCTCGCGGACGGCGTCGCACCGGCGCGCCATGCTTCGCAACCTCGTCACGTCTCTTTTCGAGCACGAGAGGATCGAGACGACGGTCGCCAAGGCGAAGGAGGCCCGCAGGGTCGCCGAGCGAATGATCACCTATGCGAAGCGGAACAACCTCCACTCGCGGCGCCTCGTCGCACGCACCGTGCAGAACGAGGACGTGGCGAAGAAGCTCTTCGATACGATCATGCCCTGGTACACGACGCGGCAGGGCGGGTACACGCGGATACTGAAGACCCGCAGGCGTCTCGGCGACGCGGGCGAGATGGCAATCCTCGAGCTCGTGAAGTCGGGCGAACAGAAGGAAGCCGATCGGAAGATCCGCGCGGCCAAGGCCGAGGCTAAGGCGAAGGCCGCCGAGGACAAGAACAAGAAGGCATCCGAGAGGGCCGCCGAGGCGGAGAAGGCCGAGAAGGCAGAGGCCGCCTCTCGCAAGAAGGAGTCGAAGGAGAAGAAGGAGCCCAAGGGCAAGAAGGCCGCGAAGGCGGAAGAGCCTCCGAAGGCCGAGAAGCCGGCCGCGGCGAAGCCCGAGGCGGCGAAGGCAGCCGAGAAGGCAAAGCCCGCCGAGAAGAAGGAGAAGAAGGGAGGCGGTCTGCTGGGAAGGATTCGCAAGAAGAAGGACGAGTCCTAGCACGGCAGAACCGACAGCAGAAAAATAGTGCACGGTCGCGTCGCAGACGCCCGTATTGCCCAAACCCGGCTGGTCATGAAACTGTTCCTTGCCTTAACTCGGCGAGGTCGACCTGCTGGGTTTCGGGCTTTTTGCCGCCGAGCTCTGCTCGCCGCTGCCATCATTCCGATCCTGATCACGATCGCCGCGCCAAGCTCCCCCGCGGTGTCGCACCTGTGCATCCCGCCCACCATATCCTCCGGCCGGAGCTGTCGGGCGGATGGCTCCTCCGGACCGGCGCTCGCTTGGGGAAGGCGGACCGTCCTGGCTCGCGCCTGTGGCTCGCTTCGCGCGGTCACCGCTGAGGAAGCACGATGGTCTGCGCCGCGCGGCGAGCAACTCCTGCAGAGCCATCCGCCCGACCGTCCGCCCGGCGCCAGCCTCGCGAGTGCACGTGCTCGCGCTCCCGGACGGATCTTCCTCTGGGTCATCCGCGACGCTCTCGAGGACACGCTTGCCCTGGCGGTACTTGCCGACTCGGCCCTCGCGCTCGGCTGCACGGATCTACTGGTTCAGGTGCGGGGTCGCGGGGAGGCCTACTACCGATCGGCCACAGAGCCGGCGCCGCGGTTTCTCGAGACGCCTTGCCCGGCTGGTATGCGGCCCGGAGAGCGTACGGCGCAGGAATCGCTCCCCTTCGATCCCCTCGCCGCCGCGGGCCGGATCTGCCGTTCGCGGGGGTTACGGCTCCACGCATGGATCAACGTTTTCCTGGCGGGGAAATGGGATCGAAACGGGCGCCGGAACATCGTCGTCCGCCATCCCGAGTGGGCGACCCGTCTGAAGGACGGCCGTGGGTTCGCTGGACTGTCGGCGGGGGAGGGGCGTCGATTGGGCGTCGAGGGAATCTACCTGAGTCCCGGAAACCCCGAAGTCCTTCCTTACCTCCGAAACGTCGTCCGCGAGCTCGTCTCGCGCTACCCGCTCGATGGCCTGCACCTCGACTACATCCGGTACCCGTATGCCGACGCGGGATATGATGAGGCAAGCCGGGATGCGTTTCTGATCGCCGATCTGGAGGAGTCGATACCGCACGGGGACGATCCAGCAATCGGTCTTTGGGACGCGTGGAGGATGGAGCAGGTCTCGCGCGCGGTGGAGGAGATCGCTCGAACCGCACGATCCGTGAGGCCGGGGATCGAAATCACGGCGGCCGTGCTCCCCGATCCCGCGGCCGCAAGACGGACCTGCAAGCAGGACTGGCCCCGCTGGATCCGGGAGGGTTGGCTCGATGCGGCACTGCCGATGGCGTACACCGGCTCCCCGGAAAAGCTCGGCGCATGGCTGCGCGCGGGCTTCGCGGAAATGCCGGGTTCCGATCGGATCGTCCCTGGATTGGGGCTCCACAAGCTCGACGGGCGATCGTTGGAACAGCATCTCGAGGTGCTCGACCGCGGCGGAATAAGATCCTACGCTCTCTTCTCTAGCAGAGAGCTCATGGCGAATCGGTCGCTTCGCGAAGCGATCCGCAGATTCGGAGGTAGCAGATGACCGGGACGCCCGAGTTCTTGGCCCCGTTGACGGGCGACCTGCTGCGCCTGGCGGTTCGCGGCCTCGCGCCCCCCGCTCGTCCCCGCGTTCTCGATCTCTGCTGCGGTACGGGAGCGGCCAGCCTTGTTCTGGCGGCCGAGTTCGATGGCGTTTGCACGGGAGTCGATCTGAGCGAGAGTATGTTGCGGACCGGGCGCGAGCGCGCCCTGTCGCTCGGGCTTCAAGATCGCATCGAGTTCCGGCGCGGCGATGCGCGCCACCTCGATCTGCCCAACGGGACGTTCGACCTTGCGCTGGCCCTTGGGGGCGCCCTGACCTACATCGGCCGACCCGAAGGACTCGAGAGGATCCGCCAGCTTGTCAAGCCCGGCGGCTCGCTCCTGCTCTCGGACCTGGTCTATCTCGACTCGCCGGCCCCCGAATCAGTCGTGCGCGTCCTCGCGGATCGGATGCCCGAAGATCCCGTTCGATCCCTTGCCATCGAGCCCGCCGTCCGCGCGGTCTACGAGGAAGGCATCTACCGCTTCGAGTGCGAGCGGAGCTACCGCGAGCTGCTCGGATCGTTTGGATACGATGTGGTCTTCACCTTCCCGGCGCCCGAGAGCGCATGGGACGCCTACTACGGTCCCGTCGCCGCGGGGTTGGAATCGCCCGAAGAAGGGCTCGGGATTCCGGTCGGGCCCAAAGAACTCGCCTCGTACTACTCGTGGGGCGGGCGATGGGGGATCGCTTACCTGATCTGCGGCGCGAGGGTTCCGCCGGAGGAATGAGCGGTGGCACCCCTCAAACCGCGGGGTCGCCCCCGTTCGAAGCGCTGTGGCCGTTGCCGTTGAGGAACTCCGTCCGCTCGTCGGCACGGAGGGGATCCCGTACGGAGGCGAGGATCTCGATCATCCGCTGAAGGTCCGGTTCATCCGCGCCCCGCATCAGGTGGATGTTCAACATCGCAACCTCGCCATCGAGTTTTGTCAGTAGATCAAGGCCCGCGGGGGTTGCCAGGGCACGGACCACGCGCCGGTCTCGTGTGCACCGCTCGCGCCGCATCAGACCATCCGCCTCGAGGTGATCCGTCAGGCGGGTCACGTTCGGATAGCGGACGATCACCCGTCGGGCGATCTCCATCAAAGGGATCCCCTCCGGGCCGGCGCCGCGCAGGATCCTGAGCACGTTATATTGCGCTAGGCTGATTCCGTGGCGCCGCATGGCTTTCTGGATGTTGCGATAGAGGAGATCCCATGTGGTGAAGACGGACAGAAGGGCCTCTTCCTGGATCGAAGAGAAAGGCCGACGAAGGTGAAGCTCTTCCTTCAGCGACATGCGCGTGGAATCCTCCGCTTCGGATGCAGTTCGACGTTCCGTTGCCATGCGTCGGCAACTCCCAAGGGTAGTCGAGCTCAACCGTAAGGTCAAACCGTTAGCCCGGGAATGCTGTCGGCGCCCGCTTGCGCTCGTTGCCGCCCGCCGGTGCCGCGTCGGCTGGGTTCGATCCGGCGGCGCCGGCGCAGCGACGCCGATCCTCAAAGAGACTTGGATTTGCAGTTCGGTTCTCTGTACCCTCCGGGGTCAGCCGAGGCCCCGGCCGCGAGGAGCAACCATGCAGGACCATCACGGCCGCGTGATCGACCGGCTGCGCGTCTCCGTGACGGACCGCTGCGGGCTCAAGTGTGTCTACTGCATGCCCGACGGCGAGCCGGTCCACGCCTCCCGCGAGGACATTCTCCACTATGAGGAGATCGCGGCCATCGTGGAGCGTCTGCGGGACCGCTTCGGGTTGAAGCGCGTCCGCATCACAGGGGGAGAGCCCCTCGTCCGTCCGCATCTGGACGCGCTCGTCGCTTTGTTGCGCGGACTCGGTCTCGAGGAGATCTCGATGACGACGAACGGGCAGATCCTCGCCCGCTCGATCGACGCCCTCGCCGCGGCCGGATTGGACCGGGTCAACGTGAGCCTCGACAGTCTCGATCCCGAGCGCTTCCGCCGACTCACCGGAGGGGATCTGTCCCGCGCGCTTGAGGGAATCGAGGCACTCGACCGTGCGGGGCTTCGTCCGGTCAAGATCAACACGGTCATAGTCAGGGGCCATAACGAGGAGGATGTCCTGCCGCTGACGCGGTGGGCGATCGAGCGCGGCTACGAACTCCGGTTCCTCGAGTTGATGGCGATCGGGTGCGTGCAGAGCTATCACCCGAAGATGTTTGTCCCGACTCGCGAAGTTCGGTCGAAGATCGGCGAAGCCTTCCCCATGGAGCCCGCCGAAGGCGAGGAGGGCGCGCCGGCCCGTCTGTGGCATGTCGAGGTGAATGGAAGGCGCGGCCTGGTCGGGTTCATCTCGCCCGAGACCGAGCCGTTCTGCAGCGGGTGCCGGAGACTGCGTCTCACGGCGAAGGGGAAGTTCCTCGGGTGCTTGATGCACGACGACGGACCGGACGTGCGGGTGGCGATCCGCGCGCCCGACGGCGTCGACGAGGAGATGTTCGATTCCGCCGTTCGCGCGGCCGTCTTCAGCAAGCCGATCGAGAGGATCTACGCGGGCGGCGGCCACATGATGTCGATCGGCGGGTAGCGGACGAGCGCTTGCCGTTTTGTCATGCGCCTCCCCGCGCCCGATGCGCATTGGCATGGACGGACATTCGCCGGTCTGTCCTCCTCGGATCTGGCCTTCGATCGATGCTCGACAAGAAAAGGCAGTGGGGATCGGTGGACTCTAGCCGATCCCCACATTGCCTACTTCCCCGTGTCAGGGAGGATCCATCTTGGAGGTTCCGGGCTGGCGCGCCGGGCTCCCGGCCCGAACTCCCAGCTAACCCGAGCCGACCCGAAGTTCCGGTCGGCCCACCCGTGCGCCAGCCCGCTGCATTAGCCAGCAACTCCCATGCCGCCGGGTCAGCGAACGAGTCATCCCGTAAGAACATATATGACAGTGTGTTACGGGAACATAGTCGAGTCGTCTCACGCTGCGCGATCGAAAAGTGGTACCCGCGGTGTCGAGCGCATGACACCAAAGGAACCAGGAGCGAAGGCGGGACCGGATGGACCCGCGACGTCCTGCTGGCCGCGGCCCGTTCGTGGTGGTTATGTTGAACGCATGAGCACCGACCCGCCCGATGGTCTTCAGAATGGAGCGAGCACGGTCGCAGGCCTTCATCTTCTCATCGTGAGGACGACTGGGATCGCGGCCGAGATCCTGCAGGCACTCCTCGAGGATCGCGGCGCCCTGGGCTCGGCGATCGAGCAACGTCGCGGCGCCAGTCTCGTTCGTTTGCAGGCGTATTTTCCGGAGGACGGGGATGTGCCGGTCGATTGGGTCAGGGTGAAGCTCGCCGAGATGCGCGCGAACGGCCTCCCCGTGGGTCCCGCCGAGGTCCGGCTCGCGCCATTGCGCGGGGAGGATTGGGCCGAGGCGTGGAAGAGGCACTTTCATGCGATCCGCGCGACGGAGCGTCTCGTCGTCGTTCCGACCTGGGAAGATGTTCCCGAAGGAGCGGCGGAGGTGATCCGGTTGGACCCCGGGATGGCGTTCGGCTTGGGCGATCACCCGACGACGCGCGGGTGCCTGCAGATGCTCGAGCGGATGGCCGGCCCAGCGGGGAACATGAGGGCGGGATTCGCGGCCGCGGACGTGGGATGCGGCACGGGGATCCTCTCGATTCGCGCGGTGCAACTCGGATTGGGACCGGTGGAGGCCTTCGACACGGAGGGCGACGCGGTGCGGTCCGCTCGAGAGAACGCAGAGAGGAACGGGGTCTCTGATCGGATTACGTTCCACGAGGGGACGATGCCGGCGCGGGGCGCCGGACCCTACCAGAAGGTCTTCGCGAACATCTTCCTGACTGTGCTGCAGGAACTTCTGCCCCGCAGGGTCCGCCCCCTCCAACCGAGATGGGAAACGCTCCCTGGCGGGGACTTTGGCCGAACGGGAGGCCGTGCGGCCAGCCCGGTCGCTCATTGCCGGCGGGGCAGAGCGGCAGCGACTACGTGAGATCGGCCAGGCCCTCAACTCGATCCTCAAGACCAACGAAATCCGTCGCGACTGGATCGTTCCCAACCTGCCCCCGGCCTGGGTGCATCACGTGCGTTTCGACGGCACGGCCGACTCGAATTGCTGAACGCTTATCGGCCCGGGTCCCCTGACCCCGCCGCCCGCCCAACCCGAATTTGGCCTCCCTTCCCCGCCGCCCCAGCCCCAAAACCCCGGCCCGCAGCCCCTGATCCGCGATTTTTCTTGCCGCCTTTCCCATCCTTGGTACACTGGAGGTACTGTGGCGACATTGTCGATTACCGCCCACTGCCAGCGAGCCGGGCCGTTCCCGGCCCCGCGGCCCAGGAACAGATTTGAAAAAGCCCGAAATAACGCCCGCGACCGG